>VBQC01000028.1 GCA_005887825.1 Verrucomicrobiota bacterium | reverse complement strand
TTCTCGACTGCTGCCACCCGTAGGTGTCTGGGCCGTGTCTCAGTCCCAGTGTGGCTGGTCGTCCTCTCAGACCAGCTACCCGTCAAAGCCTTGGTGAGCCGTTACCTCACCAACTAGCTGATAGGCCGCGGGCTCCTCAAAAAGCGTCAGGTTGCCCCGACTTTAATTTCGAATGGATGTCCACTCTAATCACATGCGGTATTAATTCGGCTTTCGCCGAGCTATCCCCCACTTTAAGACAGATTGCCCACGTGTTAAGCACCCGTTCGCCACTAGACTTCTTCCCGTATTGCTACAGGACGAAATCTCGTCCGACTTGCATGTCTTATCCACGCCGCCAGCGTTCGTTCTGAGCCAGAATCAAACTCTCCGTTAAAAACGACCCCCGAATTTCTTCGGGGAAGTTTGAAGTCCCACGTGAGCGGGACCGATCTGACTTTTCATTCACCGCGTGACGAATCGATTTCTCGATTCGTTTTACGCGGTTTTGTCCGATCTAAATCTTTGATTTCAAAGAAGATCGACAGATAACGCACAATTCAATGTTTGCTGACTTTCCATCCCGAATGCTTTCGGGACCACACTGTCAAAGATCGCCATTCTCTTCGGTACAAGGCAAAAACCGACCTCGTCAGCAATTCTGAACAAGGATCGGCTCGACCCTGAGCCCGGAAGAACATCCCGCGCCTGCGGGATCCGCTTATCGCAGGACAACCAAAATAACGCGCTCCACGCTTTCGTCAACAAAAATGCGTGTATTTTTGCTACTTTCGCGGGGCGGTCGCCGTGGCGACCTGCCGATCACAACCTCGCGATCGCGGACTTCTCAGACACGCTCTCAACCATCAACTTTCGTTCTCCTGATCAAGTATTTCACGTTTGTCGCGGGCGGATGATTCCCATACCGGCGTGTCGCCGTCCCCACTTTGATCGCCCCGATCTTTTCCATCGCTTTTTGAGAACGGAAATTTGTTTCTCCGACGAAAAACACCACGTTCTCAACAAACTGAAACGCATGCGCCAGCAGTAGATCCTTCATCTCGCGGTTGTACCGGCCGCCCCAGTATTTTCGCGTCAGAAACGTCCATCCAATTTCGATCTCCGATCTCTCCGGATCATACCCGTAGAACCGCGTCGACCCGATGATTCGCTGATTTTGTTTATCGATCACAACGAACGCGCCACCGGATTTCAGTGCATCTTTGAAGAAAACTCTGAACACATCTTCCCTGTAACGATCGCTCTCAGGATGCTGCTCCCAAATGAGCGAATCCGACGCGACCGCAAAAAGCTCGCCCCAATCGTAAGGCGTCAGAGGCCGCAGCTCGATCAGTTCGCCTTTCAGGTGTGGTTGAAGATCAAACGCCACTGCATTTGTGGATTCGCGACGCTCTCAGACTGCGGGCCTTACGGCATGAATTGCCAGGTGTCGTTCAGCGGCGTCTCGCTGTTTTGTCCGCCAAAGACAATCACACGGCCTAACCCAGGCGAATACGCCATACCTGCACCTTCGCGCGGTGGAGGCGACTGGGTCGTCGCCACTTGTCCCCAGTTGCCGGCAGCTACAAACCATTGCCATGTAGTGTTCTGGTCTACGCCACCGCTCCCGCCGCCGAAGAGAATCACTGCATTGATGTTCGGGTCGAAAGCCGCCGACGCCGCGTACACCAGCAGAGGCTGATTCGCCGGAGACCTCAAAGACCATGTTGTGCCATTATACGTCCAGGTGTTGTTCGGATTGACGTCGGCGAGACCGCCAAACAAAACCACCTGGTCGATGGTGGGATTTGTCGCGACCGCTGCTGAGGAGCGTGCATACGGGACCGTTGCAGGAAATACCTGCGTCCAATCGGAGCCGGTCCATTGCCACATCGTGAGCTGGTAGAAATGCCCGTCAAATCCGCCAAAAAGATCGACCCTTCCGTTTGGATCCGGAAACAGCATCGGACCAGTTACACGCCTCGGATGATGTGCAGTTCTGGCGTGTCTCCACTGAGAGGTTGTCCCATCCCACAACCACGTGTCTCCCAGGTAATTTGCTCCATCAAATCCACCGAAAAGCACCACCTTCTGAGTGACAGAATCGTAGGCCATTTGGGCCGCAGCGCGGGCCGGAGGCGGAGTGTTCGTTGCAACTTGGGTCCAGGTTACCCCGTCGAATGTCCAAGTGTCGTTGAGATAACCCATGCCATCGAATCCACCAAACGTGATTATTTTGCCGCTGACTGGATCGTAAGTCATCGCAAGATACGAGCGCGCTGGAGGAGAATTGGCGGGCGAAACCTGAACCCAACTAGCGGAGTGTGGCACACTTGGGGTTGTTGCCCATCCGAATGCGATTGCACCGCAACAGCAGCCGAGGACCAGAAGTGAACGCGACAAAGTACGAGATCGAGTGAATTTCATCGGGGTGGACTTAGAACGCTGAAACCGTATTTTGTCAAATTTCCGCAGGCTTTAACCCACCAATTGACACTAATGAACACGAACGGTCTTGCTGTGGCGGCGGTCTCTGCCCGCCGAACTCAGGACGACTTCTGATCTGTGCTATCAGCGCGATCCGTGGTCAGCTCTTCTTCTTCGGAACTGTCTGGAACGAGGGAATCGACTCGTCGATCACAACCCAGGGCAATTTGTCTTCGAGCCAGATCGCTTTCTGTGGTGCAAATGCTGCTGGATCATCAAGCGAGGCGATTGTCACATCGATCATCTCTGAATCTTCGCTGTCCTCGAAAAATAAATGCGTGCCGCAACAGGCGGCAAAACAGCGAATCCGATTCGCGTACGAAATTTTGCGAGGCTCACCTTTTGTAATGACAAGATCTGCGCGAGGCACAGATCCCCACTGCACATAAGGCGCACCGGCGCTTCGCCGGCAATCGATGCAATGACAATCGATCAGAGCAATAGGCCGACTCTTCAACACGTATCGTGTCCCACCACAAACGCATCCACCAGTGATCTCCATAAAATTCGTTTGGCGTACTCTAACTAGAAATTCACACGAATGAACACGAATTTGGGTAACGCACGCGTGTCGGCTGCAATGCCAGTCCGGCTCGGACTTCGTGGTGTCTCGCTGCAACGAACTTCCCGAAAGAAACCAAACAGGAGATTCGCCATGGGACGAGTCCGTTTGATTGGGAACCGGGATTAGCTCCCTAATGGCGACGAATAACCATTCGATTCGGAATTAAGGGATTTTCAAAATAAACACATCCTTGCGACCGCCCTCAAGTCCCCAGTTACTTGTAAATGCAATCAAATGCCCATCGCGACTGATGTCCGCGCGCGGACTCGCATAATAATCGCCTCCATAAATTGAAAAGTGATGCGCCAGCCGGCGCACCGACCCGCTCCCGTTTGTAGCTACCTGGTAAATTTCATCATGAAATGGGCCATCCGGCGTCCCACCTGTAGCTGAATAACTGCTGAGTAAGACCCACTTTTCATTATTTGCTAACATGGAGATATGGTAGTCCTGGGTCCAGTCATCTCGAAAATTAATGAGCGGATAAAACGAGTGCGGATTTGCCAGAGTCCGATACGTAACTTGGTTGTTCCAATTGTCGGCGCCGATGACAATCTTGTTTCCATTATCAGAATGCCCGGGCGCATAGTCAGGGCCGTTGTCTGTTAGATTTTCAACTGTTAGCGTTTTCAAATCCACTACTTGAACCTCAATGGCTCCAGCTCCCTGTTGGCCTGTTTTTACAACCAGATATCTTCCTGATTTATCAACCTGAACTTCGTCCAGTTGAGTGGTATTCACATCATAAGTCGTTCTATTAGTATCCCGTTTCCAAACGAAATAACCTACGATGTTGTATCTCCTATCCCGGCGAGTAAAAGCGAAAACATTATCATTCTTAACGCTTTTACTCATCTGCCACAGGTAATCGCCAGGATTATACTGGGAAGTAAAATCAGCGATCAGGGTGTAAGTTTGTGTAGCCGCATTGTAAGCCCATAAATGCATTCCGATATTGTCATGAGCATAAATGACATCGGGATCAGACCCACTCCAGATCGCATCCTCCCAACCAACCGTTCCCCCTATCGGAGTAGGAGTATCCCAGATAGTTTTGTCGATGATTGCGAAATTGACGGGATCGAATCGATAGAGCAGCGGAGCGGTGCCGCCGTGAACCAAAAGCCGCGTATTATTGACATTAAATGTTGGCCAATAGGAATAGGCATTCACACAGTCAGGGCCATCATTGGCATCAGTGAGCCGCATGATTGTGGTCTCAAAGGTAGGATCAATAATGGTTCCTCCAGCCGCAGGCAGAGGAGGAGGTGGTGGCACAGGATACGTACCGTAATCTCGCTTGATCTCGGCAAAAACATTTGCTGATAAAACGATTTGAAAAATGAACACTGGTCCAAGTAATCGAAATAAGGAGAAGCGATCTTTCTTCATAGTTATGACATGATACTTTATCTACATTCGCGCGGTTCGCCCTCGGTTACGACCGATTTTTGAGCGGGCGCGCGTTGGCTGAGAAATAAGCTACCGGAACCGGCAGCGGCGGGGTGATCCACGTTGCAAGAAATCCACGCCATCCGCGGTTCGGATTCGGGTCCGAAAATTCGTGTCTATTCGTGCCTGCCGGCGCCGTAACCTTGGCGTAGGCGGGTTCATTCGTGGTTACCCGCGCTTCGCCGGCGATCGATGCAATGACAATCGACCAATGCAAACGGCTCGAAGATGGATCAACCATTAACTTCTGATGAAGCGTGTCCTGAGCGAAGCCGAAGGATGTCTCGCTGTAAACACATCCACCGGTGCTTTTCATATAGCTGCGTCAACCCTTTATCGGTAACTAAAGACGGCGCTGGGGAGCTATCAAATAGTTTTGGCGTTACCGGTGGATTCAACCGGCATGCCAATTCTCAAGAAATATTGCAAAAATCGGTTGAACGCGTTCGCGTTTCCGTGAATTCGCAATGTCTAACTCGGTGAACTTAAAAAGGAGTAACAAATATGACTAACATCGCTCTCGCTCTTTCACTTCCACAAGCCAGTCCATGGGTTTGGGGGTTGGGAGGACTTGCGGTTGTGGTGTTATTATTGTGTCTGCCGCGGTTGCTCGGAATTGTTTATATTCCGCACACTCAGGTTGGCATCATCGAAAAAATCTGGAGCAGCAAAGGTTCGCTGCGCGAAGGGCAGATCATTGCCCGTAATGGTGAGGCTGGTTATCAGGCCCGCTTCTTACGTGGCGGTATTCATTTCGGATTATATCCGTGGCAATACCGCATTCACAAGGAACCGCTCGTTGTCGTAGCCGAAGGAAAGATGGCTTACGTCTACGCGCGCGACGGTGTTCCGCTCGAACCGATTCAAACACTCGGTCGAACGGTGGATTCCAATCATTTTCAGGACGCGCTTCGCTTCCTCGAAGCGCATGGTCAACGCGATCGACAGCGCGGGATTCTACGCGAAGGCGTTTATGCCATTAACCTGGCGCTGTTCGTTGTCATCACCGAAGAACGTGTGTTCTCGGGACCGGTGCGCGAGTCAGCCGATCGTTATGAATCGTGGAAGGCGCAACTCGGTTCCATGCGCGCCTTTGATCCGGTAGTCATCGGAACCGGCGTCGGCGGTCAGGGCCATTTTCGCGCTGGCCTTACTGAAACCAGTGCAAGCGAAGCAGGCTCGAAGCCCTCGTTAGCTGCAGCTACGCCCGACTTCAACCCGAATGTCGACACCATCGGCGTGGTTAGTATTCAGGACGGGCCAACCATCGGTTCCGGCGAAATCATTGCTCCTGAAGCCAGGGCGATCGCTGGAAAGGATCGCGGCGAACAATTACAAGTGCTGACCGACGGCACATTCTTCATCAATCGCTGGTTCGGCACAGTAGAGATCAAGGCAAAGACCCTGATCCCGATTGGCTATGTGGGCGTGGTCGTCTCATATCATGGCGCCGCGGGAGATGATACCACCGGCGAAACGTTCCGTTACGGCGAACAAGTTGAGGCCGGTCATCGCGGCGTGTGGCGCTCCGCGCTCGCTCCCGGCAAATACGCATTCAACCCATATGCGGTGAAAGTTGAGCTCGTCCCGACGATCAACTTCGTGTTGCGCTGGATCAGCGGTCAAACCGACGCGCACCATTATGACGAAGACCTGACCAGCATCGACCTGATCACGGCCGACGGTTATGAACCGCGTCTGCCGCTGTCGTTAGTCTTG
>VBQC01000178.1 GCA_005887825.1 Verrucomicrobiota bacterium | reverse complement strand
GATTTTACGTGGGTCTCAGCCGGCGAGATTGAGATGGAGATTCACGACGCCGAGGGGATGCACATCGCGGTCGTTACACTTGCGCAGGCAGAGGAAGCTGCGAGCAGAGCGTTGCGCGATTGGGACGCGAGCATTCTGCGTGGCAGGCTGTCCGATTTACCGATAGAGTTGGTTGTGCACGTCCCCCCAATACGCCTAACCAGACGATGCAGCGAACGGCTACCCGCTGCGTGACCACGTTTTCCAATGACTAAAACACTTCCACTTCGATTGGCGCTCGCTCCCGGTAGCCGTCGCTGATCTTATTCTCGTTAGATGCCTAAGACGCGCCCTTCCTCTCGCAAACCTGTAATCCTCGGTCCCGGGGAGGGTCGTTCCTATCCAATGGGCCGCATTGCTGCTCTTTTTAAGGCCGACGAATTCGAAACCGAATCGCGCTACTCCATCTCGGAATGGTGGCTTGAGCCCCACACGCAAGGTCCTGACGCTCACTGGCACCCTAAAGACGACGTTTTCTACGTCATCGAAGGCACCATGAGTGTCCTGGTGGGCGACGCGTGGACGCATGCCACTCGAGGTTCGTTCATCCTTGTCCCTGGTGGCGTCACCCACGACTTCGAGAACCGCGGCGATATACGAGCGGGAGTGCTTAACCTGTCCATACCCGGCTCATTCGAGTCGCACATGCCGGGCATCGCGCAGTGGTTTGCCGAAAATCCGCCCAAAGATACAGGCATCTAACCCCTATGTAGGGTGTCAAGTGTGGCGGGCGAGGGTGTAGGTAGTTGGTTTAGGTCATTGGTTCAATAAATTTGGGTTGAGGGTTAGCTTCGGGGACGCTTCCTCGCGCCGCCGCCGAAGCGCTTTGGCGCGCAGGAGGCTTCCTTTTTTGCGCGTTGGATTTGTTTTTCCAGCGGCTCGTACTCCTATCCGTCCGGCAGCTGCCGGAGCATTTGATCAATGCGATCAGGTGGAAGAGGAACTTGGGCGCGCGCAATCTAAGCCGACGCACGCGAAGGGCTTTCGGAGCAGGTTAGGTACCGGGCAGCGCCCGCGTTCCAAAGTGGTTTTATTGTTTCCTTAGGCAGTTATGCCAGTGCGGCTCGCACCTCCTTTCTGTTCCCCTCGAATTCATCCGGTGATTAAGCTGACGGTTCACTAGTGGCTGAACCTCCCGACGGAACCGTCGGAAGGTCTTTGAGCCAAACGCTGCGCTTATCGGCGGTCGCTCACGGCAGCACGGGCGGAAATGTTTTCATGGGATTTGGTAGCGCCTGCCAACGTCTCCGGCATCGTTGCCCAGCTCGGACTCGTCTGCGGGCGGCTGATCGCGTCTGGAAAAATGCCCGCAAAAGATCTTTTCTGCCTCATCAAAGTTGTTTCGCGCTGTGTACCATCCGGCATTGATAAGATAAAACTTACGAGCGGCCCCTGCCTGTCAGGTTCCGGCTCTTTGGGCAGCGGACGGGCATCGCTTCGGCCAAACTCATTCGGCCAGCGCCGTTCCAGCAAAAATGCTTGCGCCGGCCAATCATCCGACTGCCGCAATTTCTCAACGAGGAAAATCTTAGACTGCCCTATCGCGCGCGTACTCGCCTGAGAAAATGCGGATATTTCTGCCATCGGTGGCAAGGGGTCGATAGTAACAGCGCCGCGATAGCCTGTCGGATCATTCGCTACCAGGCTTGTAGCCGGTGAATCGTACGACTGAAACGTCTTCGAAATGGTTCACTGGTCCGGGCGCAGCAATTGTTTCGGCTTTTTCTTGCTGCGCGTGGTCCAGCAAGAGCGTTGTAACCTGTTGATTCCACCAATATAAATACGACCCCACCCACCATCGGGTGGGCATTTCGGGCGGTCGGGGCGGCAGCGGAGTTGGCCCGGGTGGCGCATCCTTTGAACGCGCGATGGGCATGCTCCCCACCACCCAAACATGGTGGCCGCTGGTCAGAGTGTTGGTTATCGCACGTAACACCGGAGCCATCGCCTCCGGTTGGTTCATTTCTGCCATCACCAGATCAATGCGATGTACCTCGTGCGAATCGATCGGAGGTACGCTGAGCCATTGAGCCTGGCCGCGGTAATACCGGTTAAATGTAATACCCTCCCATGCTTCCTGGGCCACGATGAGGTCGCCCACTGAAGCGTTGTGGCTGAGAAAAGCGGCAACCACATCTAAATTGCTCCGACGGGTATGCGCTTCCGCCCACGCCGGCGCGGCGTTTAATATCATCATCATCACCAGGAAGCCAATGCGCGCCAATCCCCAGGGACGGAGCGCCGGCCAGCTCGCACTTAAGATGCCGTCGAGGGAAATAGCGCAGAGGATTAGGATTTCGACGTAATACCATGGCTGCACGAAAAACTGCAATTTCAGCAGGAACCCGATATACCCGATGATTCCCAGAACCACGCTGGTGACACAGAACAGTGCCAGGTCCGACCGGTCCGGGTTGGCATTCTTCGAGGCAACTTCCGGTTTCGACCTTTGGCGCACACGCGTTCGTTGCATTATGACGGCGACTATGATGCCCGCCAACAAAAGCGCGATCCAAATCCAGATCTGCGGGCCGTTGGCACCGTCAGGGTTGGCACTGCTCCGCGCGGCCAGAGCGTCCCCGAGTCCCGTCCAAAGGGTTGTAGCGTCAAAGAACGGCGAGCGCCAGAATGACAGGTATTCCGAACTCGGATGCATGATCGGCGAATAAATGAACAAAGATGCGGCGGCCACCAAACCGATGCCCGCCATCGTCCAAAGTATTTTCCACTGTTGCCGTCGAATTCCCACCAGGGCTCCAGCGGCCAGCATCGCGCCGAGAAAGATCACGTCATAATAGACACATTGGGCGAACAGCAGGCAGATAAAACCGGCTGAAAAGATCCGCGACTTCGTCGGAGACTCCAGGACCCGCCAGATTTTGCCGAAACTGAGCACCAGCAGGCAACCCGCCAGACCGTAGGCACGATTCGCTCCGACGATAAAAATGAGCGCGGGCAACCCGCCCAGCAACGCGATACTCAAAATGGGCGTCCGTCCCCCAAGCCAACGCTGGCACAGCCACAGCGAGGTCAAAAAGAACAAGCCAATACCCAGCCCCAAAATACGGATGCCCATATCGCCGTCGGTCAGCCCCAACGTGCCGCATCCGCGCACTAGGAGGGGCCAGAGTAGCGGACATGATTCAAACTGCAGGTTGTGCCAGATGTCTCGAAGCGAGGGCATGTGCGCCAGATTGAAGGTGTTGGTTTCATCACGCCACAACGGCCCGGCATTCATCGCCGTCAGCACCAGTAGTATGCCCGAGAAGACGGTACCGATCAGCGCTGCCGCCGTTTCTATTCCAAGTTTCGGTAGTCGCTTCAATGACATGTCCTTGAGATTGACCGACGGAACTGTCGCCCGTCAATTAGCGACTCGGAACAGGGTGGGGCGAAATCCGTTCACCGGATTCGACTCAAGCGCTCAAACAAGAGCATGCTGGTTCCTCTTGTGGAATCGGTCGCCGATCGTACGGGGCAACACCTTTCAACCGATTCCGCTGCGCTTATTTCGTTCAGGCGAGCGACCAGTTCGAATTGGCTTTCGCAGCAATGTGCTGGCCTCAATTAGTTCCGCATACGATCAAATCTATAACGACAAAGTGAGTTCGTGCGAACGACACAATTAAATCCACCGTGTATTGAGCATTTGAAATAAAAGTCACCTCATAGCGGCTTAATTCGAACAGGGTTGCTGCAACATAATCGTTGATCACTCGCATGAGCGGCATCGCGTGCACGTTGTGATCACTAAAGGTTTGCGCTGCGGGAGATTTGTTCTGAAAATCGCGCCATGCAAACTGCAGAATCGCGTTCGATGGGCCAGGTTTGGGACCGGCGAAAAATCGAATGGGTGCTCGGTGCGCTGATTACAGCCGCGGCCGTGTATCTGCACTGGGTGAACTTTCGATCGGCCGGGGCTCTGTGGCGCGACGAAGCCGGTGTCGTCAGCATCGCGACCCTGCCGACCGCTCATGAAATGTGGTTCAACATTGGCCACGAATCCTGTCCGATTCTTTTTCCTACCCTGCTTCGCGCCTGGTTCTTCACCGTTGGTAGCAGTGATGCAGCGTTGCGCGTGTTCGGATTCATCGTCGGCCTGCTGATGCTCGGCGCGGTATGGTTGAACGGCTGGTTCTTCCATCACTCCGCGCCTCTGGTTGCACTCGGGCTGCTGGCGGTGAACGCGAGCGTCGTCCGCTGGGGCGATTCACTACGCGCGTACGGGCTGGCGAGCGTGCTGATGCTCGTGACGCTGGCGATCGTGTGGTGTTTCACTCGCGCGCCGGATCTCAAACGCTGGCTTGCTGCTGCGGTGGCGGCTGTGATCAGCGTACAGAGCCTGTTTCAAAATTCGTTCCTGCTGTTAGCGGTTTGCGCAGCCGCCGCCGCGGTAAGGATGCGGCGGCGAGATTTCAAAAACGCGCTGGCCGCGCTGGCGATCGGCGTGCCGGCGGCGGTGTCGCTGCTGCCGTATAGTGCGATGATTCGCGAAGCGCAGGACTGGTCGGTGTTGTCACAGATCGGTTTCCTGCCTGCGTTAATATGGACGAATCTTTCGCTCGCAATGGCACCGACGCTTGCTTGGTTGCGCTGGCTATGGATCGCGCTAGCGATTCTTGCAATTGCGCGTTGTGTGATTCGCGTCTTGCCGGACGCGGCGGAAGACGATGCCGACACCGCCGCCTTCTTCGCCGGAACCGCTTTGATCGGGGCGCTGATCTGCTTCCTCATCTTTTTGCGCGTTGCGAAAATGCCGACGCAAGTCTGGTATTTTCTGCCGCTGACGACCTTTGCCGCGGTCTGCATCGATGCCGCGCTTGCGAACTGGCCCGCGCGCTGGCAGTTCTGGCGCTGCGCATTGGCGATTCTCGCCCTCGCTTGCCTGCCAGGTGCGCGTGAACTTATCGCGTATCGACAGACGAATATGGACCTCGTCGCCTACGTTCTGCGCAAGCGCGCCGATGCGCATGATCTCATTATCGTCCATCCATGGACGTTTGGTGTTTCGTTTGATCGGCAGTATTCGGGTCCGACGCCGTGGACCACAGTCCCGCCGCTCGCGGATCATCGGTTCCATCGTTACGATTTGTTTAAGGCGAAGATGATCCTGGAAAATCCCGCGCAACCGGTGTTCGACCAGGTCGCCGCCACGCTGCGCGCCGGGAATCACGTGTGGCTGATCGGAGAAATTCCGCTGAGCCAGACGCCGCCACCGCAGATCGAGCCCGCGCCGAACAATCCGTGGGGATGGCTGGACGATCCTTACTCCGACGTCTGGGGCGCGCAGATTGGTTACTTCGTTACAATTCATGCCACGGAGGGCGAAGTCGTCCCGATCCCGTCGTCAAATCCTGTCAGCCCGCTCGAAAATGTGCAGGTGGTATCAGTTGCCGGCTGGCAGGAAACTTCCGCAGCACACGGGGACTGATTCGGGAGAGAAAGACAAATGATGAGACAGGAAGCGGATATTCCTCTCGTCTCCGACGAACCAAAAACATTCGCGAATAGAAACGACCGTATTCTGGTTTGCCTCCTGTGCTTTGCGGCGGCAATTCACGTTTTTATTTTCTCATCAGCGTTCCCGTTCTTTAGCAACGTTGATGAGTATCTCCATTTCGACCTTATCACACAATACTCGCACGGACAGTTTCCGCGTAGCTTCCGTCCTCTTAAGCAAGAAACTCTGGATTGGATTGTTACGTACGCGTCGCCGGAATTTCTTGCCACGCCAGAGCAATTTCCAAACGGACAGTTTCCCGCTCCGCTATGGAAACGATCCGGTCCTGAAGTCGAGGCGGAGATTGCAGCGACAAAGACTGCGTGGAGTAGCGAAGTCAATTTCGAGTCTTCTCAACCCCCGCTGTATTACGCGCTCGCAAGTGTCTGGTGGCGGATCGGAAGGAAGGCCGGGTTGGCCGGGATTCAATCATTGTATTGGATTCGATTCCTGAACATTCCACTGATTGCGATTGTAGTCTGGATGGGGTACCGGGCCGCGCGCATGGTTGCGCCCGAGCGCGTCGAGTTGCGTATTGGCGTCCCGCTGCTGATTGCGTTCATTCCGCAAAATGTTTTTTATGCCATGAACAACGACGTTTTGTCGCCCGTCTCTTTCGGCGCGTTATTTCTTTGCAGCTTGCAATGGTTGCGAGCGAAAAACGCAAGTCTTTGGCTTGGGGCAGTGACCGGTTTCGCAGTAGCCGCCGCGTACCTAACGAAACTATCGAATCTGCCTTTGATCGCAGTCACTTTAGTCGCGGTCATTGTGAAACTGCTGCTGATTGTCCGGCGAACGTCGCGCACCGGGCTGGTGGCGCTGGGTGCACTCATTGTCTGTGCCGCAATCCCAATTGGCAGTTGGATGGTGTGGACAAAATACCAATTCGGCGACCCAACCGGATCGACAGCGAAAATCACTTTGCTCGGTTGGACAAGAAAGCCGTTCGATGATTGGTGGCGGCATCCAATTTTTACGCTGCGCGGTCTTTGGCTGTTTTGGTCAAATTTGATGGCGAGCTTTTGGCGCGGCGAGGTTAGTTGGCACGGTCGCCCATTGAGTTGGGGACTTGGCGATAGATTCTTCGCTATATCGACGTTGATCCTGCTAGGGTCAGCCACCGTTGGGCTACGCAGGCGGGCTGGACTTTCCACTTTCCAGCAACAGGCGATCGGCATTGCGATCCTAGTCTTCCTGGCGGGAGTCGTGTTTTTGGCGCTGCTTTCAATTCAATTCGATTTCGGGGATTCGACCGGCCCATCGCGTGGTTACCCCTACTTTACCGCGGGCCGTCTGCTTAGTGGCGCGCTTATCCCGTTTGCCCTGGCGTACGTCTATGGCATTGCCTTTCTGTTGCGCCGAACAAGCGCTGTTGTGCCACCGATTGTGATCGGCGCGCTAGCGGGTTTTTTAGTGACGTCAGAAATGGTTATTAATCACACGACGTTCGCTAGCGAACATAATTGGTTTCATCGCTAACACATGTGGCGTGGCACCCGGACAATCCTGCTAACAGCCAGCCTGATTCTGATCGTAGCGGCGATAAGAGCTCCGCTTCTGCCGATTCCACTTGAACGCGATGAAGGCGAGTACGCCTATATCGCATGGCGGCTCGGGTATAATGAATTGCCCTATCGCGACTGGATCGACCAAAAGCCGCCGGCCGTTTTTTACATCTATCGATTCGCGTTGAGCCTTCCGTTCGAACCTGTTCGCGCGATTCATTTTATCGGGCTGCTATTTGCAGCGGCTTCCACGTGTGCGCTCTTTTTTCTCGGACTGCGATTCATGGATCGTTTTTGGGCCTGGCTGGGGGCGGCGCTCTTTGCGCTTCTGGGCGCAGATCCGTTGGTGCAAGGAACAGCGGCGAATACCGAGCTCTTTATGTTATGTCCGCTCATCTTTTCGCAGATCGCTTTTTTTGCCGCAGCAGCGAAACACCAGCGCAACATTTCGTTTATGGTGCTCGCTGGCGCGTTGACTGGGATCGCCTTCATGTTCAAGCAGGTCGCGATTGTGAATTGGTTCTTTCTGGCTGCTCCCTATCCGGCTTTCGTTGGCGGAGAAAAGCGGTGGCGGGGCGCGATTTCATTCGTCGCCTGGTCAGCGATGGGCCTGCTAGTCGTGCTGGGATTAGTGGCCCTCTACTTCTGGAGGCGCGCTGGGTTGAATGAGTTCGTCGATAACGTTATCACTCATAACTTGGAGTATATCGGTGCCGTCGAACCGTCGGCACGGCTTGAATATTGCTGGGGCACGCTCGTGATCCTCGCGCGAACGCAGACGATCGTGTGGGCATTTGCCGCAGTCGGCTTGGCTGGGCTTCTCACATCCGGCAGAGTCAAGTGGTCCCTCTTTGTGGCAGGCTCGCTTTTGACAAGCTTCATCGGCGTGAGCGCCAGCGGATATTTCTTTCCGCACTATTTTCAGCAGCTGCTTCCGCCGCTGGTGCTGGCTGCTGCCGCCGGGGCCGAGCGGCTCGCTGCCGTTAAACTGTGGAAAATTATTCCTGCATGGGGGCGGCGCGCAGCGCTCACTCTGCTGCTCACAATTTTGCCTGCCATAACGCTTTGGCCGTTCTTGTTTACGTACACGCCTGCGGAAGCAGTGAGAAAGATTTACCCCGGCAATTTCTTCGCCGAGATGCCGGAGTTTGCGCGCCGAATCGAAAGCGTGACACCGCCTGAGACGCCCGTATTTATTTTTGGGGCTGAGCCGGAACTCCTGTTTTACGCGCATCGACCTTCAGCCACGCGCTACATCTTTCTTTTTCCACTTTACGGGCCCTACGGTAACGCGGGCGAAAAGCAAATGGCGACCGTGACGGAAATCGAGCGCGCTCAGCCTTCGACTGCGGTCTACCTACCGAACGCTCTCTTTTTTACCGCTGGCACCGACCAGTACTTTACCCGATGGAGCCTGTCCTACTTGCAGGACAATTTTTACACTGACACATGGCTGATCGCAGACGAATTCGGCGGTGCGCGTATCCTGAAGGTCGCGACCAGCGGAGAATCGGATTCTTTCCCTACCGGACAGCAACTCATTGGCGCAATCTTGGCGAGAAAGCCAACTAGCGCTCCCTAATTTTAGCGGCGCCTCTGATTCCGTTTGCGTTGCTGTATGTCTATGGCGTGGCCTGCCTGCTGCGCCGGATCAGCGCGGTTCTGCCGTTGGTTGTGCTAGGCGCGGTCGTGGTGTTCGTGACAACGTCGGAGATTCTCGTGAACCGCGTCGTCTTCGCGAGCGAGCATAACTGGTTTCACCGCTGACGAAAAAGAATCGGCGGCCTTGCCGATCGTTTTTGTCCGTTGGGCCAAGCAGTTAATGTGATGTGCCAAGGGTATGGCCGCGGGAGCATCCGCAATATCGCAGCTCACTGCCCTACCGTATTCAGAGGTGCCGCTTGCGCGTCTTGAAAGGGTAGTTATCAAGATTAGATGCGAATCGCACAGGTGGCGCCCCTTTATGAGAGTGTTCCTCCAAAGCACTACGGCGGCACGGAGCGCGTCGTGTCATATCTCACGGAGGAATTGGTCCGTGAGGGACACGAGGTAACTCTTTTTGCCAGCGGAGATTCAGTGACCACTGCGCGTCTGGTAGCGGCATGTCGACAAGCGCTCCGTTTGGACAAAGATTGCGTCGATCGGTTGGCACATCACATTTTGCTTTTAGAAAACGTCTTTCGGCACGCGGACGACTTCGACGTAATTCATTTTCACGTGGATTATCTGCATTTCCCATTCTCACGTCGCCGGCCCATCGTGGATGTGACCACGATGCACGGACGGTTGGACATCCCTGATCTCGTTCCGCTTTACAAAGAATTTCGGGACATGCCGCTCGTGTCGATCTCGAATGCGCAGCGCGAGCCGTTGCCGTGGGTGAATTGGCAAGCCACCGTTTATCACGGTTTGCCGCAAGGTCTTTATCGATATCGGCCGGAGCCTGGAAAGTATTTTGCCTTTCTGGGGCGAATATCGCCGGAGAAGCGTGTTGATCGCGCCATCGAAATTGCGAAGCAGACCGGGATTCCGCTAAAGATTGCCGCCAAAGTTGACCCGGTCGATCAGGACTACTTCGAGACAGCTGTGGAGCCGCTGCTGCACGAGCCGTTAGTGGAGTACGTTAGCGAGATTGGCGAGGGCGAAAAGGATGAGTTTTTGGGAAATGCATACGCCCTGCTGTTTCCGATTGACTGGCCGGAGCCATTCGGGCTCGCGATGATCGAGGCGATGGCCTGCGGCACACCGATTATTGCGTATCGGCAGGGATCCATCCCCGAGGTGATGGAGGAAGGCCGCACCGGTTTTATCGTGAACGAGTTGGAAGACGCAATCGCCGTGGCCCGGAGAATTCCGGAGCTCAGCAGGAAGCGTTGTCGTGAAATGTACGAACAACGCTTCACCGCGGCGCGGATGGCAAGGGATTATCTGCGCGTTTATGAGCGGCTCATCGAGCGCCACAAACAGCGGGCAGCATAAGCCAAATGCCGAAGGAGCTCATACGTGTTCGCGACCGGTTTTATATTTTGTCCACCTCGGGGCGAATCGACGATCGCACACGGGTGCTCAAACAGGGCGACACGTTTGCCGTTTTCGATCGCTTCGGCGATATCGACTCGTTGAGGCAGCGCGAGCTTGGGATTTATCACAAGGACACGCGTTTTTTATCTCGTCTAGCTCTGCGGCTCGGAAACCAGCGGCCGTCCCTGCTGAGTTCCACGATCAGGGAAGACAACGCGCTTATGGCCGTGGACCTGACGAATTTTGACGTGCGCCAGGGTGACCAGGTGGTGATCCCCCGCGGGACCATTCATATATTCCGTTCCAAAATCCTGTGGGAGGCTACGTGCTATGATCGCCTTTATATTCACAATTACGGACGCTCGAAGGTGGACTTGCCGATCGTCGTGGAATTCGATGCCGATTACGCTGATCTCTTTGAAGTGCGTGGTATGGAACGCGCGCGCCGCGGCCGCCGCGGCCCAGTGCGGATTAATGGCAATGCGCTTAGGTTTTCCTATGAGGGTTTGGACGGGAAGCTCCGCCGGACATCAATCGTTTTCGATCCTCCGCCTGCAAAACTGCTCGAGTCGCGGGCGCACTACGAGGTCTGGCTTGGGCCCGGAGCGCACGCCATCTACAGTTTCGCGATTAAATGTGAGCCTGAGGACAACGTTCCTCGTTCAACACAAGCAGACCAACCTGCTTCGGGATTCGATTACGACGGCGCGGCTGAGAAGGTAATCATCACGCTTCGTTCAGCGAAAGAGGACGAACCAGAGGTCTTTACCGTAAACGAACAGTTCAACGACTGGCTGAATCGCTCGATCGCCGACCTTCACATGATGCGGACGGAAACGCCGTATGGTCCGTATCCGTATGCCGGTGTCCCGTGGTTTAGCACGGCCTTTGGCCGAGACGGTATCATCACTGCGCTCGAGTGCCTGTGGTTCAATCCGGGCATTGCTCGCGGCGTTCTGTCGTATCTCGCCGCTACGCAGGCAGAGAAGGAGAATGCGATACAGGATGCTCAGCCCGGCAAGATCCTGCATGAAGCGCGAGGCGGGGAGATGGCGACACTGGGTGAAGTTCCATTCGGTCGTTATTATGGTTCCATCGATGCGACGCCGCTATTCGTCATGCTGGCGGGCGCGTATCACGATCGGACCGGTGATCTCGGCTTTATTCAGTCAATTTGGCCGCACTTGAAACGCGCGCTGACCTGGATCGAGAAATTCGGCGATGTGGATGGAGACGGCTTCACAGAGTACGCGCGCTTCTCGCCGAGCGGGCTGCTCAACCAAGGCTGGAAAGATTCTCAGGATGCCATTTTCCACAAAGACGGCACCCTTGCGGAGGGCCCAATCGCATTATGTGAAGTGCAAGCGTACGTGTACGCTGCAAAGCTTGCGGCTGCAGGATTGGCGCGGAATCTTGGGGACGAAGCATTCGGCAAAGACCTCGCCAGGCAGGCCGAAATGCTGCGTCAGCGGTTCGAAGAAACGTTCTGGTGTGAGGAGCTTTCCACGTACGCACTGGCCCTCGACGGCAAAAAACAGCTTTGTCGGATCCGCACGTCCAATGCCGGTCACTGTCTTTTTGCCGGGATCGCGAACCCTGAGCGAGCACGCCGTGTGGCATATACGCTCACCAATGAAAGATCATTCTCGGGATGGGGAGTGCGAACGGTGGCTGAAGGCGAAGCGCGGTACAATCCGATGTCCTATCACAATGGGACAGTCTGGCCTCACGACAACGCCCTGGTAGCAGCAGGTTTTGCGCGCTACGGGCTGAAGCGGGAAGCAGCGAAGATTCTTGCCGGTCTTTTTGACGCCAGCATTTTCTTTGAACTACATCGGCTGCCCGAGCTGTTCTGCGGTTTCCATCGACGTCCGGGCGAAAGTCCTACTTTATATCCTGTCTCCTGTTCACCCCAGACGTGGGCGTCTTGCGCAGTGTTCCTGCTCCTCAAGACCTGCCTTGGTCTCAAAATTAATGGAGCTGAACGGAAAGTAACCTTCACCGACCCTTACCTGCCCGAATTCCTTCCGGAGTTGAAGATCAACGAATTGCGTGTTGGGGATGCGACCGTGGATCTGTCCCTCGCTCGGCACGAGTCGGATGTAGGAATCAATGTCATTCGGCGTCGCGGCCGAGTGGGTGTGGTGGTGGTGAAGTAGCCTTTGAAAAAGTTAACTGAGTTTTGGCGAAAAGCGGGATGCCCACCGCAGGATCGACATCGGCGTCATCCGCACGAGAAACATTCCTAATTTCATTGCAACGCCGGGAATGACAAGCGGGCGGTCTGCTTCCAGTGCGGCAAGCGCATCGCGCACGACTTGTTCGACTGTGACCTGAATAAATTCAGGGCCGGGGCCGGGTTTCACGTTACGGCCAGGGCGACTCGCGACTTCCTGGAATTCCGTATGCACCGGGCCGGGACAAAGGGCGCAGACGCTCACACCGGTTCCGTGGAGTTCGGCGCGGAGCGCTTCCGAGAAGCTGGTGACATACGCTTTTGTCGCAGCGTAAACAGCAAAGTTGGGGATCGGAAGAAAACCAGCGGACGAGCTGACGTTCAAAATGCCGCCGCGTTTTCTGGCAATCATTTGAGGTAGCAAATGGCGGGTGAGGGAAGTAAGCGCGACCACGTTTACGAGCGTCATTTGCTCGTTGCGAATGGGATCGCTCGCTGCGAAAGGACCGAGATCGCCGAGTCCCGCGTTATTGATCAAAAGATCGACATCAATCTTTTCGCGCTCGAGCCACGCCACCAATTCCTTCAGTTGCGTTAGATTGGCAAGATCGGTTTTGCAAATGTGAACGGTGAGATTTGGATGTTGCTGCTTTAAATCTTCGCACAACTCGTTGAGCTTTTGCTCGCGTCGCGCCACCAAAATGAGCGATCGCCCTCGGCCGGCAAGTTGCCGCGCAAATTCGCGGCCGATTCCAGCCGATGCTCCCGTGATCAGGGCGCTACAACCCTCGAGCTTCATTTCTTTGTCGCTGTAGTGGCTGGGCGTGCCACCCGCAGAGGTTCGCGATTTGCAGCCGACGTGGTTGCCTCTACCTCTACAGATTCGATCTCTCGTTTTGTGAGTGGACGCCAATGTCCGCGCGGCAAATCACCAAGACGGAGATTACCAATCCGGACACGCACGAGACGTTTCACTTCGTAACCGATTTCGTGGAACATATTGCGAATTTGCCGATTAATTCCCTGA
This sequence comes from Verrucomicrobiota bacterium, assembly GCA_005887825.1. Taxonomy (GTDB): domain Bacteria; phylum Verrucomicrobiota; class Verrucomicrobiia; order Chthoniobacterales; family UBA10450; genus Udaeobacter. The sequence continues at coordinate 6,146 of VBQC01000178.1, read as the reverse complement.
CGCAAAATGACGCGCAAACGCGTGGACGTGATTGAGTGCAGCCGGGCAATTTTCGCGCGTTGACCGTCGAGAAAAATTCCACCCAGCAGTTTAGGAGCAAGGATCGGATTCCACTTCCGGTCCAATGTTACTTCGTATTCCTTCTCGATCTTATGCCGCGGATGGGTGAGCCGTTGAGCGAGATCACCATCGTTGGTGAGAAGAATGAGGCCTTCGCTTTGCGCGTCAAGACGGCCGATGTTGAAGAGCCGGGAAAATTTTTTGGGAAGAAGATCGAAGATGGCATCGCGGGCGTGCACATCTTTTCGCGTCGAGACGAAGCCGGCCGGCTTATGCAGCAGGATGGTGAGCAATGGTTCGACATGAACAAGCTTGCCATCCACTTTCACATGGTCGCGCGCACTCGGTTGTGCGCTGAAATTCGTGCAGATTTGGCCGTTGATGGTGACACGACCCGCGGCAATTAACTCATCGCAATGGCGGCGCGAGCCGACGCCAGCTGCGGCTAGGAAGCGGTTTAAGCGCATGGGAATCGTTAAATCGTGACCCGTCCAGCCGATTCAACGACGTAATGTTTTAACGATTCGCGTTTTGCTAAACGTCGGGCTTCGTCTTCGGAAGACCGACGACTTTACTGCCTTCCTTCCACTGGCCGCGCTTCTTGAGAAGCTCGACCCGCTCGAAGCGCTTCAGCACATTGCGCTTGGCGGCGATAGTGCTGGCCCCTTTTAAACTGCGATGTTGCGACATAAATTCCTCTCGTGCGGAACGGAGCCGGCACATTAAGCCGCGACCCGAATTTTTCAAATGGATTACATCAGCCCGCAGCCGCCGCGATCGCGGACGAACCGTGGATGAATTGACGCGAATCATCCTCAGCGCTCCGCGACTCGACGATCCGCTCGGCGCTCTATAGCTGGTTGCTCAGGACGACGTACGTGCCCGACGCTGCGATCTGATGATAGATGTGAAAGCGCTCGGTTAGTAATTTTTTCCAGTAACCGACGCGCTCTTGCTCGACAATCAGATAAACAGCGCCGCTCCCGTCCCATTTCTCTAAAACGGCATCTTCGCTCAGAAAGATGTCAGTGGGTGGCATGCCTATCGGGGCCTCTTTCTGGCGGTTTTGATTAACGAGTAAAAATTTCCGGTTCAGGTAAAAAATGAGACTGCTGCTGTCGTCGAGCGGTCCTTCAAAAACCGTCTCGCCGCTTGTATCCAGCCGCGGATTCAGAGATCGGCACAGATCGGCGAGCGAGAAATAAGGCGCCATCCGGGCGATGCCTTCCATCATACCGAGCCCACCGGGGATCATCGCAACGGCAAGGGCCACGGCTGCAAGTCTCTCGCGTCGCTTGAAAATAAAATAGAGCGCAACCAACGACAGAGAAACGAGCGAGACCCCCGTGATCGTGAGCATGGGACGAAACCAGAGCCACGTCGAAATCGGCATGTCATGCAGAGCCCTCCAAGCCGTCCAGCGCGCGTCCATCACTCCCCAATGGCCGTTAAGAGCGTCCGGCGGCTTGGGAAGCAGCAATGCCAGCGCGAGCGTCGCCGTCCCGGTGAAACCGACCCCGATCGCACCGGCCGCACGTAAGCCCGCGGGCATTCGGTCCCACGCGACAGCCGCCCAGAGCGCCAGCGCACCCCACATGGTCATCGAATAATAATCCTGGCGCTGGCCGAGAAAGAGTAGCGGCACGAAAACCAAGCCCATCCAGCAAAGCGGCAGCGCATCGGAAAATTCGATCTCACGGGGGCGCATCACACGCCGCCAGGCGAAAAGGAGGCCCGGCAAAAGTACAATCGACCAAGGGAACCACCATGCTAAATGCATGATCAGAAACTGGTAGGCAGGCATGCCGACATAATCGTGCGTCGCATCGGAAAGCCCGCGCAAATGCCCCAGCCATTCATGGCTGAGCAGGTAGCGAAAATACCCTGGGAAATGCCACTCCGCCCAGATGTGCCAGGGCGCGACAATCAAAGCAAAGAGCGCCAAATATTCCCATCGCAAAAGCGCGCCAAATCGCATGCGGGCTTCTCGATAAAATACTGAGAGCAAAAGAAAAACCGCTGCCGGATAAGCGACGCCAAGCACACCTTTTGTCAGGCAGGCGAGCGCAGCGCAGATCCAAAAACCAGCAAACCAGGCGGAACGATAACGCCGGCGCTGATAACCGCAGAGGCCGCAGAAAATCGCGCCTGCAATGAGCGCACTGACAAGCGGCTCAGGCATCACGATGCGTGCGAGTAGAAATGCGCCGCAGAAACTAAGATAAATCAGACCGGCTATAAAGCCGCGCCAGTAATCGGTAAGTTTTTCTCCAATCAAGAAAATCAACCCAACTGAAGCAACCACGGCAAGGCCAGCTGGAAGTCGCGCCGCAGCCGCATTCACGCCGAAAAGCTTGAACGAAAAGATAATGAGCCAGTACAGCAACGGCGGTTTTTGTAAGCGCGGGACGCCGTCATTAGTGGGCAGGAGCCAGTGATGCGTCTCGACCATCTCACGGGCAGCACCGGCGTATTGCCCTTCGGTCTGGCTGTAGAGATCGCCCGATCCGATGGTGGCGACGTGCAAAAGCGCCGCTAGCGCAATCAGAATAACAAAAAGCGCCCGGCGCGTAGGCGGCGCTGGGAGCGCTGGCGGCTCGAGCAGAGTTTCTTCAATGCTAAAAGTGCGGATGGCTGTGGTCATCGATCTATAAGCCGCCATTCCTCGGGCTTCGATACTTTTCCCAGCTTTCCGGCAAACGCAGCAATTTTCCCGCTGGCATCTCGATGAGCGCGAGGGATTGACGGCATTCGGCAATCAACATGCTGTCTTTCGGCCGAGCGATGCGGAACGCGCACCAAAATCGCGCGCGTTCCAGTTGATCGAGCCAGCCCTCAATCACAAGGCGATCCCCAAGTTTGGCCGCGCGGCAATAGTCGATCTCGGTGTGGACAACCACCGGGTACCTTTGCGTCTCAGCCATTTCTGCAAGGGCGAGCCCGAGTTCTTCGGCGAGCAGTGTACGCGCTATCTCGATGAAGCGCAGATACGCGATGTTCGACACGACGCCGCCGCAGTCGGTATCGAAGAACATCACCTGCACTTCTGTGCGAATACGCGGCATGGCAGTATCCATGATCAACAATCATCCTTAAAAGCTTTCGAAAGCAACGCCAATCGTCGATGCCCATGCTACTCATGCCGCCGGGCTGCACACGTGCTCAGGGCGAGGGCCGATCCCAATGAAGCGGGCGGGAAGCTGGCGTAAGATCGGAAAGTGCTTCAACAGAAGCGGAAACAAAGGCAGGGAGGATTTGCTGGATGTTTCACGGCCGGTGACGACGTGGCGGTGGATGAAAGCTTGCATCCGCTGAATCAACGCAACCGGCCATTCTCGACGGCGTTGGACCTTGTGAAAATCGACGATCGACACCGGCCCCTGTCGTAATTTTTCTGCGAGTAAATTCGCGGCCGCGACGGCGTCTTGAATAGCGAGATTAATTCCTACACCCCCGGCAGGCGACATGGCATGGGCAGCGTCGCCGATGCAAAGCAATCCTTCGCGATACCACGTGCGGAGTCGATTGATCTGCACCGTAAGCAGTCTAATTTTCGACCAATCGTCGAGCTCGGCGACGCGGTCGCGTAGGAAACCCGCCATCGTGACAAGCTCATCGTGAAATTGCGAGAGACCGCGCGCCTTAATCAGATCGAACGCGCCTTTTGGGATCACGTAGCCGCATTGCCAGTAATCGCCGCGATCGAGCAGGACGACTAGTTTGCCGTGCTGAAAAAAACCGAGGCCTTGTTGCGGATCTTCCTCGTGTTTGGAGATTCGCATCCAAAGCACGTCGATCGGCACACCAAACTGGCGCACTTCGAAGCCGGCTCGATCGCGCACCGTGGAACTGCGCCCATCCGCGCCAAAGACGAGATCGGACCGCACATCGAGTTCGCCATCCGGTGTTTTGGCGCGCACACCAGTGACGCGATTGTTCTCGATGATCAAGTCCGTTACTTCGTGTTCCATGCGCAGTTCGAAACTCGGGAAATGCTTCGCATGGCTGGAAAGAAAATTAAGGAAATCCCATTGCGGCATAAAGGCGATGAATTTGCAGTGCGTCGGCAACCGCGAAAAGTCAGCGATCGGCACAGTCTGGCCGTTGATGACGCCGCGTAGCTCGGCTAATTCCTGATGTGGCTGCTCAAGGAATTCCTCGAGCAAATCGAGCTCATACATCAACTCGAGCGTGGATGGATGAATCGTGTCGCCGCGGAAATCGCGCAGAAAATCGGCGTGTTTTTCCAGGACAACCACCTGCACGCCCGCGCGCGCGAGAAGGAAGCCAAGCATCATTCCGGCCGGGCCGCCGCCAACGACGACGCAACGTGTTTGCAATTCCTCAGGCGATTTAGCCACGAATAGAGACGAATGGACACGAGTTCATAAAACGGTTCTCCGGGCGACGCCGAAAATTATTCTAAAAGGCGACTATTGTTGCAAGATCGACATCACGGCGTCGGCGACTTCCTGGACGCTGACTGCTTTCATGCAGCGGAAATCGATCGGGCATTTGCGCAGGAAGCACGGGCTGCATTCGACGTGATGTCGCAGAACAATGTGGCGATCGCCGAGAGGCCCAGTGAGGCGCGGCTCGGTCGAACCAAAGATTGCGACCGTTGGGACGCCAAGCAGTGCGGCGAGATGCATTGTGCCGGTGTCGTTCGTCAGCAGCAGACGGCACTGGCGCAACTCATCGATCAGTTGCTCAAGCGTGGTCTGCCCGATCCGATTTACGCACGACTCGCCGAGCGCAGTCGCGATCTGCTCGCCGATTCGTGCGTCGTTTTTCTTTCCGAGCAAAATCCATTGCACGGGCGATCGTGCGGTAACTGCTGCGGCCGCTTCACCGAAGCGCTCCGGCAACCAGCGTTTGGCCGGTCCGTATTCTGCGCCTGGGGAGAGACCGATTCTTATTGGTGAATGGTCGATAGTTGATCGTTGATGGATTGACGCGGTCGCGATGTTCGGAGTTCGATGTTCGATGTTGGACGTTTCCGCTCCGCAATCATGCGCAATATGCAAATACCGACTTGATTGATGTTCTAGTGGGCCGGGCCGCCGTGGCTCGGGGATGATCTGATTCAACAGCCAGCTACGCGAATGCCCGCGATAACCAACCCGACGCGGAATACCGCTAAGCCATGATTCAAGAGCAACACGCAATGAATTCGGGAAAAGAATGGCGGCGTCAAAGCTGGATTGCCGCCGGAGCGAACGGGCGGCCGCAACGAGTGAATTGCCCGTGAGAGGAATAATCGCGTCCACTTCCGAGACCAGTTTCCACATCGAGGCGATCTTCGCGGGCGCGGCAACGGTGATGTAGGTATCGCGGCGCCCATTTTTGATCGCGCGGACCGCCGGCACGCTCATTACGGCGTCGCCCAGCCAGTTGCTTGAGCGAATAAGAATTCGGAACGGCTTCAAATTTTGAGCCGAAAGGTCGGGCGGCAAATAGACGCCGCGTTTATATCTCGCCAGAAGAAAATTGGGCCGCGGCGTTTTCCAGCGATTATGCACCCAGAACCAATCTTCCGGCGCGCGGCGGATTTGTTGTTCGATCACTTGATTCGTTTTTGCGGAAAGCGATCCCACCGATTCCTCGTTGTTTTCCAATGCTGGCGAAATAACGATCCGCCAGCGCGCTCGTCCGTCCGTGTAGATCGCCACGCCAACTAGTGCTGCCCGGGTGCGTTTCGCCAGCAATGCTGGCAGCGGCGATGTCGATGCGAGGCGGCCAAAGAATGGCGCCCACAAGCCATGATCGCCCGCATGTTGATCGCTTAAAATTCCAATGGCGCCGCCGTCGCGAAGCAGTTTGATTGCCTTGTCGAACCCTTCCTTGCGATCGAACATCTCGACGCCGGCGCGTCCGCGCACCCGCCGCACGTGTTCGTCGATGAAGCGGTTGCCCAGCCTTTGATAGATGGTGCTGTTTCTGACGTAGCCGATGTACTTCGGGAGGATGTGCGCGAATAGCTCCCAATTTGCGAGATGGCTCAGGATCAGCACAACCGGGCGGCCTGCGCGCAATTCTCGATGGATAAAATCCAGGTTTTCCGCCTCGATTCGTGTCGCCATTTT
>VBQC01000027.1 GCA_005887825.1 Verrucomicrobiota bacterium | reverse complement strand
CGAAGATTTCAACGCTGTTTCGCAGGATTTGTATCTGCGACGCAATGAGAGCGGTGATGAAGGCCGTGCGCTGCTGGCGATGACGCTCCACCGGCAAAACATCATGCCGCGCGAGAAAGAGCAATTGCTCAAAGAAATCGACGCGCCGATCAAGGAACGCGCGTTTAATCCAGCGACGCTTGGTTCAATGACGCGTGCCGAGGCCATCTGCGCGCTCGCGTTCGACACGATTGCGCCAAAAATTTATACCGCGCAAAAGAAACAACGCGTCCGCAAACGAATGCTTGCGCTGATGGATTCCTCGGCCGCGCTTTCGACGCAGGAAAATCTTTGGTTGCTGCTCGCATTCAAGTCGATGATCGGCACGGAAAAAGCGGAGGCGCTTAACGTTGCCGAACCCAAAGGCGTTGTCTCGAAGAACGGCCGCTCTGCGGCATGGCTCGATCGCAAGATCGACAGTCAACTGCTGGTGAAGGGCCTGAACAAGACAGCGCTATCGTTTTTGCTTCAGGCGGAGTATTCGACCGATCAAGTCGATACGGATCGCGTCGATCGCGGATTTCGCGTCGAGCGCGTCGTGCGCAATCTCACCGAGCCGAAACGCATCGGTGAGATAAGCGCGCCATTCAAACTCGGCGACCAGATTCTCGTGACCTACCGGATCAACACGCGGAAGAAACAAAATTACGTCGCGCTCGAAGATTCGCTGGCCGCCGGTCTTGAAACGGTGAACCCAAATCTGGCGATGGTCGGAAAGTTTTTTGAAATTCCGGCAAGCGATCGATCGGACCGAGCGCTCGCGCTTTCGTACTCGGAAATGCGCGACCGTTCCACACTGCTTTACTTCGACATATTTGAACCGGGATCGGGCACCTATTCGGTGCTGGCACGCGCGACAGCGGCAGGCACCTTCCGCTGGCCGGCCACGCAAGTTGTCCCGATGTACGACAGCCGTTTCTCGGGATTATCGCCCTCGACCATATGCGTAATTTCCGGCGAATAATGTGCCGTTCGGGTTTGGGTAGTGCACGCGTCTCGCGTGTCTGGTTTCGGCGTCGCGCCGAAACAGGCTTTCCTTTGAATGTGAATCGCAGGACCGAGCCGGGCGTCCAGGAAAAGTTCGCGATCGCGGAACGCGCTCGCCAGACACGCGAGACGCGTGCGCTACCCAGAGCTCTGCGTTCGCGCTCGTTGGTAGTTTGCGCGGTGATCGCCATGGCGGTGATGCTGTCGATATTATGCACGCCATTACCGCGCAACTTGCAACAGCCATTGGCTGGAACGCTGACGCTCTTGGATTGTCGCGGCTGCGAAATTGCCGAGATCGCTTCGCCTGAAGCGCGCGCGCAATTGCCGAGAAAACTCGACGAACTGGGAAAGTGGCTTCCGCGCGTGACTGTAGCTCTCGAAGATCATCGCTTCTACGAACACGGAGGCGTTGATTGGCGGGCGACGGCATCGGCTTGCGCACGGAATTTGAAAGCGCATCGCATCGTTTCAGGCGCATCAACCATTACACAACAACTGGTGAAGATGGCTTCCGGCCGGCAACGGCGCAGTTGGTTTGGCAAGTTTTACGAAACAATCGTTGCCTGGAAAATCGAGCGCCGCTGGAGCAAGGAACGCATTCTTACCGAATATTTGAATCGAAGCAGCTACGGCAATCGCCGGCTCGGGCCCGAAGCGGCTGCGCGTGCTTACTTTGGTAAATCAGCTCGCGACCTTACTCTGGCCGAATCGGTTTTCCTCGCCGGTCTGCCGCAAGCGCCGTCTCGATTCAATCCCTGGAGACATCCCGAGCTGGCGACTCGGAAATATGAGCGCTCGCTCGCGCGTTTAGTGCAGTTGAGCGTGATCAGTGGCGAAGAGCAAGCGCTTCTGGCCAAATCTGCGCCCGTCGCGCACCGGTCCGATCCGCCGCATCTGGCGCCGCATTTTGTCGATGCCTTGGTTGCGCGGAATCCGTCGCTGCGCGGCACCGTGAGGACGTCGCTCGATCTCGATCTGCAAAATACGGCAGAACGATTTGTTCGCTCCCACCTTGCTGCTCTGAATCGCTACGACATCACGCAGGCGGCGATGGTTATTCTCGATAACGAAACCGGCGCGGTGCGGGCGATGGTTGGTTCGAATGACTATGCGGCAAACCAGGTCAACGGCGCGATGCGCCCGCGCAGTTGCGGTTCAACATTAAAACCGTTCGTCTATCTCGCGGCAATAGATCGACATCTTCTAACCGCTGCGAGCTTGTTGCCTGACACCGCCGAGGCCATTCGCGACGAGTACGCGGATTACGACCCTCAAAATTACAATCATCGTTATCTGGGTCCGGTGCGTTTGCGTGAGGCGCTCGGTTGCTCGCTCAATGTTCCCGCAGTTTTTGCCCTGAGCCAGCTCGGCGCGCGCGGGGCTTTTTTCGAGTTGCAAAAGTGGGGCTTCGAATTTCCAAGAGGATTAAGCGACTACGGCGCAGGTTTCGTCTTGGGCAATGCCGAGATTCGTCTTGTCGATCTTGCCGGCGCTTACGCGGGTTTGGCACGGGACGGCATCTCCATGCGTGCGAAATTTCTTACCGCCGAGCATCATCCCATGGCGCGGATCGCGTCGAGCGACGCGACTTCGATCATAAGCGACATCTTGTGCGACAACGATGCGCGGCAGAAAAGTTTTGGTGCCCATTCACCGCTCGCATTTGAAGAACGGATCGCTGTAAAAACTGGAACCAGCAGCGGATTCCGCGATGCATGGACAGTCGGTTTCGATAAGGAGCACACCGTCGCGGTTTGGGCGGGAAATTTTGATGGCCGGCCGATGCGCGATACATTTGCCGTTCGTTCAGCCACACCGCTTTGGGCAGCCATGATGCGCGAGTTGCTGCGGCGTGATCATCCGCTTGATCCACCGAAGGAAAACGAACGACTCATCCGGCGCGAAATCTGCGCGGAGACGGGATTGCTGGCGTCGTGTCTCAGTCCGTCGAGAATCAGCGAGCTGTTCTTGAAAGGAACCGAGCCGAAGGAAGACTCGGCGAACTGGTTCGCCGCCGATGGAAAATTGCTGTTGCCCGCTGAATACGCAGGTTGGTGCGCGAGCAGCAATAATACGCCTGGCGCCCACGCCCGACCGAAGGCGGGCATCACAAATCCCATCGCAAACGCCCGCTATGAAATCGATCCCGTGCTGCCGCGTTCGCAACAAATGATCGAGTTCACCGCCACGCTCGGCGATCGAGTGCAGTGGTTTGTCAACGGCACGCAGATAACACCGCAATCCGATGGCCGATTTTTTTGGCAAGTCGCGCCAGGTCAATGGAACATTCGCGCCGTCAGCCCGGGCGGAAGCGCCGAAGAAACGATTTTTATCGAATGATGTGCGCGGCAAGAGAAAACTTATTGCCCTCGAAGTCGAAATTGCATTTACTTACCAACTGATCGACCAGATCGTTCATCGAGTTTACGCACCAACCAACGCTGAGATCGAAATAGTGGAAGGAGCGGGTTGAACTTGGCGGACAAAGAATTGCAGTTCGATAAGATCGGTTATTGGTCAGAGGTCAAACTCGAAATCATCAAACGCTACGGCGTCGAATACTCGAAAATTCTGACCGCGACAAGGTTTGACCATCTCTACATCGACGCATTCGCGGGCGGCGGACATCGCATCGCCAGAAGCACAAATGAACTGGTGCTCGGCAGTCCATTGAATGCACTGGCAATCAAACCCCCGTTCAAAGAGATTTTCCTTATCGATCTCGAACCCGCCAAGACAAGTCGATTACGTGATGTCATCGGCGACCGAAAGGATGTCCACATCCTCGAGGGAGACTGTAACAAGCTTTTGCTAGAAACTGTCTTCCCGAAAGTGCGATACGAAAAATATCGAAGGGCGCTTTGCGTCTTGGATCCTTATGGCTTGCATCTGAATTGGAAAGTGATCGAGACCGCGGGCAAGTCTCGAGCGATAGAAATATTCCTGAATTTTCCCGTAGCAGACATCAATCGGAATGTTCTGTGGAATGATCCTGCGCGAGTGAGTCCGGAGCAGGCGGCTCGACTCACGACGTTTTGGGGAGACGAATCTTGGAGAGATGTCGCATATTCGTCAGAAGGTGAGCTTTTCGGCCATCGACACAAAGAGCCGATCGAAGTTGTCGCAGAGGCGTTTGGCAATCGACTTCGGCAACTCGCCGGGTTCGAGTTCGTCCCTCAGCCGCTTCCAATGCGAAACAGCCGTGGCGCGATTGTTTATTACTTATACTTTGCTTCACCAAATAAGACCGGTGACAGAATCGTGAGACACATTTTTGGTATGTTTCGGGACAGAGGAGTCTCTAGTGGCAGCTAACTCACACATCGAATGGACTGAGGCGACGTGGAACCCGGTAACAGGTTGTACGAAGATAAGCGCGGGCTGCAAGAACTGCTACGCCGAGCGGCTTTCAATGCGACTGCAATTGATGGGAAACGAGCGCTATCAAAACGGGTTTCGGTTAACGCTGCACAAAGACGTCGTCGATCTGCCAAGATCATGGAGGAGCGGGCGCGTGATTTTCGTAAATTCAATGAGCGATCTTTTCCACCGGGATGTCCCGCTCGAATTTATTCAGCAGGTATTCCAGACGATGCGCGATTGTCCGCAGCACACATTCCAGATACTTACCAAACGCAGCGATCGCCTGCGCCAACTCGCAGCGCAGTTCGATTGGCCGCCAAACGTGTGGATGGGCGTGAGCGTGGAAGATGCGAGGGCGCTTTCGCGTGTTGATGATCTGCGGGTATCAGCTGGGTGATCGTCGGAGGTGAAAGCGGTGCTGGAGCCAGACCAATGAAAAAAGCATGGGTCTTGGCCATCCGTGACCAGTGTTACAAAGCTGGTGTTCCGTTCTTCTTCAAGCAATGGGGCGGTGTTCGCAAAGATCTGGCCGGGCGCTCGCTCGGCGGACGAACTTACGACGAGATGCCAAACAGGATAGCGGCGTAAACAACTCAAATAGCAGAGCCTGGCCTCAGCTTTCCCGCTTCCGGCCGATTTCTTCGAGCAACTCGATCTGAATCTGCTGGATTTCGAAGAGCCGATTGTATTGGCGCCGCAGCAGGTGATCGATTTTTTCGTGCAAGTGCCGGATCTCGAGCTCGGCTTTGAGGTTGATTTTGTAATCGTTCTCCGAGCGCAAACGATCGCGCAGTTCGGCGCGATTTTGACTCATCATGATGATTGGCGCCTGCATCGCGGCGAGACATGAGAGGATCAGATTCAGCAGAATGAATGGATACGGGTCGAACCCGCGGTTCACCAATAAGGCGGCGTTCAAAATGATCCAAAGCACAAGGACGACGCCGAAGAGGATGATGAATCGCCAGCTGCCGCCAAAAGATGCTATCTGATCGGACAACCTTTCGCCGAAAGTGAGCTTCCTCTCGAATTGCTCTGCGATGTTGCTCGCGAGGATTTCATGTTGGTGCAAACTTTCGATGACTTCCTGATCCAGCGCAGAAAGTTCGCCGAGTTCGTCCTCGAGCACGTCTTTGACATATTCCTTCCGGAACCTGCCGAGATCATCCAAACAGATAAAACCTTTCCCGTCCCAATCGGGCAGGCGCTTCTTGATGAATTCGAGGAGCGACGGTCGGATCAATTCTGCGATCATTCCGTCAAGCGGCGACTTCGGTCTCTTGCAAATCTCGCAAACAAGTGTGGCTGGCGCGGTTTTACTCATCGGATCTCGCTCTCAGATTAAAACTGCTATCGGCCGGTTGTCGATTCTTACTGCTAACGGCGTCGACAACAGCCGCGCGTCTTAAGTAGAGAGGCCGCGCTCCCAGGGCCTACGGAAGCGGCACCCCATTTCACGGTACGGTGAGCTTCCCGAGCAATTACAGCTTCACCGGTTCCTCCCTACAGGGGCGGCCCCCCGAACCTCACTATCTCCTCATTGGAGCAGTTCTGTGTGGCCGCTTCGCACACCTTATAGGCGGATTTAATAGTGGATCTCTTTTTCATAGGCGGAATTTGGGTTAGCTGAGGGTCTAGTTGAAACCATCTAAAATGGGTGTCAAGGCATCGTTGTTATGTCTTGTGGTTTTCTTATTTTCTTAGCGATGCGGCGGAGACAGGTGAGGTGGTGCGTCACTTCAGTCTCCTAAAGTGGCGGCCCGCCGAACCTCACTGTGACTTCGTTGGAGCAGTTCTGCGCGTCAACTTCGCACACGCTGTACGTGTAACGGCTGTTGCGTCCCCGCATACCGACGAAATCCGTGCAGGAGCCATGTTAGGCACGGTCCCGATCAGAGCGCCATCGCGGGAGATATCGATGTTGGCGCGCGTTGCAGCGTGGCGTCGCTCGCGGTTACAACGTCTTCAAAAAATCAAAGAGCGCATCTGCGGCTTCCAATTCCACGTCATAATGACGGACGTGGAATATTTGCTTCACAATGGGACCGGTTCCTAAAGGTTTTTTGGAACTTCTTCCTGCCTTCTCCGTAGAAGAAGGTGCGACTAGAAGCTGGAACCGAACTTGCCCAAGGATATTTTGCGTAAAAAACGCAATTAAGCGATTGCAATGGCCCAGATCGATTTGTTAGACTCGCGAACCGTGAAAAAAAGCCCGACGCCTCCAACGGGCACAGAACCATGCCGGGTCGTGGCGGTCGGCGACCCCATCATTAGCGAGCAAGGCTTGGTCGCAATCATTGACCTCGACCCGCGGTACCCTGTCTGCGGTGCCGCACCTACTTTTGAGGAGGCAAACAAACTTGTTTGGATCCCGCGAACGCGGCCAATGCATATCACGGGCCTACGATGACTTGGATTACCATTGTCTGGTCGATGAATGCGGCCGCCTGTTTGACACTGGCGGGGATATACCTGCTGGTCTGGTGCAAGCAGCGCGAAGGCTGGGCGCATCTCCTATTTTCCTTCACCGCTGTGGCAGCAGCGGCCATCGCCGCGTTCGAGTTAGCGATGATGCATGCCGAGACAGTCGGTCGATACGAAGCGCTCATACGCTGGATACACGTGCCCGTTTGGGTGCTCATTGTCTCGGTCGTGAGTTTTGTGCGACTCTATCTCCGCGCCGGACGACCATGGCTCGCGTGGAGTATCTGCGGCCTGCGGACACTGGTGCTGATTCTTGATTTCATTTTTACGCCGAATCTTAACTTCCGGCAAATTACAAGCCTCCGCCAGTTCTCGTGGGGGAGCGAGGTCATCTCGGTGCCGATCGTCGCGGCGAACCCGTGGATCCTGCTTAGTTCTGTGAGCCTGCTTTTGCTGATTATCTTTTTCATCGATGCCACGATTACCGTCTGGCGGCGGGGCGACCGGCGACGCGCTTTAGTTGTCGGCGGCAGCATGATTTTCGGCGCGATTCTGGCATGGCACGTCCCGCTCGTGATCTGGGGAATCATCGACATTCCGTTTTTCCTCTCCTTCGCATATTCGGGAATTGTCGCGGCGATGGCCTACGAATTGAGCTACGATCTGCTCCACGCGGCACAACTCGCGCGGCAATTGCAGGCAAGCGAGGCTGACTTGCGCGAGACGGAGGAGCGCATGGAGCTAGCGGCAAGCGCTGCCAAGCTCGGCATGTGGATGTGGGATATTGCGCGTAATGAAATTTGGATAACGGACAAAGGGCGCGCCCTCTTTGGCTTCGCACCGTCGGAGAAGGTCGACTTCGATCGCTTCCGAACTGCGGTACATCCTGAGGATCGTGAATTCGTGCTCCAGGCTGTAGAGAACTCTTTGCACACTGGCGCAGAATATGAAGCTGAGTACCGGGTGCTGCTAGCGGATGGGCAAGTGCGCTGGATCGCCGGGCGCGGCCACGTCGAGTTCAACGGCAACGGTCAGCCGGCTCGGATGCGCGGCGCTGCACTCGACATCACTAAGCGCAAGCAAGCCGAAGAGCAGTTCCGTCTGGTAGTCGAAGCGGCGCCCAACGCCATGATCATGGTTAATACGGACGGCTGCATCACTTTGGTTAACACGCAGGCAGAGGCCGTCTTCACCTACGCCCGTGAGGAGCTCATTGGCCATCCCATCGAGATGCTTGTTCCCGAGCGATTTAGGTCTAATAACATGGGCGATCGGCGCTGTTACTTTTGTGACGCACGGGCGCGGCCGATGGGCGCCGGCCAGGAACTCTTTGGCCGACGCAAAGACGGCAGCGAGGTTCCGATCGAAATCGGTCTCAACCCAATTCACACGTCCGAAGGGTTGTTCGTGTTGGCCTCTATTATTGATATCAGCGAAAGGAAGCGGGCAGAACTGGAGGCGGCCCGTCAGCGCAGCCAAATGGCACACCTCTCGCGCGTGACCACGCTGGGTGAACTCTCTGGCTCGCTTGCGCACGAGCTTAACCTGCCGCTCAGCGCCATTCTTTTTAACGCGCAGGCTGCGCAGCGACTCCTCGCGCACGGCGACGCCGACCTCGCCGAGGTGCAAGAAATTCTTAGCGAAATCGTAAGCGAAGACAAGCACGCTGGCGAAGTCATCCGGCGCTTGCGCCTGTGGCTGAAAAAAGGCGAGGTGCAACAGCATTCTCTGCGTATCAACAAAGTTGTGCAGGATGTCTTGAAACTGATCCGTAGCGATCTGGTGAACCAAAACGTCACTGCCGATGTTGAACTCGCGCGGAACTTGCCCACCGTCACCGGCGACCCGGTGCAGCTTCAACAAGTTTTAGTCAACTTGGTGGTGAATGCTTGTGACGCGATAACTAATTGCACCATTCCGGAGCGCCGGCTGCTCATTCGCACTGGAATTGAGAATAGGAATGGCTCGAGCGCAGTGACTGTATCCGTCACCGACCGAGGTGGCAGCATACCGGAGGAAAAAATGGAACAAATCTTCGAGCCTTTCTTCACCACGAAAGCCAAGGGGATGGGTCTGGGCCTTTCGGTCTGTCGTACCATCATTGCCGCGCATCGAGGAAAACTCTGGGCCACGAACAATGCCGACTGCGGCGCGACGTTCCGCTTCAGCCTTCCTATAGGTGTGCCAGATAAGGAGGTAGTGATAACTAATAACTAATAAGCTGATGACTACTCCTCCCAGTCCCACCGTCTTTGTTGTGGACGATTACGCTCCGGTACGGAGCTCCATCTCGCGTTTGCTGCGTGCGGCTGGCTTTGCTGTGGCTGCGTTTGGGTCGCCGCAGGAATTTCTAGCGCAATATGATCCGCGCATACCGGGGTGCCTTGTGCTCGATCTCGATATGCCGGCCGTCAATGGTTTCGAACTTCAACGCATCCTCGCAAAAAAAGGTAGTCTCCTGCCCATCATTTTTCTGACCGGTCACGGTGATATTCCGAAGAGCGTCCGGGCGATGAAACACGGCGCGAGTGATTTCCTCACCAAGCCCGTGAATGATGAAGACCTGCTTGCAGCCATTCGTGTGGCCATTGAGAAAGACCGCGCCCTTCGGCGGGGGCAGACCAACCTTACCGAAATTCGCGCGCGCTTGGCCACGCTCACACCGCGTGAGCGGGAAGTGCTCGAACATGTCGTCACTGGCAAATTGAACAAACAAATTGCCGGCGACCTCGGCACTGTCGAGCAAACGGTCAAAGTCCATCGTGCCCGGGTGATGGATAAGCTGAAAGTGCAATCCGTGGCCGAATTGGTTCGATTGACGGAACGCTGCGGAATCACCGGAAGGTAGGGGCGGTTCACCCGCCTTCGCTAGACTACGGCGCGGCAAGTCCGAACCGCCTGGGCGATTGAGAGCCTGCCCTGAGCGGAGTCGAATGGGTCAATCGCCCTACCTGCGGGATTGCTGATCAGGGCTGAGGCTGCCGTCCCCGGCTACCGGTCGTCCCGTATTGAACTAAGGTATAATATACGGGCCGTCGGGGTGCTGATAAAATTGCCTTAGATTACGTCATTCGAAGTTTCAACTTTGTCTTCGGCCGGGCTGAAGAAGCCCGTGGGGCTGGATCTTCGCTGAGACCCCGTTTAGCGCGATCTCCAGATCCAACTGGAGCCCCCGAGTTAGCCGAAGTGAGTCGCTTTCTGAAAGAAGTCTCGCCGAGGAGGGATCTCTGGTTCCGCGCGGAACTGGATTGTGGTTAATGCAGTCAGACAATCCAGTCTCAACAAAACTGAAAACCAAAATGACCAAATCTGGCCTACCGAGTTCCGCGCGGATTTTACGAATTCTCCGCAAATTATTTGAGAACTTCGCTTCGCAGATTCCGTAGAAGATCATGAGTGCCCAGCTTCAAGCCAGCGAGCCGGCGCCGCAAACGGTTCTCAACAATCGGTAAAGTTACGAACTTTGGTAAGAGCTTCGCCCAGCAAATACTCGGAGAAGAAAGATGAAAGGAAGAGACACAATCGACATTCGGGGAGTAACAATTCAAATAGCAACGAAGTAATAGTCGCGCAGCAGCAGAAGGATTTTCAAGCCCTCACTGCAAGCCTGAAAGGCCAGCAAATGATCAGACATCATTCCGCAATATCCACTCGAGGTGCACTAACTTGCGTGGCGAGCACTGTGGCTGTAAGAGCCCCGACGCAGTCTGACTTTTGTTCGAACAGACCGCATGTTTTTAGCAAATTTCTTCTGCCTTTGGTACTCATCGCCTGCGCTTTTGTCTCCTCGGCGTTCGCGCAATCAGTGCAGCCGAATATCGTCATAATTCTGGCAGACGATTTGGGTTACGGAGATGTAGCTTTCAATTCGCTAACCATTAACGGAGTCGGCTGCTCAAGTGGATATGTTACTCATCCGTTTTGCAGCCCGTCGCGAGCCGCTCTGATCACCGGTCGCTATCAGCAGCGGTTCGGCCATGAAAATCAACCGGAGATTGACGCAAGTAATCCGCGATTGGGGCTTCCTCTGCAGGAATTGCCGTTACCGCAAATGCTGAGGCCGGCGGGTTACGTCTGTGGGTGGATCGGCAAGTGGCATTTAGGCACCGCCCCTAACATGAGTCCGACTCATCGCGGTTTCGATGAGTTCTTCGGCTTTTTGCAAGGGGCTTCCCAATACTACGGTGCCTCGCTCTTTCGAAACGATACGCCTCTTATTGAGCAGGCGTATTTGACAGATGCCTTCACACGGGAGGGAGTCTCCTTTATTAATCGGCATGCAACAGAGCCCTTTTTCCTGGGCTTAGCGTACAACGCGCCGCACGATCCGTATGACACTCCTCCTCAGACTTATATGGATCGGGTTTCAAACATCACCGATCCCCAACGGCGGGTTTACGCCGCGATGATAACCGCGCTGGACGACGGGATTGGGCAAGTGCTGCAAGCGCTCCAGGCGCAGAACCTCCTAAACAACACGCTAATCTTTTTCCTGAGCGACAACGGAGCGCCATACCATACTTTCACCCGAAATTATCCGCTTCGGGGTTATAAAGGCGAGGTCTGGGAGGGGGGTATTCGCGTGCCTTTCGCTGTCCAGTGGACTGGACAACTACCGGCGGGCATTCCCTACGATCAACCCGTGTCGGCTTTGGATATCGTTCCGACGGTAGCCGCCGCAACAGGGATTTCACTGCCAACGGACCGTGTTTATGACGGCATCAATTTGATGCCTTATCTGACGCGGGAACAAGTGGCGCCACCAAGAACACTGTTCTGGCGTTGGTTCGGTTTAGGCGGGAGCGGCCCGCCGGGATTCGGGGGGACTACGTTGTATGCCGTACGCAGCGATTCACTCAAGCTTGTCAACAACAGCGGTAACAACAGCGGTGGTGCTCAGCTTTTCAATTTGTCGACAGATATTAGCGAAAGCCAAAACTTGGCGCAGAGCCAGCCAGGGAACTTGGCTTCGCTAAACCAGCTATATGGGCAGTGGAATGCGCAGATGATTGAACCTCTATGGGTGGACCCCCAAGCCATACTTTTCCCGATGGTCTTGGCGGGGGACTGGAATGGGTTCAATAAAGACGATACGTCCCCGCCCTGGAGTCTGACAAGAATCACCGCGCCTGGAGCGCAGGGGACGCCAGATGGATATGACTGGTTTACCAATACGATCCATGTCGCTGCGACAGGTGGCGATACGACGCCGGGGTTGCATTCCTTCGCCATCGTCGGGGGGAGCTACTCGACCCAATGGGGAGGGGCGACGATAAACATTGATGCCACCACCTCAGTCCCATGGTTTTCGGGCACTAACCTGGGACCGACAAACAGCATCTCCTTAGAAGATGGTTTCTACTACTCGTTCCGGATTCTCAATTGGAGGTTGAACTATAGCCTGACACTTTCAGTAATGAAGACATCTGCTCCACCGGTCTCGGTAAGCGTAGTTGGCCAAACACCAACAGCGCCTACGTCTAACGATCCGGTGTTTGTCAGCATTGTCACGAGCCAGCCAAAATCCGTGGAAGAGCGAAT
>VBQC01000044.1 GCA_005887825.1 Verrucomicrobiota bacterium | reverse complement strand
GCATAAATCAGCTGGCGAATATGATCGTTCACCCATGACGAAGGCACTTGGGATTATTCTGCCCCTGTGATCGGCCGTACCACGGGGGACGGTCAGACAGCGGCACCGGTTGAATAATCAGGATTGAGCTGAGCCTGATTGGACACGCGCGCACGCACGGCTACACTGCGTGGCCCCGCTTTTTCCTGGAGACAGATTTAATGAACAAACTCGACGCGCAACGCCAAAGGGAAATCCAACAGGCCGAAGAACTGCTTTTCGCGGGGCCGCAGGCGCTTGGTTTTGCCAAAGGTCTTTTCCAGGGTTGTTTCGTGGCCGATTGGGTGATGCCTTATCCGCGCATGCCGGCAGCGCAACAGACGGAGTTGGACAAGTCGCTGGGGGAACTCCGGCAATTTCTCGATGAAGGTCTCGATCCTGCGGAGATAGATCGACAAGCAGAGATTCCGCGCAGCGTCATCGACGGTCTTGGGCGCACCGGCGTGCTCGGTGCGACTGCGCCAGTGGAATACGGCGGACGGGGTTTCACACAGATGGCTAACTGTAAACTGCTGGAGGAAATCGGGCGTCGCTGCGCATCCACATCGGTTTTCGTAAACGCGCACCACTCGATCGGGATTCGTGCGCTGCTGCTTTTCGGAACACAAGAGCAAAAACAGATATGGCTTCCGAAATTAGTAACTGGCGAGCAACTTGGCGCATTCGCGCTGACCGAGCAGGAAGCCGGTTCCGATGCGGCAAACGTGCAAATGCAGGCTCGTCCAAGTGACGACGGCGCGCACTTCATTTTGAACGGGGAAAAACGTTACATCACCAATGCGGCAATCGCGCACGTGCTCACAGTGATGGCACGCACTCCGGTGCCCGGGTCGGACAAGACGGCGATCACGGCGTTCCTCGTCACGCCTGACATGCCCGGCTTCACGATGCTCGAGGCGCGCATGCCGAAAATGGGAATCCGCGGCACGGCCACGGGACGATTCGCCCTGCGCAATGTCAAAGTGCCAAGGGAAAATATTCTCGGCCCGATGGGTAAAGGCCTCAAAGTAGCGCTTACTGTGCTCGATTTTGGCCGAACGACTTTCGGTGCTTGTTGCACCGGCGCGGCGAAAACGTGTTTGCGCCTCGCCATCGAACACGCAAACACACGCAAACAATTCAACAAAACGCTTGGTGAATTTGATCTCGTCAAAAAGAAGATCGCGCGCATGGCGGCAGACGCTTATGCGATGGAAGCAATGACCACCGTCACCGCGTCCCTGATCGACCGCGGACTGGAAGATTACATGATCGAAACCGCCATGTTGAAAGTCTTCACGACCGAGCGGCTTTGGGAAGTGATCAACGATGCTTTTCAGATTTATGGCGGCTCGGCTTACTTTGTCGATCGTCCCCTGGAGAGAATGCTGCGCGATGCACGCATCAACCAAATCGGTGAAGGCAGCAATGAAGTGCTGACTTCGTTTATTGCGCTTGTGGGTATGCGCGGGCCGGGCATGGAGTTCAAGGAAATTTACGACACCATGATGAAGCCATCGCGCGATCGGGTAAGCAAAGCGTGGACTGCGGGGATGAACCGGCTTGGCGCGGCCATCCGTGTGCCTGATGTGCCCGTTCGAAGCGATCAGCTTCACGCGCAGGCGCGGCAACTCGGTCGCTTGATTTGGCGTTTTAACTTTGCCGTTAATCGTGCGTTGATCACTTATCGCGAACCGATCCTCGACATGCAGCTTGTTCAGGAGCGGATTGCCGGCGCGGCTATGGATCTTTTTGCGTCGACCTGTGTGCTCAGCCATCAAGACTCCGAGATTCAGCTCGCGCGTCGCAATGGCGATTCCGCGCCCCTCGATCACTCCGCCGCAGATCTGTTCTTGCGCCAATCGTTTCGCCGAATTCGTCGCTTCCTCGGCGGACTTACAGATAACGACGACAAATCGTTGCTCGCCGCAGCAGATTCAGTTTTGGGTAAGCCACGCAGCTAAATTTGGCCGCTCGCATTTACACCGATAAAGACGCGGATCTTCACTGGTTGAAGGGCAGAACATGCGCAGTGATCGGCTTCGGCGCGCAAGGCCGCGCTCACGCTCTCAATCTAAGGGACAGCGGGATTGAGGTAATCGTCGGGCTTTATCCTGACAGCAAGTCCCGAGTGCGCGCCGGGCGGAGCGGTCTCGAAGTGCTCGGCACAGCGGAAGCGGCGCGGGGCGCGGATATTATTTTTCTAGCACTCCCGGATACCAAAATGCCCGCGGTGTACGAAGAACAGGTCGCTCCGCATTTGCGTCCCGGCCAAACTCTGCTCTTCGCGCATGGCTTCGCGATCTACTACCGCACGATTGTCCCGCGTAAGGATGTCGATGTGGTGATGGTCGCTCCCAAAGGTCTGGGAGCGATGGTGCGCAGGGAATTCATAAGGGGACGCGGTGCGCCGGGACTGATTGCAATTCATCAGAATCCAAGCCGGCAGGCTAAGCGCACGGCTCTTGCCTGGGCAAAAGGCATCGGCTGCACGCGGGCCGGCGTGCTCGAGACCACTTTTCGCGAAGAGACGGAAACCGACCTGTTTGGCGAGCAGGCGGTGCTCTGCGGCGGCACGACCGGAATCATTCGCGCTGGCTTTGAAACGCTTGTCCGCGCTGGCTATCCGGCCGAGCTGGCTTATTTCGAATGCCTGCACGAACTCAAGTTCATCGTCGATCTTATTCACGAAGCAGGAATTGCCGGAATGCGCAGATTGATTTCCGATACCGCCAAATGGGGTGAGTTGACCGTTGGCCCAAAAATTATCGATCAAACGGTGCAAAAAAACATGAAGTCCGCGCTGCGGGACATCCGGTCAGGAAAATTCGCGCACGACTTTATTCAGGAAATGAAAACCGGCCGGGCGCGTTACGTGAACTTGCTGCGTGAAGCAGAAGACCATCCGATCGAAAAAGTCGGCGCACGGCTCCGGCGACTTATGCGTTGGAAAGCAAAAACAAAAAGCACTTAGCAGCACTGCCGCGCCGGGCAACGCGTCCTTTCGGCAAACTCAGTTTTGCCAGAACCTTATTTGGTCGTCGCGTGCCCGAGAATCAGCATCGGGTTGGCGGTGGTCGGAATTGCGGCGAGCCGATTGCAAGGCTGCGGGATACGGGAGGTTCCCGTCACCACGTAGCACATCTTCTTCACGGTCCTTTGGGCCGGCTGCTGTGTCGCCGGCAGGACCACGTTTTTGCTCGGATCTGCAAATGCCGATGCACAAAATGCGAGCGCGAGCGCGGCACTTGCACATCGAACCGGCCAGCCGCACACGCGACTGAACCTGTTTCCTGTTTTCATACCTTGATTGTGATTCCGTTCCAAATTTACGCAAGCTTATTCAGAGCGACTTTTAGGACAAAGAAACGACATTTTCGGCCACGAACACCAACGGCGGTCGAGACTGAAAGCCGCTATCAATCCGCCCAAAGAAAATGTTCCAATCGCAGGCGATTGAGCCGCGCCTTTGCTTCATCGCTCCGGCTGCCCCCAGCGCCGGCCAGTTTTTCGTAAATAGCAGCAGCAGATTCCCATTTTGAATCGTCCTCCAACAGTTGCGCCGCATTAAATCCGGCTTTGTAGTACCAGAAGAGTTCGCGCCGTCGATCTGGGCGCGCTTCGTCGTCGATGATCTTGTAGAATGTCGCGAGAGCGCCAACGCGGTCGTTCTTTTTTCCCAAGCATAGAGCTTTTTTGAAAAGCGCCTGGTTTCGCCAGTGAACCGACTCGTTCTTGTCGGAGGATAGTTGGTCATAGATTTCGATGGCCCGCTGATAATTATTCGAATCGCTTGCGCCCATCTCAAAAAAAATATCGCCGGTGCCGCAAAGCGCCTCGCGTTTTTCGGATGGTCCAGCCTCACTCTTCAACACCTCATCGTATAAGACGAGAGCATCCTTCGGCTTGCCGAGTTTGCGCTCGATCACCGCTTGTTCGTTGCGAGCGGCCCATCGCAGTGCGCCATTCAATCCCACAACCTGATCAAACAGGACAATGGCCCGATCGAGCGAATGCTCGGCCATGCTCGACATGGCTGATTCCGCTGCAAAAAAGAGAGTTTTTTCGACAAGTGGATTATTCGGATTCTGCTGCGCGAAAATTTCAAACTGCGTCTGCGCATTGGCGAAATCCTTCTGTCGGTAGTAAATCTCCGCTAACTTCATTCGAACCTCCGGAACGAATGCCGAGGCGTTGTGTTGCTCGAGGAAACGTTTCGCGAGCTCGATGACGTTCGTTTCGTCCACATTGGCTGAGTCCTCGATCCAGATCCTGAGATAGTCCGCCCGCTCCGCCGCCGCCGCCGTTGGCTTGGAACCGGCCGCGCGAGCCAGATTTTGGCGTGCTTCATCGAGACGCGGCGGCGAGGAATGGAAGGCGAGCTCGGCCAAGCCGACCCAAGCCTCCGAGACGCGAGGATTGGTAGGAAAATCGCGAACAAATCGCTGCAGCGATTCTGCCGCTTTCTTGTCACCTTTGGCAGCTTGCATCAAGCCCTCCTGTAATCGCAAGCTGGCGCGCGATTCTTCGTCGTCGCCCTGCTTTTCAAGTTCGTTGTAGTCAGTCAAAAAACGGGCGTGATCGCCGAGTTGCAGCCATCCGACCGACGCGTTGAACAATGCAACCTTCGTCCATGGTGACGTGGAATGCGCGATTTGTTCAAAGGCCGCAGTCGCCACCTCAAATCGCTTGGCCAGATACTGCGTTTGCGCAACGAGCAAATTGATTCGATCGAGTAAAGACGGTTCCGGATGCAGCAGGCGCGCATCACCCAAAATCGCAATCGCCTCATCGAAATGTCGATCCTCCACTTCAAGTTGCGCAAACTCGAGGAGAGCAGGCACTATCGCCGGCGATCTTACAGCAGTGCGGCGCAGATCGCTAAATAATTCCCGGGCTCGCTCCCGGTGACCAGCCCGAATCTCGAGCCGAGCAAGATACCATCGTGCGAATGTTCGCCTGGGCTGTTCTGGATTGCGGACCCATTTTTCCAGTTCACTGCGGGATGGTTTGTGCTCTGCGCGGTAAATCTCGTCTAATTTCGCAAACATAACGCGCAAATCTGGATCTTCCGGATGATGATCGATAAATTGCTCGATGGCATCATCCGCGGCTTCGGGCGTTTTTAGTCGCAGGTGCGCGTCGGCTATGCCGAAGAGTGCTGCGATTAGCGTGGCATGAGGGGTACCTTCCCGCCTTTTCAGCAGCCCTTGAAATGTGCCGATTGCCCTTTCCGGCCGTTGCAAAATTAACTGCAAACGTCCGTTTAACAGCCTACGCTCTCGTTTTTCCGCAACCGATTTTGGCTGTATGCCCTCCAGAACACGCCGCGCGTTGGGCGCGTCGGCCTTGTCAATGTACAATTCTGCCGATCGGAGCTGCGCTCGGGTCGCCCATTCTTCGTCGTGAAGGAGAACGCTGAGCTTTTCCTGCGCCTCGTCACGTCTTCCTAACGCGCGTAGCATTTCCGCCGCTCCAAAGGTGGCTGCTCCGTAAAAAGTTGAATGCTCGTCCTTCGCCACTTCTTGGTAGATCGGCAGTGCGTCGAGCCATCGATGCAGGCTGGCCAACGCTTGAGCGCGCCAAAACTTTGCCGATGGAATGTCCTTTAGCCGCGAATCCCCCAGTAGCATCAGAGCTTCCCCTGGCTGCCCGGCGGCCACCTGTGCTTCGACAAGCTTTTGGGTGACTACCTGCCACTCTGGACCGGGTAGATTTTTGCTAAGCAACGCTCGCAGGCGTGCTACTGCAACCTCCGGCACGCCCTCCGCAAGCGGCGCGCTCGCTTCGGCAAGCTCGGCCGAGCTGTCAGCGCGCATTGGTTCCAAAAGG
>VBQC01000177.1 GCA_005887825.1 Verrucomicrobiota bacterium | reverse complement strand
GACGGCGCCCTCGTCGGCGGCGCCAGCCTCGACCCACGCAGCTTCGCCCAAATTGTGAAGGCTGCACGGGAGGAGTAGCACAGACTTCCAGCCTGTGGGGAACCGGGCGTCTCGCCTGGTTGTTGTTTAGCCGGCAGGCAAGATGCCCGCCGACCCTACAGCCAGATGCCTGTGCCACGTTACTTCTTAATCTCCAGGTACGTGCGCGACTGCACGTGATTGGTGCCCGGCTGTAACTCGTCGACGCGCATTTGTTTTAAGAACCAGCGGTTGTCGATCTTTTGCGCCGAGACGACTTCGAAGCGCTTCGCCAGTTGGGCGTTCCAGTCATATCCTTCCATCCGCATGAGCGCGCCGCCCGTCTTGTCTATCCATAAGAGAACATTGGAGTACTGCGACTCGCGCGAGGGCGCGCGCAGTTGCAGCTTCCAGCAATTGCGAGTGCGGACATTCTCTTCGCCCAGGACGCGTGCGGTTTGCCAGTAGAGAAATTTGAATGCGAGGTCTGCGTAGGTCACGCTGGTGCCCCGGATTTTTTCTTCGAGCTTCGAAGCGGCGAATTTCTGGGTCCCCGTATCCGTAATCAGATCAAGCCGTGAGCTGCTTTGGCCTAGGCGCAATTGCAAGACTTCATCGGGGTTAGTGAACGAATACCGGATCAACGGCCCGTTTTGTATAAGACGAAACGGAACAACGACATCGTTTTCGCGGAGCTGACCCTGAAGATCGATTTGCTGTCGCGCCTCGATCATTCGAACGGAAGCCAGAATCTGCTGCGCGGACGGCGGGGATTCGCCGTGGGTGAGCGGGGGCAGGAAGATCGTTGAAGCGATGAAGAGTCGAAGCGTTGAATCGACCAAGAATCGAATAATCGACAGAGATGACCGCTTCATCACTTTAACGCTTTAACGCTTTAACGACACTGTTTCAACGTTGCTCCATTTGGCGGAACTTCTTAAGGTGAGCGCGAACGACAGTGGACCAAACGCTCTTTCATCTCATCAACGAACAATGGACGAGTCCGGCGCTCGACCTGTTCATGGCTGTGCTCAGCGATAGCGAGATTTGGAAACCGTTACTTATTGCGATCGGACTTGGCGCTCTCT
Source organism: Verrucomicrobiota bacterium (assembly GCA_005887825.1). Taxonomy (GTDB): domain Bacteria; phylum Verrucomicrobiota; class Verrucomicrobiia; order Chthoniobacterales; family UBA10450; genus Udaeobacter. The sequence continues at coordinate 31,816 of VBQC01000177.1, read as the reverse complement.
TTTTTGGCGGATTCAAAGCCCGAGCGTTCGTTATATGTTTAGCCTTGTCTTTACTGATCGCCGAACTGTTTACCGGTGTATTAAAGTCCGCGATTGATCGTCATCGACCCAAACAGGTAGAAAGCGCGCGGATGGTCGAATTGCAAAAGGGGCGTCCGAAATTCATGAGCTTGTTTAAGAAACGTAATATCCGTTTTTCCGACCAAACCGATCGAAACCGGTCTGGACCGTCATTTCCATCGGGACACATGACAAACAACACGATAATCGCCGTGTACTGCACGCTGTTTTATCGGCGGCGTGGCTGCCTCTACTGGATTATCGCCGCAGCCATCGGTTACTCGCGAATTTATCTCGGTGCGCATTGGCCGAGCGACATCATCGCGACGCTGTTCCTGGCCGCCGGTGAAGCATTGCTCATGCTCGGATTGTTCGAACTGATTTGGAGGACAGTGGCACGAAAATGGGCGCCGAATCTTTACGCGCGCCATCCGAATTTAATTGTAGGGCATGCTTCCAGCTTGCTATCTCCAAACTTGCAAGCCGGAGGGTCGCGCTACTCTCGATGAGCACGACCCGAGCGGTCTGGTTTTTCATCATTGCGCTAACAGCGATTCGGCTGTCGATGCTGGCGACGACCGATCTCGAATTTGACGAGGCGCATTACTGGATGTGGTCGCAGCGCCTGGCGCCGGCGTACTTCAGCAAAGGCCCGGGCATTGCTTTTGCCATGCGCGCCAGCACCGCGGTCTTCGGCGCGAATGAATTCGGTGTGCGCTTTTTTAGTCCGATACTCGCTGCGGGCACGAGCCTGCTCCTGTTTTACTTCGCACGCCGGCTGTTCAGCGCCACCGCCGGATTGTGGGCAGCCATCGCCTTGAACGTCACGCCGATCTTCAATATCGGCGCGTTCCTGATGACGATTGATTCCCTATCGGTTTTTTTCTGGCTGGCAGCGATGCTCACATTCTGGCTTGCAGTGGAAAAGAGTCCGGGTTTCTCGTGGCATTGGCCGCTTACTGGATTGCTGATTGGGCTTGGATTTCTCTCCAAATACACAAACGCGCTGGAGCTCGTCTCAATTTTGTTGGTACTCGCACTGGCGCCGCGGCTCAGGCGGGAATTTGCGCGACCCGGTTTATATTTATTGCTCGGTTTCTTTGCGCTCTGCACGGTCCCGCCGATTATGTGGAACCACGAGCACGCCTGGGTCACGCTCGCGCACCTCCGCTCGCGCGGAGGCGTTGAGCAGGGGGTTGGCTTCCATCCTGGTGAGGTTCTTTCCTTTCTCGGCGAACATTTTCTGGCCTACTCGCCATTTCTCTTTCTCGCGTTGGCCTGGGGCCTCGTTGGAAGCTGGCGACGTGTGAATCAGCAATTCAAGGTGTTGTTCCTGATGTGGTTTGGATTGCCGGTGTTCCTCTTTTACTTCCTCTTGTCGATCAACAAGAGCGCTGCACCAAATTGGGACGCGCTCGCCTTCCTCGGCTTTGGCTTGCTGGCAATTTATTTTTGGTGGGAACGGCTCGAAACGAGCGTCATCTTGCGGCTCTGCGCAGGCGTGGCGTTGCTTATCGGATTAGTCATGAGCGTAATCGCGCTGGATACGGATTTGTTGCGTACGGCAGGTTACCAATTGCCGCGAAGCGACCCGAGCGACCGGATGCGCGGATGGAAAAGCGCGACTGGCGCGGTCGAAAAAATGCGCACCGATCTCGAAGCGCAACTGGGAGAGAAACTGTTTCTCATCGCGGATGCCCGCGATCGCGCGTCGGAAATTTCATTTTATTTACGCGACAAACGGCCAGAGGGTCCGGGGCATCCGCCCGTTTATATTACCGAATCGCAGGATCTGGTGAATCAGTTCTCCTTCTGGCCGCGCTACGATGAATTTGTCGAACTCAAACTAGGCGCGCCACGGCCAGAAGGCGAAGTTTACACCGAGGAGAATGGCATCAATCCTTTTGTTGGACGCGATGCGCTCTTCATTCGGGAAGGGGAAAAACAAAACGTGCCTCACAATATTCGAGCTGCCTTTCAAGCGACCGAACTGGCTGGGACCATTGAAGTGCGGCGTTACGGCGAAGTGCTGCGCACCTGGCAGGTCTTTCTTTGCCGAAACTATCGCACGCTCCCGTTATGACGGAGGTGACAAACGCGCCGGCAGTCTCCGTGATAGTGCCTCTTTTTAACGAGGAAGAGAACATCTCGATCTTACAGTCCGAACTACGCGCAGCGCTGGATGGACTCGATTATGAAATCGTTTTTGTGGATGATGGATCGGTCGATTGCACAATCGAACGGATTGAGACTGCGCCCAATGTTCGACTGATTCGTTTCGAAAAAAATACGGGCCAAAGCGCCGCCCTTTATGCCGGACTTCAAGCCGCGCGCGGCGCAAATGCGGTCCTCATCGATGGCGATTTGCAAAATGATCCCGCGGATATTCCGAGGCTTCTCGCGGAGATCGCGCGCGGTGCCGATCTCGTATGCGGCTACCGGATTAACCGCCAGGACACACTAGTGAAGCGGCTGACGAGCTGGATCGCCAACGCCGTGCGCCGCCGTTTCACGAAAGATGGCGTGCGCGACACAGGGTGCACACTGAAAGCGATACGGCGCGAATGTGTAAGCGCACTGGTTCCGTTCAAAGGGATGCACCGCTTCATTCCCGCACTCATCAAGGGTGCTGGGTATCGGCTCGTCGAAATTCCAGTAAATCATCGGCCGCGTCGCTTCGGCCGAAGTAAGTACGGCTTGGGCAATCGCGCCCTTCGCGCCACCATCGACATGTTCGGCGTGCGGTGGTTACTCTCGCGGCGATTGAACTACAAAATTCGCGGCAGCTAGCGGCAAAAGCCGATCAGGCCAATGGCCGGGGGGAGCTTTTCCTCGTCCAGTGGTTTTTTCGCCAAAATTCTGCTGCGATTTCCGTGATACTTCCAGTGTCCAAATTCCAAGCTTTCATTGCCCAAAGGCCAGTCTTGGCAATCGGCACAAAGCGTGGGTCCCTGTACAGTTTGCCGACGGCTGCCAGTTCAGTGGTCCTTCCGCCTTCTAGAGTCTGGCTGGTAGCAAGCTTTCGAAAGTGCATTGGCTTGCCCGCTCGTCGGAGGATTCTTTCGAATCGATCGGCGGTCCGTGAAAGAACGCCCGCTCTGGAGCGATAGCGGCCGTGGAACAGTTCTAGAGCAGGATCCAATCGAACCAGCGCGGGCAACTCAGCCATGGTCGGCGCCATCGGGCCTAGTTTCTTTCGGAGGATCGTCGCAAGTTCTCGCCGCGAAAGCCCTTCTGGATAGTCGTGAGCGAGAAGCCGGTTGATCTTCTTTTGCGCTCCTAGGAACATAGTCTTTGTCCGTTTGGCCAGACGCAAGCCAAGAAGATTAAGGATAAGGTTTTCAGCCGCTTCCAATTGATAGGGCCGTACTTCCCAGACTTTTCTGAGAATGCGTTCCCAATCGAGAGGAGAAAGTGCACGCCGCTTATCCTCAGATGTGAGTGCTGCGGCGAATTCCCGCAGCGGTTGCAGAAACTCCGGACGCAACTGGAACCTGCTCCGGCGGCAGACCCAGCGCCGATAATCGGACGGCTGCCGCCGCGATCCTGCACCGTGCCAGAGCTGCTGGTCGGGCCAAAAGACTTCGTGAAGCATTCCTGTAATGTCGTTCTCCAGCTGCCTGACGAACTCTCGAGTTGTTCCAATCTGCCTTCCTGTTTTCTCTAGCGTGAGGACATTTCTGGCGGCACACAACAATCGCTCGCGCAATACTACCAGGGCCTTTGCGCCGCCTTCCAAACCTACGACCGCGGCGGCAACGCGCGGCAGTTCTTCCAGAAATGCTTGGGGCGACCAATGCACGCGCCGCTTTTCAGGAAGAATAACAAATCCCCGGTGCTTTGCGTAAGCAACCCAATCGATATCGTCGGTCCGAATGCTCTTTGATAGAGCATCGAGGGCGCTGATGATCTCGTTGCGCGTCAGAACGCCGGCAGCGCGTAACGATACGATGCCGCGCTCAGCCCGGTCTATCAACTGCCCGATGGTTCTAATGCCTGCGGTACTGAGGGCGTTGATGGCGCGCGGTTTCAGGCAAAGTAATGCCACGGGTCTGCGCTTGAAGGCAGGACTCAGTGCCTGAAAAGACGGGTTGGAAAAATAGATTGCGAAAGCCTCTGCCTGACGTGGGGGCGTTTGCCGAAATTGATTCAAAATTCACCGGTCCTTGCTAACTCGACACAAACTTCGCAGAACGAAGCGCATGTCGCAACGTCCGTTCTTGATCCGCTATCCCAAAACGGACTTGTCAACCCAAGCGCTCCCGCTAAGCTTGCGCTCCCGTACAAAGGGAAATCATGTCCTTGGCCAATCTACTTTCTGCCGAGCAAATCGTTCCGGAGATGAAGGCAACTGAGCGTTGGCCGGCCATCGTCGAATTGATCGATCTGCTGGTCAACCTGGGTAAAGTCAAACCCGCAGACCGCGACAGCATTCTGGCTTCGCTCAAACAGCGCGAGGAAACCATGAGCACTGGCATCGGATTCGGAATCGCCATTCCGCACTGCTCCTCTGACCGCCTCGACGAAGTCGTGGCCGCATTTGGAAGATCCCCCGGCGGAATTGAATTCGATGCGCTGGACAACGCACCGGTGAAGTTCGTTGTTCTTTTCATTGTGCCCAAAAATCAATTTCAGACGCACCTGCGCACGCTTGCATCGATCGCCAAATTTTTGAATGATCGCAGCGTCCGTGAGAGCCTGGCCGAGGCGAATTCGGCCGACGAGATTTTGTCGATCTTTCGCGATCGCTCGCAAAAGGTGTAGCGGGCGCTCTCGCGCTAGTTGTAGCCAAGTGGATCGACCGCTCCGCGGCCGATGCCAAATAAATGCGGCTTCGCCGCTAATTTAACATCGAGCAAGGGGCTGCTTAATCCACCTTCGCTTCGCACAACTAAGCGGCTACAGTCTGTGGCCTAAAAGAATCATGGAAACGTTCCAATCACTTCTCGCAAAGAAGTTTTCGCAAGCGCTGGCAAAGGCCGGACTGCCGAATGCGGGCGAACTTACGCCCGCGACCGATTCCCGTTTCGGCGATTATCAGACGAACGCCGCTCTCGTGCTTGGCAAACAACGCGGTGAAAATCCAAGGGATCTCGCGGAGAAAATTCTTGCGCAGCTTGATGTTGGCGATCTTTGCGAACCGCCAGTGGTTGCGGGCGCAGGTTTCATCAACTTCACATTGCGTGCCGACGCAGTCGAAAGAAAAGCGGGCGAAGTCCTGCGAGACGAACGTCTCGGTGTTGCACAGGCAAAATCGACGAGGAGGATCGTAATCGATTTTGGATCGCCCAACGTGGCCAAGCCGATGCACGTCGGTCACATCCGCAGCACGGTGCTTGGCGACGCGCTGGCGCGCATCGCGCAGTTTCTCGGGCATGAAGTGATCCGAGACAATCACATCGGCGACTGGGGCACGCAGTTTGGCATGGTGATTTACGGCTGGAAAAATCTGCTGGATCGACAAGCTCTCCAGCGCAATCCACTCGCCGAGATTGTTCGCATCTACAAGGAGACAAACCAAAGAGCGGCAACCGATCCGCAAGTTCGTGAAGCCTGTCGTCAGGAGTTGGTAAAGCTGCAAGCGGGCGACAAGGAAAACACCGATATCTGGAACGAATGCGTCGCGTTCTCAATGCAGGATTTCGACCACGTCTACAAATTGCTTGATGTCCATTACGACATCCAATGCGGTGAAAGCTTTTATAACGATCGCCTGCCCGGCGTGGTCGAGCGCTTACTCAAGTCTGGGACCGCGGAAATCAGCGAAGGCGCGGTCTGCGTTTTCTTTCGCGATATTCCGGAACTGGCCGATAAACCATGCATCATTCGCAAGCGAGACGGCGGATTTAATTACGCAACGACAGATCTCGCCACAGTTGATTATCGCATCAACGATTTGAGAGCCGATGCGATTTGGTACGTGGTCGGCGCGCCGCAAATTTTGCATTTTAGACAAATTTTCGAGATTGCGCGGCGCGAAGGTTACACGGCCGATCTCCGCCATATCACTTTTGGCAGCATCCTGGGTGAGGACCGCAAGCTGATGAAGACGCGCTCCGGCGAGAACGTGCCGTTGCGCGACCTTCTCGATGAAGCGTGCAGGCGTGCGCGGAATATCATCGAGGAAAAAAATCCGGACCTGGGTGAGGACGACAGGATCGACATTGCAGAGAAGATCGGAATCGGCGCGGTCAAGTACTTCGATCTCTCACAATATCGGATGACGGATTACGTTTTTTCCTGGGAAAAGATGCTCTCTCTGCAAGGAAACACAGCGCCATATCTGCAGAATGCTTATGTGCGAATTCGTTCCATTTTTCGTAAAGCAGGCGAATCCGCGTCGAAAATCGACCGGTTAGCCCTCGATGATCCCGCTGAAATCAATCTCGCAAAACGTCTTTGTCAGTTTGCGGAAATCGTCCCACAGGTACTGAACAATTTTCGCCCAAACATTCTGGCAAATTATCTGTTTGAGTTGGCAAACAGCTTTCACACATTTTATGAAGCCTGTCCGGTCTTGAAATCGGAAGAGCCGGCACGCAGTTCGCGCCTGGCATTGTGCGATCTAAGCGGGCGAGTGTTGGAGCGCGGTCTCGATCTTCTGGGAATCAAAGTGCCGGAAAAGATGTAAGCTTTTGTCATGTCGAGCGGAGTCGAGACATCTCTCGTTTTCTGGTTCCCGCGATGAAAACAACAAGAGATTCTTCGACCCATTCGACTACGCTCAGGGCGAGACTTTCGCCCGGAATGACAAGGACATGACAGACGAAAAACATCCGCGCATTCCCAGTTCAACTTACCGATTGCAGTTCAATCGCTGGTTCACCTTTGCTCAGGCGCGCGAGATTGTGCCGTATCTGCATACGCTGGGCGTGACCGATGCTTATGCCTCGCCTTATTTCCAAGCGAGCGCGGAGAGCCTCCATGGCTACGACATTACCGATCACAATAAACTCAACCCTCCGATCGGCTCGCGGGAGGATTACGACTCCTGGATTGCGAACCTGCATGCGCACTCGATGGGCCAGGTGCTCGATTTCGTACCGAACCATGTCGGGATCGCGGAGCCGCTCAATGAATGGTGGATGGATGTGCTCGAAAATGGGCCGAGCTCCAGATATGCGCCCTATTTCGATATCGACTGGCATCCGCTGAAATCGGATCTGCACGACAAGGTCCTGTTGCCTATCCTTAGTGACCAGTATGGACGTGTCCTTGAGCGCGGTGAGCTGCAGGTGCGTTTCGAGGAGGGCACGTTTTATCTTCTGTACGGCAGCCGCAGGCTGCCCATCGCGCCGGGCACGTATCGTTACGCTCTCGAAATCGCGCTGCAAAATCTCGCTGACCATAAGGACGAAGATTTCTACGCGGAATTGCAAAGCATTCTGACCGCGCTCGAATATTTACCCAAGCGCACTGAAACCGACACGAAGCGGATCGCGGAGCGCATCCGCGAGAAGGAAATTATCAAGCGACGTCTCGAACGGCGTTGTGCCGAGGCGCCGCAGGTGCAACAGGCAATCGAAAAGGCATTGGCCCGGATCAACGGCGAGCCGGGCGACGCGCGCAGCTTCGACGCGCTTGATGAATTGCTTAATGCGCAGTCGTACCGGCTCGCTTACTGGCGGGTCGCGGCCGAAGAAATTAATTATCGCCGCTTTTTTGATGTGAACGATCTGGCGGCGATCCGGGTAGAATTGCCAAAGGTTTTCGACGCCGTTCACCGGCTGGTTATTGATCTCGTGCGTACTGGCGCGGTAACGGGTCTCCGCATTGATCATCCGGATGGTCTTTATTTACCGCGCGAGTATTTCGAAAAGCTTCAGCAACGCTGCGCGAAAGCGCTGGCGATCCCGCTGCCGCAGGATGGACGCGCCATTTACATGGTCGCGGAAAAAATTCTCACCGGCGCCGAAACGCTGCGGAAGGATTGGCTGGTGCACGGCACCACCGGCTACGATTTTGGGAGTCAAGCCGCGCAGCTACTGGTCGATTCGTCTGCCGAGACAGCGATCACAAAAACATTCCATCGGTTCATCGGTCACTCCATGCCTTTTGGGCATCTGCTGTATGCGAAAAAGCTGCAAGTAATGAAACTGGCGCTCGCCAACGATGTCGATGTCCTAGGCAACATGGTCGATCGGCTTTCCGAGCAAAACCGATGGTATCGCGACTTCACACTCGAGGCGCTTGCTCGCGCTGTCCGCGAGACGATCGCCTGTTTTCCCGTTTATCGGACTTATCTTGCCCCCGGCCGGCCGGTGAGCGACGAAGACCGGCAAGTAGTCGAGCGTGCAATCGCCGCAGCCAAGCGCCGAAACCCGGCAATCGAAGAATCGATTTTCAATTTTCTCCGCGACGTCTTGCTTTTCCGGTTTCCGGAAAACCTCGGTGCCGAAGCACGCGCCGCACACACACATTTCGTTCTCAAGTTTCAGCAAACCACGGGGCCAATCATGGCCAAGGGGCTGGAGGACACTGTATTTTACATTTACAACCGGCTGGCCGCATTAAATGAAGTTGGTGGCGAGCCGCAGCAGTTCGGATTAAGCGTTGAGGCCTTTCACGAACGTAATCTCGATCGACAACGCAATTGGCCCGCGACCTTGCTCGCGACCTCGACGCACGACACTAAACGCAGCGAAGATGCGCGCGCGCGGATCGTTGCCATCTCCGAAATCCCGGAGCTTTGGCGACAGTCGTTGCGACGCTGGCGAGCGAGCAATCGCCGCTGGAAGCGGACTATTAACGACGCGGAAGCGCCGGACCCGAATGAGGAATACTTACTCTACCAAACGTTGCTTGGAACCTGGCCAATCCAGGACTCGGGCGAGCCCGAGGGAGCGGCAACAGCGGAGTACATCGGGCGGATTCAAGTTTACATGGGCAAAGCGCTCCATGAAGCGAAGCTTAATACGAGCTGGATCCAACCAAACGAAGAATGGGACGCGGCGATGCGCGATTTTATCGCGAAAATCTTGGATCCGTCGCCGCGAAATAAATTCCTTCCGGTTTTCCTCCCGGTTGTGCAGGAGATTGCGCGTCTGGGAGTGATCAATTCGCTCACGCAAACGCTGCTCAAGCTGACGTCGCCAGGCGTGCCCGACATTTATCAGGGTAACGAGATTTTGGATTACAGTCTGGTCGATCCTGACAATCGGCGTCCGGTCGATTACAAACGGCGTCGCGAACTGCTCGAAGCATTGCCTGCGGCGACTCCCGACGAACTGATACGGAGTTGGCCGGATGGCCGCATCAAAATGTTTTTAACCCAGCGAGTTCTGCAATTCCGACGCGAACATGCCGATCTTTTCCACCGTGGAGAATATTTGCCGCTTGGCGCGAACGGAACATTTGCGGAGTGCTGCGTCAGTTTCGTCCGCGAATTGGCAGGCAAATGGATCGTGGTCGTCGCGCCGCGTCTGTCCTCGCACATCGGTTTTCCGCCGACTGGTGAGCCGTGGAAAGACACCACAGTCGAATTTCCCGAAACGCTTTCGCTCGATGGCGCGCACGATCTATTTACCTGTCGTCCGATTCATCACCACGGCCGAAAAGTTTCGATAAGCGACGCGATGTCCATTTTGCCATTCGCAGTGATTACGAACCTGTAAAGTTGGCGCGAGCGTCCCGCTTGCGCTTTGCTTGAGACGCGCAAGCCAGAGGCTCTGGCTTCATTCACAGTCGCTCCAAGAGCTCGACAACCCACTGCGAGAAGTTGCTAAGATTTGTCAGCAAGTCCGCGCCGAACCCCGCAAAGGTGATTTGTCGCGAGGCAAGAATCAGCATCACGCTGAGCAACAGCAGGTTCATCAAATAGATGACCACGAGCGAGAAGAATGTGCCTTGATCGCTCAGGTCGGTCTGATTTTTCGGGATCATCCAGCAGGTGAACGTGAAATGGAACGCCCAGGTGGCGCCGATCACGGCATACAGCAGGCGCCCATACGGCTGCACATTCATAAAGAGGTTAAGCGCGCCATACGTGGCGATCGCCAGAATGCTGTAGAGGGGAAAAAAATAAGGCGCCAGTGCGATCCAGAAATTTGTCTTGTTCGTGACGACGTGTCCGCCGTCGCGACCAACACGAAACTGGCTGATCTGTCCTCCCATTAACAGAACCCACAGGGCGTGGGTGAGTTCGTGTCCGAAGACATACATTACGATTGGGCGAGGCAAGCCGAGGAAGGCGATCAGCCAGAGAACTGCGCCCAACGAGAAGAACCAAAACTCCTCGCCAGCCCAAAGCTGTTGCGTCACGGTCGCGCGCGCAAAGACAGTGAAAAATGTCTGACTAAGAATTGCGCAGACCGGCAGCAGAAAAATCGCAAAAACAAACTTTACCCAGCGTGTGGGGACCATGAGCGGATCGGACGTCGGAACGAATCGTGTAGCCCGCGCGACACTCCGGACGACCTTTCTGCCACGGTTCGGTCTATGCTTTTTGTTTGCCGGTCTTCGCTTGGTCGTAGCCAAAATTATCCGGAGATTACGCAGATGTACGTGGATAATAGCAAGACGGAACCGCGCGGATTATGCGAAGGGCGCGGATTTTTCGGGGAGCGCACGCTTGCTGGCGAAGCCGGGCTTTGCGGATTTTTCGGGGCCGCGAGCATCACGCTGCTCATAATCATTTCCCACGCCGAATAAAGATTGTTTCGGCGGAGCCGCCGAAACCAACAGGCCAGCGGCCTGTGCTCCTCAATATTACAGAATCACGCCCGGCCCATGTAGGCGCCACTGCGGGTGTCGATCTTGATGTTTTCGCCTTCTTTAATGAAGAGCGGGACGTTGATTGTTTTTCCCGTCTCGAGCACGGCAGGCTTAGTGACGTTGCTGGCGGTGTCGCCGCGCAGGCCTTCCGGTGATTCAACGACCTTCAAACTGACGGAGGCAGGCAACTCAACCTCCACCGGTTTGCCCTCAGCGTAGAGAACCTGCACGGCAAGATTTTCCACCAGATAATCTTTGGCGTCGCCAATCAGATTTTCCTGCAACGTGATTGTGTCGTACGTCTCCGGGTCCATGAAATGATATCCGTTGCGATCCTTGTAACTGAACTCAAGGTTCTTTCGCTCAATTTCGACCAGCTCCACCTTATCCGTCGACCCGAAGCGGACATCGGCGCTCTTGCCGGTGTTAATGTAGCGGATGATCGCCTGGACGAACGCGCGCAAATTTCCGGGCGTGCGATGATGGACTTCCAATACAATGGCGGGATTGCCATTGTATTTAATTGCCATTCCTTTGCGAAGATCGTTTGCCGCTGGCATGGTTGAATCGTTAAGTCCGGGGAGCGCGGACTTTTGCACGTGCTGCGCGGTAACGCAAATCTTTGGGTAGCGCACGCGTCTCGCGTGCTGGCGATTGCGTCCTCGCAATCAGAACCGCAACCAGCACCCTGGCCGCGTGCAAGACCACCGCGGCCTCGATTAGAGCAATTTCAACCGGGTTAAATCTTGCGAATCGACGATGCCCACGGGCACGTTGTTGTCATCGACCACGACCAGGTCGTCAATGCGATGGCGTTCGAGCAGATTCAGAACTTCAACTGCGAGTTTGTCTTTGTGCACCGTGACTGGGTTCAGCGTCATCAAATCTGCCACCAACCGTTCGCCGATCTTTGAGTCGGATTGAAAATGCCGCACGAAATCTCCGTGTGTGAAAATTCCCTGTAACTGTCGATCTTCGCCCGCCACGAGAGCAGCGCCGGCCCGGACACTGGTCATTGCTTTGAGCACATCGCGTATTGGCGTATCGGTTGAAACGATGGCCATCGCTTCCGGCGGTCGCATGATTTGATGGACACGCATCAGGAGACTTCGGCCGATCAAGCCGGCGGGATGAAACTTCGCAAAATCTTCCTTGTTAAACCCACGCGCCTCAAGCAACACCATCGCCAGCGCGTCGCCCAGGGCCAGCATCACCGTGGTGCTCGAAGTCGGCGCGAGATTCAGCGGACAGGCTTCCTGTTCGATGTTTACATCGAGAAGCAGATGCGCGTTTTGGGCGAGGGCCGATTTTGGATCGCCGCACATGGCGATGATCCTGACTTGGAACCGGGCGATTGCGGGCAGGATCCGGAGCAATTCCTCCGTCTCGCCACTCGCGCTCAAGGCAAGCACGACGTCGCCATCGGCGATCATGCCAAGATCGCCATGCAAAGCGTTTGAGGAATCGAGCACGACGGCCGGCGATCCTGTGCTGGTGAGGGTGGCGGCAATTTTTGCGCCGATATGCCCGGACTTGCCCACGCCGACCACGACCACTTTGCTGCGCGCATCGATCGCGTCTTTGATAAGTTCGACAGCACGGGAAAAATTTTGGCTCAAACGGTCGCGGAGCCGCTTAAGCTCAAAAATTTCTATATCCAACACACGTGCGGCCTTTTCAAGGTAGTCCATCGAAGTATATAATGTGGGTAGGCGTTGTGACGGGCAAGAAACTTGCACGCACTCGCAAGAAAGGAAAAACATGAAAACATTAATGATCGCGATCCTCGCTGCGCTGGCTGCAAGCGCTTCGGCGCAAACATTCAGGGCGCCGATCGGACCACAAAAACCGGTGAGAGCAATGCCCACACCGCCGCCGATTTCAGAGCGCGCTGCGGTGCAGGGGGTGGTTCCGCGAGCATTTAGCGACGGTCGTAACCCGTTCCAGATGCTCAATCCGTGGGCACCCGCCCGATACGGCACTTGGGTGGACAGCACGTCGTTCGACCCGAACATCCCGGGAAAATGGAAGGGTATTAAGCTCTTCGAAATCCTCTTTTGATAAATTCGAAATTCGAAGGCGTTTGAAGGAAGGGTACTGGCGCGTATCCTCGCGCTCAGTTTTTCTGTCATTCCGACCGAAGTGGAGCAATCTCTTACTGTTAAAAGAGGAACAGCGAATCCACAGCAAGGGGAGACTCCGCTCGACATGACAGGAACGGCCCTCCCGGTCGTCGCCTGTTATTGCGCGACGTTCCTGAAACCGGAGATGCTGCACGTTTACCGGCAAATAATCGCGCTCGAGCGTGTCTCGCCCGTTGTCGTCGCTCAAAAACGCGAAAATTCGGGCGGCTTCCCATTCGGTAAGATCGACATCGTCCCAAAACCGGCGCTGCATTTTCTGCGCCGCTTCTGGTTTCGCCAGGTCTGCGATAAGCCGTGGCAGATCTCGGTCAGCGAATTACGCGTGCTAATAAAGGTTCTAGAAAAAAGGAACGCGCAGCTTTTGCACATTTACTTCGGCCAAATCGCGGTGCATCTCCTTCCGCTAATTCGGGCATGGGAAAATCCTTCGATTGTTTCCTTTCACGGCGCGGATGTGATGGTGGACATGAACAAGCCTGCGTATCGAGAGGCCACCAGGCAGATGCTCGACGCGGTAAAGCTCGTTCTCGTTCGCTCCGAATCGTTGCGGCGCGCGATTGTCGATCTTGGTTGCGACGAAAAAAAGATCGACGTCCAGCGAACGGGGATTCCACTCCACGAATTTCCGTTTCGCGAACGAAACTTTGTCGCCGCGGCGACCGAATGGCGCTTCGTGCAAGCGTGCCGTTTGATCGACAAAAAAGGTCTTCCCGTCACGCTCCGCGCCTTCGCGAGTTTCTTGAGACAATATCCAAACGCGACACTAACCATCGCCGGAGAGGGGCCATTGCTCAGTGAACTTCAAAATTTGGCGCGCGACCTGAAGATCGATGATCGTGTTTTGTTCACCGGTTTCATTTCACAGGAGCAGCTGCGCGACATTTGTTATGCGTCGCACATTTTCCTGCACCCGAGTGAAACAGGTCCTGACGGAAATCAGGAGGGGATTCCAAATTCAATGCTCGAAGCGATGGCGAGTGGCCTGCCAGTTTTCGCGACTCAGCATGGCGGAATTCCCGAAGCAATCGAGAACGGCGTGAGCGGCGTGCTGGTGCCCGAGCGCAGTACTGATGAACTAGCGTGCGCCTTGCTCAACGCAGTGCAAGATCCCGGTTTTCTCTCGCGGGTCGCACGTGCAGGCGCGGACGTCGTTCGAGAAAGGTTCGATCTAAGCGCCCAAGCGCGACGCTTAGAAGATATTTATCTCGGAATGATGTTGTAGAGGCGTTTGTGGCACACGCCTGATCAACCGCGAAGCCTTCGGAGTCAATCGCTCGGCGCTTGACACAAGCGCCCCTATGGACACAAAAATCTCAGAGACAACATCCGGCACTGAAGCCTTACTTTGGTTCGTGTGATTCGCGTGTTTCGTGGGCTAAACCACCAGGCTGCTGATCCCTGGCATAAGAGTTGCGGCTTAGGAGAGACCGCCGTTACAATCGCGCGAAAAAGGTCGCCAACTGCGAGCGGACCGCCTGAAAAGAAAGCCGCTCCTGCGCGCGTTGTTGCGATTCAACGACAATCGCGGCGCGCGCATCGCCATTTTTCAATAACTCGAGCGCGATGGAAGCGATTTGGTCGATGGTCTTTCCTTCGCCGCAAGTTTTTGGGAATGCGATTCGTTCAATCGCGCCATCGCCACCAACGCAAACAGTCTGGCAGAGAAGCGTGTCGCCTGCGACCTGGCCGGGCACGTGGCTGCGGTCCAGTTGCAAAACAAGTTTGTGCCGGGCTACGATACGCAGATAATCCGGATACGATTTTTCTTCCTCAATGATCCGGAATTTTTCTTCGGGAAATTTTAGCTCCCAGAGCAATCGTCGCGCTTTGTATCCATCCAGATTGACGACGGTGACTGGTTCACCGGTCGCTTCACAAAGCTGTCGTGCGACCAGCAAAGCCGCGAAATGATTGCGCGAGGGCACATCAAATTCGCGTGTGCCGACAAAAATCCCTGCTTGTTCGTCAGGCGGCACAGAAAAGTTCCATTCTCGATCTTCGACCGGATAAGGCGTGGGAATAAAAGCGACCGTGACGGGATCGTGTTTGCAGCGGACGCGCTGGTAGATTTCCGCAGCTTCCGGTGTAGTGGCGATGCATCCATCGGCTTGCGCCAAAATGGCGATGAAGCGTGATAACTTTCCGTGATCGCATAACTGTTGGGCGATTTGATGCAGGCCGGTCTCCTTCAGGGAAACAGCGACGGTCCGTTCTTGCTTCCGGAGTTCGCCTAGTGCCCGCTCCGAGGCGCGAAATTCGCCCCGCAAGAGAAGAAGAACCGGCGTTTCCTCCGCAACCGCGCGCCGAGTATCGTAATGGAAAACGCCCCGCGTGCACGCTGCGTAGCCGTGAAAATTGATGGGCGGATGTCCTCCCCCGCCCGGACCGGGCGCGTCGCCAAAGTGCTGTTCCGGATCGCGACCTCCCGGATTGAGAACAGTCAATCGGAAATCATCTGTGCTTTGTGATGTCATTGTCGGATCAGCCCGCGAATTCGCGTGATAAACCGGTTATTCGTCCAGATCGCTCGGAGGCGGCGTCACTGATTTCAAAAGCGTCCCGTCCTCTTTTTCTTGATCGAGCGGCTTAACTGGCAGCGCGCGCCGAATCTCGACTGGTCTGGCCGCTGCCGGATGCTGCGGCTCGACCGGGATCGCTTTCCTGATTGGGACAGCGGATTCGGCCGCTTGATTGATTGGCGTCCCTCCCGGGTCGCTAATACTGGCGGGCTTCGTAGATGTCATCTGGCTCTCGCTCGGTCCGTTCTCGATCTTTTGATTTTCTGCCATTTCTTTTTCCGGCTCCGGCGTTGGCTCTGGTTTCGAGGTTGGCTTGAGAGAATTGTAAGGGTCTTTGTCCGCCAGTAACGTTGGGTTTCTCACGGGCACAGGTGTGACTTCGCTAAGATCGACAGCCAGCTCTGCGCGCGGCAAATCGCGGGAGGGAAGATCGCGGACAAGCAGGGTGCGTGGTTCGCCGTGAACATTACAAGGTTCCATGGGCACCTGCGCCGGCGTCGCGACCTCCATGTAAGTCGTGCGTCGTTGAACCGTATCGCCGGTCGCCGTTTTCACGGCGTCATAACACTTATCAGTGGCGACCAGACCGGACTTCCAACAAATCTCGACCTCCTTTAGATTTGGCGGCTGCTTAATTTCGCGCGGCGCATAATGCCGGACCGCCGCGTTCATGATGTCTACCCAAACCGGCAACGCGAGCTCGCGCCCAAACGCGCCGCGATAAATCTTTTGCGGTTTGTCGAACCCCGTCCAAACTGCGCAGGTAAAATTGGAATCGTATCCGGCAAAAAGAGCATCGGTGAAATCGTAGGCGGTGCCGGTTTTGCCCGCCGCCGGGACCTTTTCCAGACCAAATTGCGTGTATGCGGTTTTTCCCGTCCCCGATTGCAGCGCATCGACCAAACAGGAATGCATTTCGTAAGCGGTCTCAGGTTTGATGACTGTTTGCCGGGCGCGACTGCGCTTGGCGTCCCACACCAGCGTTCCGTCCTTTTCTTCGATCCGCTCCAAAATGTGTGGTGTGCTTGCCCGCCAGCCGCCGTTTGGAAATATTGTGTAAGCCAGCGCGAGCTCGGCGAGCGTGACCTCGCTGCTGCCCAGAAACGTGGCGGGATAAGGGCGCAGCGGCGAACGAATGCCGGCGGTAGAACAGAGCTGCAAGACCGAATCGACGCCTGCGTTCATACCGATACGGACGGCTGCGCCGTCCTTTGATTTGGCCAGCGCCTGCCTCGCAGTCATTGCGCCTTCATAGCGGTTTTCAGCGCTCTCCGGTCCCCATTCGCCAAGAATGCCGGTAGTGCCGCCAATCATGACCGCGCGATTATCGAGCGGTGAATCTTCCACGAGTGATCCCGGGAACATGCCTTTCTCGAAGGCAGCCGCATAAACGAATGGCAGCATCGCCGTTCCGGCTGGCCGCCTTGCTTGCAGCGCACGGTCATACTGGTTGTGCTCAAAATCACGTCCGCCCACGAGGACCATGATATCGCCCGTCTCGTTATCCAGGCCGATTACCGCGCCTTGAAGATATTCAGGGGCCGGTTGGTTGGTCATGGTGCCGTTTGCTTTTGCTTTGCGGAAAGTGGCCGCGTACTCGGCGTAAGTGTGGTGATTGTAATCGGGATGCTTTTCAACCCGGTCGAGGTTTGCGCGAATGGAATCCTCGGCAACCTTCTGGAGATCGACATCGATGGTGGTACGAATGCGAAAACCTTCGTTCATCGCGCGGTCCCATCCGACTGCAGCGATCACTTGCTGGCGGATGTAATCGACCGCGTAGGTTTGTCCTTGAGCGTTTTGCCGGCTCCCGATAACGATTTCTTCCGTTCGCGCCTTGGCGGATTGTTCGCGACTGATAAAGTCGAGATCGCGCATCCGATCGAGAGCGTAATTGCGCGCTTCGTGTGAAGCGGCGCCATCGCTCCATGGCGATAATTTATTTGGGCTCTTAATCAGGCCGGCTAGTGTGGCGCATTCCGCCAGCGACATTTCACGCGCAGATTTGCCGAAGTAGCCCCGCGCCGCCGCTTCCGCTCCGTACAGGCCGCCCCCGAAATAAATCCGGTTCAGGTAGAGCTCCATGATTTTTTGTTTGCCGAAATGATCCTCGATTCGGCGCGCCAGAAAAACTTCGAGCAGCTTGCGGCGAAATGTCTTTTCCTTGAGTGAAAAACTGTTGCGCGCCAGTTGCTGCGTAATGGTGCTCGCGCCCTGGCGCACGTGGCCGGCGGTCAAGTTTTTCAACGCTGCACGGACAATCCCCAGCAAATCGTATCCGTGATGCTGATAAAATTTTGCGTCCTCGACTGCGACAACCGCGTTGATGAGATCGCGTGGTAACTGATCGTACGGCACTGTCTCGCGGTTCTCTACGTAGATTTGGCCGAAGATTCTGCCTTTTCGATCGAGAATCACGCTCGCCGATTCCATTTGTTCAAGCTTGTTCAGATCGAAAGTCTTGGCATGAGCTCCCAAGTCGGTGGCGAGAACTGAAGTGTAAACCGCAAAGACGATAGCGAGCACCGCAATGATGCCCACGGGAATGTAAAATTGCGGCCGCGAATACCAGGGCGGACGAAAGCGGTAGCCCGGCGGAGGCTTCAGGTATGTCGTGGATGTTCTCAAGCCGTGGAGCGAGTAACTCGCGCAACCTAGGGGGCAAACGCTCAATGCTCAACGCCCAACATTCAACTCCAGCCACCCGCTGAATTTCCAGCCATTGAACGTTGCGCGTGAAACGTCGAAAGTTGAACGTTGACTCTTGAACCTGGCAACCCGGCCTTAATCGACCTTATCCGCGCGGAAATTGAAAACCGCGGCCCGGTCTCCTTTTCATGGTTCATGGAACAGGCGCTCTATCATCCTGAGCACGGATATTATTCTTCTGGCCGGTGCGCGATTGGGCGGCACGGCGATTACTTCACGAACGTGAGCGTCGGTCCGCTTTTTGGACAACTGTTGGCTGCGCAGTTCGCCGAAGTGTGGGAACGGCTTGGCGAAACCGACAACTTCATCATTGTCGAGCAAGGCGCGCATCATGGTGACTTTGCGCGTGACGTGCTGGAGTCGGCGCGTAACTGCTACCCGGACCTTTTTGCGGTTTTGCGATACCGAATCGTGGAGCCGTTTCCAATCCTGCAAGATCGACAATTGCAAACGCTCCAATCATTTCGCGACAAAGTGGAATGGCGCGATTCGATTGAGCCGTTCGTCGGCATTCATTTTTCCAACGAATTACTCGACGCGATGCCGGTGCGCCTGATCGGCCCCGGATGGGAAAAACTGGTTGATTTTGATCGAGACAGATTTGTTTTTGTCGAGCGATCGGTTGATAACAGCGCTGCGATCAATCAGGCTGCACTCGATTGGGTCCAAAACGTCGCGGCAAAGTTGCAGCGTGGTTACGTCATGGCGGTCGATTACGGATCTCCGCGCGATGAATTCCGCCAGACGGTGCAGGTTCGCGCGAAACATCGCTTTCTTGATTCATCTTTTGAGCAGATTGGCCACGCGGACATCACCACGCATGTGAATTGGACGAGCATCGCCGAACGCGCACAGAAAAACGGTCTGCGCATCGCGGGATTCACCGATCAACATCATTTCCTGACCGGAATCATCTCTGAATGGCCAGAGATGCTGCAAGCCCGCTCGTCAAACTCGACGGTCCGGCAGCTGCCGGACCGTCGTGTTTGCGTTGGTGACGTCGATGAGAGAATCAAGCGCGCGCTGCAAACCCTGCTGCATCCGGAAATGCTCGGCAGAAGCTTTCAAATTCTTGCGTTGGAGAGAGGTATTGATCTTGTCGCGCCGCTGGCTGGTTTCAAGTTCGCGCGCGACCCGCGATCCACGCTTGGGCTTGAACTTGATCTGAATGACGAAAAGATCCAGACGGCCCATTGAAATTGAACGTTGCATCGCACGCTTCCAGTTCCAGAGGGTGATGAAGCGAGCTTCGAAATCTCGATGAGCCAACCAATCTTCTCTGACGGCACGATTGGTTTGTAGATGTAAGCGACAGTGGAAATTATGAAAACTGCTAATCGCTGGGTGGTTGCGATCGCCGGTGTGTTTCTCCAGATCGTGCTAGGCGCCGTTTACGCGTGGAGTGTGTTTCGCATCCCATTGTCGAAACAGTTTGGCTGGAGCATTTCGCAAGTTACGCTCACCTTCACGATCAGCATTTTTGTGCTCGGCTTCGCTGCATTCTTTGGCGGATTGTGGATGAATCGAAAAGGGCCTCGGGTCGTCGCGCTCACCGGGGGAGCGCTCTATGGCCTCGGCGTTTTTCTGACGAGTTTCTCTGCGAATAATCTGTGGTGGCTCTATTTCAGTTACGGATTCATCGGAGGGCTCGGTCTTGGCCTGGGCTACATTGTTCCCGTCGCAGTTCTGGTGAAATGGTTCCCCGATCGACGCGGTCTGATCACCGGCATCGCCGTGGGCGGTTTCGGTGCCGGCGCGCTCATCACCGCGCCAGTGGCGACGCGACTTATTCAATCTGTCGGTGTGTTACCGACATTCGCGTATCTCGGCGTTGCGTATTTTGTCATCGCGATCATCGCAGCGTTGTTCATGCAAAATCCCCCAGAAGGTTTCGTGCCGGAAGGGTGGACGCCGAGCGCGAAGGAAACTTCGCAACGGGCCGGGCACGATTTCGTCCTTTCAGAAGCGCTGAAAGCCTGGCAATGGTGGGTGCTCTGGCTGATTCTTTTTCTCAATACGTGCGCTGGCATCGCCGTCATTTCACAGGAAGCGCCGATCTTTCAGGAACTCACTGGCGTGAGCGCCTTGGCTGCGGGCGGAATGGTCGGAATCGCCAGTCTCGGCAACGGAGTCGGCCGCGTGTTTTGGGCGTGGCTGTCCGACCTCCTCACGCGGCGCGCCACATTTGGGATCATGTTTATTGCGCAGGTCCTGCTGTTTTGGTTTCTCCCAAAAATCACGGTGCCTTCGGTGATGACGACGGTGACCTTTGTCATTCTCATGTGTTACGGCGGAGGATTTGGCACCATGCCAGCGTTCACGGCGGATTATTTTGGACCGAAAAACGTCGGGCCGATTTACGGACTGATGCTGACGGCGTGGAGCTTTGCCAGCGTTTTCGGGCCGCTCTACATCGCGCGCATGCGTGAGATTGCCGGAAATTACGGTGGAGCGCTCCATGTCATCGCGGGGGTGATGGCTATTTCGATTTTGCTCCCGATCATCGTCAGGCCGCCGCGACGCGAACGGTCCGGCTGAATACTTGGGCGCCTTTTTTTTGCGCTGGCCGCTCGTTCGGCGAATTCGCGAGCGCAAAGACGGCACCGGCCAACGTACATCCAGAACAACCGCCACCCGGGTGCGCCAACCGGCGGAAGATTTTCGCGTATTCCCGGCAGGGAGGGCAAAACGGGATGAGCGGCGGATTCCTCGGGGTAGCGTACGCGTCCCGCGTGCTGGCGAGCGCGTCCTCGCGGTCGCGAACTTTCCCTATGGATCGATACTTATCACTTCGAAAGGAATTCAGAGAAAAGATCGTTTCGGCGAGACCCCGAAACCAGCACGCGAGACGCATGCGCTACCCGATCAATAACCATCAACACGCAATCCGTTCCAGGATGACGCGTTCGATGTGTGAGTAGATATTGAACGAGGGCGGACGAAGAAAACCAATCAGCGTTTGATTGCTTTCACGTGCAAAATCAACTGCGAGCGTCGAGGGCGCTGAGACCGCAGCGACGATCGGAATACCAGCGGCGAGTGCTTTTTGCACGATTTCGAAGGAAGCACGGCCGCTCACTAGAAGAATATGCCGATCTAATGGGAGTAGCCCATCGAGAAATGCGCGGCCAATTGCTTTGTCGACCGCGTTATGACGCCCGATATCTTCCCGCACAATTTGGCGTTGAGCATGCAAATCAAAAATTCCGGCGGCATGAATCCCGCCGGTTCGCGCGAAATCGCCCTGCTGTTTTCGCAATAGCTTCGGAAGCGACAGCAGCGTTTGGATATCAATCCTGAGTCCGCGCGATTGGATTGCCGGAAAATTTTGCCGGATCGCTTCGATGCTGGTCTTGCCGCAAATTCCGCAACTGGATGAAATCGTTCCGAAGCGCTGTAATGAATTCAGTTTCAGTTGCAGGCCGGCGGCAAGATCGACGACAACCGTGTTCTCACTGTTTGCGGAAATTTCTGCGATTTCCTCGCGCTTGTGAACAACTGCCTCCGAGACCAAAAAACCAGCTGCGAGTTCTTCGTCGTGACCCGGCGTGCGCATTGTAGTCGCCAACACTTGGCGGCCAACATGAATCTCGAGCGGCTCTTCGATCGTGAGATCATCGGGCAGATATTCCAGTTCGCCGTCGCGTTTTCGCCGGATGATTTTTTGCGAACCGATCCCGCTTTCTTTCATGTGAAACGAATCTGGTCGATGTTAGCATGAAGGCGGTGGAAATCTGCCATCTTTACATTTCGCCAGGTCATAATTTTGTGGGTCATCACGGACGGGAACCGGATGCGTATCCGGCAATTGAAGTGCCGATGATCGATTGCGTCGCCGGACTCGGGATTCGCGGCGATCGCTATTTCGATTTCAAAGATGATTACAAAGGGCAGATCACATTTTTCTCGCTCGAAGTTTTTGACGAACTCTGCGGCACCCTCAGGTTGCACGATTGTTCGCCCGCGTTAGTCCGTCGTAATGTCATGACGCGCGATGTCGATCTTAATGAATTAATTGGCCAGGCCTTCGAAATCCAGGGAGTGCATTTTCACGGCACAGAGGAATGCCGGCCGTGCTACTGGATGGACCGCGCCATCGCGCCCGGCGCGGAAGAATTTCTGAAGGGCCACGGCGGTTTGCGCGCAAAGATTCTCACGGACGGTCAATTGCATTCGAACGCGCGCATCCCCAAGGCGATCGGATGAACATCAGTGCGGTGTTGCTCGCCGGCGGCGAATCACGCCGGATGGGCAAAGATAAGGCGACGCTTCTATTTCGCGGAAGACCCCTCTGGCAAATTCAACTCGAACTGTTGCGGCAATTGGAACCGGCGGAGATTTTTATCTCCGCGCGAACCGACCCCACCTGGCGACCGGCCGATGTGGAATTTGTCGCGGACGATCCTCCGTCGCGGGGCCCGCTCAGCGGCTTGGCTGCATCACTGGCGCAGATGTGCACCAAACATCTGCTCGCTCTCGCCATCGACATGCCGTTCATGACCCAAAAATACCTGAAGTTTCTTTGCGGTCAGATTGAGCCCGGTCGCGGCGTTCTTCCGGAGATCGGCAATCGTGCCGAACCACTCGTAGCAATTTATCCGCTCGAGGTGGATATCGATTTTCGCAGCGCACTTTCGGGCGCTGACTTTTCTCTGCAAACATTGACCAGCCGCCTGGCTGAAGCTGGAAAACTCCGAACAATATCTGTTCCAGACGAAGCAAAAAAATTCTTCCTGAACCTGAATACCCCAACCGACTTGCAACGGAAATGAAGTCGTCCGCGCAAATGTGGCGCGCATTTGCTGGCGCAATGACGAAATCCGAATGGAGCCGCGAACTCGAAAAACGCCTCTTTGCGATTCGGGCTTCGGTACTTTCGTTCCTGCAGCCACGGCGCCATTCGCGGTTCGCACTCAAATCGCCGGCGATGCACTGGAGCCGCAGTCTAATTACCGCCGATGCTTTGCTGCGACTCCGGCTGCGGAGTGGTTCATCTGGACCGATGGCGGTTTGTCCACGTGCGATCCTTTGTTCGAGAGCAATTCAAGCTCCGTCAGAGTACGATCGATCTCTTGCACGAGCGGCTGGATGCGTTTGCCGCGAAAGGCATCGACAAGCGCTCGGTAATACCAGAGAGCGCCACGCTTGCCACGGTTGAACCGGGACCAGA
The DNA here is from genome assembly GCA_005887825.1 of Verrucomicrobiota bacterium. Classification (GTDB taxonomy): domain Bacteria; phylum Verrucomicrobiota; class Verrucomicrobiia; order Chthoniobacterales; family UBA10450; genus Udaeobacter. Next base: position 8,501 of record VBQC01000177.1, on the reverse strand, counting down.
GCTTTTCTCCTTCCTGACGATAATCCATTAATATCGCGCGGACATTGTGAAGCTTGTCTGAAGCGGACACCAGTTTTGTCGGCATCGACGCGTGCCGGACGTGTGCCACGTAGGCCTGCTTTCGCTCCAGCCATGGCGGCTTTGGGGTTTGATCCGTGTCGGTACATCCCTCGACTATCTTTGCCACTTTTTTCCCGAATTTGCGTTCGATATCGCGCAGTCGTCTTGCACCGCCACAATCTTCAACCGCATCATGCAGGAGCGCCGCGATCGCTTCGGTTTCGTTCGCGCCGTATTCCAGCGCAATCGCAGCGACGCCGAGAATATGCGCGATATAGGGGATCCTGGTCTTCTTACGGCGTTGGCCGCCATGAATTCGTGTGGCGTAGATCAACGCTTTTTCAAATTGACGCGAGAGTTTCACGCTTTGTTTTCGTTTTGCTGAGGAAAAAGGATCGTATGGTTTAACCAGCCGGTTACGAAAAGCGACGTCGCAAACCCGCCGCGCGCATCGACCATCGCGTCACGTGGAAAATTGCGCACGCACTTCAGCCGGGATGCGCACAGGCGTGCCGGTTTGCGTGTTTATTGGGCACCACAAAGTCCGAGCGGTCGACAAGAGCTGGCGATCACGTTTGCGCCGGATCTCAGTGAATCGTTCAAACGTGAGCCGGGTGGCTTTGCCGACCCATGTGCGAAGCACGATCTCGTCACCGAGCGTGGCCGGCGCTTTGTAATCGATTTCGTGTCGCAACACGACCCAGCCAATCGTCTCCTGAGCGTCGCTGCTTGCGATTGCTCGCCAGTGTGCGACCGCAACATCCTGGACCCAGCGCAGGTACACAGTGTTGTTCACGTGATTTTGCTCGTCGATATCGCCGGTCAGAACCGGAACAGTCATTTCGAATGCGGCGGAGCACATGAGGAAGAAGAAAGCAGAAGTGAAAAGTGAGAAGTTGAAAGCCGCATGCTAGATGGGCCATAGGCGCAGTCAGGACAGCGGTAACGCTTCGTAAATTAATGTTTATACGTTTTCTATCTCATTCGTCGCCCAAATCTACCTCCCAAAGGCGTCTGAAGCAGACTTCCATTCCAATCGCCCGTGATGAGTTTGAAGCCCGACTGACCAGCTCGCCGGGGCGTGACGCGATTACTCCGGTTCGGTCGATACGTTTGCTTCGCCGGCGCCCTGCTCCAATGCTTGTTCGACGGCGCGCCAGGCCAGCATCGCGCACTTCACCCGCTGCGGAAATTTTCGCACCCCTTTCATCACACGAAGATCGCCCAATGTTTTAGGCGCTTCGCTGATCTCATCTGTCACGAGATCGTGAAATGCGCGGAGCATTTCCATCACTTCCACCCGGCTTTTCCCCTTCAACTTCATCGTCATCAATGACGCCGACGCTTGGCTGATCGCGCAGCCGTGCCCGGTGAACTTGATATCATCGAGCCCGCCCTCAGCGTCGAACTTTACGCCGAGATGAATTTCATCGCCGCACGCCGGATTATCGCCGTGCACGCGGACTGCGGCGTCGGCAAGCTCTCCAAAATTCCGCGGTCGCCGCGAATGATCGAGAATCACCTCCTGATAAAGCTCTTCGATTTCGGTCGTCATGAGAAGAAACGCACAGCGCGGTGGAGGATTTCAATCATGCGATCGATTTCTTCTGTCGTGTTGTAAAAGTAGAAGCTCGCGCGTGTTGTCCCGGACACGCCGAACCGCCGCATCAGCGGCTGGTTGCAATGATGCCCGCCGCGCAAAGCCAGGCCGTACTGGTCCGCGAATGTGGTGAGATCGTGCGGGTGCACCGCGTCCATTACAAATCCAACAAGCGCGCCGCGCTCTCCGGTTGGCCCGAGAACATGCATACCGGTTAGTTCCGTGAGACGCTCCGCCGCATAATGCGCAAGCTGCGTGTCGTGTTCGAAAATTGCCGGGCGTCCGATTTGTTCGATGTAGTCAATCGCGGCCGCGAGGCCAATGGCGCCGGCAATATTTGGTGTGCCAGCCTCAAATCGATGGGGTGCTCTCTTAAATACGCTTTTTTCCAGAGTGACGCTCACGATCATTTCGCCGCCACCGTGCCACGGGGGCATGGAATCGAGGACCTCGGCTCGTCCATAAAGCGCGCCGATGCCGGTCGGGCCACACATTTTGTGTCCGGAGAAGGCGAGGTAGTCACATCCCAACTCCTGCACATTGATGGGCAAATGTCCCGCGCTCTGTGCGGCATCCACCAGTGTGAGCGCACCGACGGCATGCGCTTTCTCGCAGAGTTCGGCCACGGGATTAATTGTGCCGAGAGAGTTTGAGATATGCGTGAACGCAAACAGTTTTAATTCAGGTGTAAGCAACGAAGAAAGCTGTTCAAGGTCCAGAGTCCCGTCATCGCGAACTGGCACGAAGCGGAGCCGCGCGCCGGTCCGTTCTGCTAGCAACTGCCATGGCACCAGGTTGCTGTGATGCTCCATTTCCGTGAGCAGGATCACATCTCCTTCGTGAATAAATTTCCCGCCCCATGCATGGGCAACGAGATTGATGCTTTCAGTGGTTCCGCGCGTGAAGATGATTTCGTCAGCGCTGGCCGCGCCGACGTATTCGGCGACGCGCTGGCGCGATTTTTCGTAGGCTTCGGTCGCGCGCGAGCTCAGCGTGTGCAGTCCGCGATGCACATTTGCATTCTCGTGTTCGTAGTAACGCCGAAGCGCGTCGATTATCGCGCGTGGTTTCTGCGAAGTTGCCGCGCTATCAAAATAGATCAGAGGATGACCGTGCGCCTGCTCGCGCAGAATCGGGAAATCCTCGCGGACGGCGTGCCAATCTACGGCCTTGGCAGCAATCTTGTGCACACCACAATCTGCTCCACACGCCGCTGCGCGCCACTTTAATCAGAGAAAGTGACCCATAGGGGACGAGCGTCCCGATAGGAAGCCAACATCGTCCCCTAAAGTTTTGCACTCATCCGTTCAACCGCGTCCGCCGAAGTGCACACCGGGATGATTTCGAAATCCATCAAATCGCGCCAATTGTCGATCCACCGATCGAACAGCGCGAAATCTTGTGTTTGCATGAGTTGCCAGCAAATTTTGAAGTCGAGATTGATCCAGCTCGAGATGTACTCCAGTCCTTCTGGCATCATCCGTCCCTTGGTGCGAAGGCGCCGGTAAATCTCCGGCGTCGCGCCTTCTTTGAAACGCTCGATGACCATGTAAAGCATGAAGACAAAATTAAAAGCGTTACAAGAGTTACAACGTAATGCGGATGCCATTGTAACTTTTGTAACTTTGTAATCTGTTTACCTGTTCTTCAATTCTTCATTCGTTTCCGCGAAGGCATTGACGGCGAATTCCAGGTCCTCACGCGAGTGCGCGGCGGAAACTTGGGTGCGGACCCGCGCCGTACCGTGCGGCACGACAGGGTAAAAGAAACCGATGACGTAAACGCCTTTCTCGAGCATGCGGGCGGCGAACTCTTGGGATCTGGCGGCGTCGCCGATCATAATCGGCACAATCGGATGTGTGCCGGGCTTGATTGTCAGACCGCGCTCAGTCAGCGCAGCGCGAAAATATTTTGTGTTCTCTTCGAGCTTGTCTCGCAATTCGGTGGAGGCGCTGAGAATTTCGAGCGCTCTTAGGCTCGCCGCGACGATATGCGGCGCGATGCTGTTCGAAAACAAATACGGCCGCGATCGTTGCCGCAAAAGATCGACAATCTCTTTGCGGCCACTGGTGAAACCGCCGCTCGCACCGCCGAGCGCTTTGCCGAGCGTGCCAGTAATGATGTCGATCTTGCCCATCACGCCGCAGTATTCGTGGGTGCCGCGTCCGCTTTTACCGAGAAAGCCAGTCGCATGCGCGTCATCGATCATGGTGAGCGTGTTGTATTTTTGTGCAAGATCGACAATCGCTCCCAGGTTCGCGATCGTTCCGTCCATCGAAAAACAGCCATCGGTCGCGATTAAGCGAAAGCGTGCATTTTGCGCGGCGCGCAATTGCGCTTCGAGATCGGCCATGTCGTTGTGTTTGTAACGAAAGCGTTGCGCTTTGCATAGCCGGATGCCGTCGATGATACTGGCGTGATTCAACTCATCACTGATCACCGCATCTTTGTCGGTGAGCAGCGTTTCGAACAAACCGCCATTGGCGTCGAAGCATGACGGATAAAGGATGGTATCCTCTGTTCCGAGGAATTTCGCGAGCGCGGCTTCAAGCTCCTTATGAATATCCTGCGTGCCGCAAATAAAACGCACGCTTGCCATGCCGAATCCGTGGGTGTCGAGTGCTTCTTTTGCCGCGGCGATCAACGCAGGATGATCGGCGAGCCCGAGGTAGTTGTTCGCGCACATGTTGAGAACGCGTTTGCCGCCGGTGATCGCAATGTTCGCGTCCTGGGGACTTGTGATGATTCGTTCGGTTTTGAAAAGACCTTGCGACTTAATTTCTTCCAGTGTCGCAGAAACTTGGTTTTCGAATTCGGCGGTCATAAATGAACCGCAGATTACGCGGATATCGCGGATAGGAAAAGCAATCCGGGAAGGAAAAATTCAATTAGCTACAGATAAACACGGATTTTCATAGATAAAGCGCGAGAGCGTTTCCTGTTTTCCTATTTGCGTTTGATCTGCGTAAATCCCGTGGCTAAAAATTTTCAAAAATAGGCTTGCCAAGAGTTGTGAATAACTGTTAATAAGTCCCGGCGATCCACCTTGACCCACGCTAAGCGTCGCAACCTTGCTTTAGCCGTTCTAGCGGCGTTCATCGCAATTGTTGTCCTCAGCGCCTGCGGAACGAGCCATCGCGCACTGCCGCCCTACGAGCGCCCGTTGGTGAAAACGGATTTTCAGAATGTGCGCACAACGGCATATACGCACACGGAATCGGACCATCGGGAATACAGCAATCACAACGCTCTCGGTGGAGAATTGCACGCAGCGGGTCCGCCAATTCACCGGGCCGAGGTCGTGCGGCGTGCAATCCCCGCGTATGAAGTTCCGCGCGCCATTCCGGTGGACGAAACCGCTGAGACCGAAGTGCGGCGCGCTTCGTATTCGCCGCACCTGCAACCATTTTCGATGGCGGAGAGACGTACTACGACAACAGTCAGGACGACGAGGGGAAGATCGAGATCATCATCAGTGCCGCTGATTTATGGGAGCGCCGCGGCGGATTGGTCCCGCTGGCCGGCCGGGACAGTCTTCCGTCTGCTTTCCACCGGGCAAATTTATCGCGTGGAAGATTACGGCTGGGCTCTTTCCGGACGGAATACGATTGATCTTTACATGGCGAATCAGCGCGAGATGAACTCGTGGGGCGCCCGCGAGGAAACCATCCAAGTTTTGCAGTGGGGCGATCCGCAGCGGAGCTTGCAGTTCCTCAGATCGCACCAGAACTACAGGCACATCAAACGGATGGTGCTTGAGCTCGAAGGCCGCCATAAAGATGCCGCGGCGCTGCGGTAGCGGCGGCTTTACGTCAACCAGAGTTCGCGGAGAGCAACGGCTTCCGCGCGACTCAGTTTCGCTTGATGTTTGTGGTTGAGCCGCGCTACAGCAGCAAGCGCGCATGAACGGGGAGAGATTCTCGAGTCGCTCGCAATGTGAGAGTAAAATCCGCGTTATCTGCGTGATCCGCCGTTGAAAAATAGTGAGATCCTTCGATTCCGCTGCGCTTCGCTCGGGATGACAGAAGGGGAAATATGCAGCTGCGCTCAGGATGACACGCTGGATTGCGCTTGCAGGTGTGCCAGTAACTCTTCGTGGGCAATCAGTCTCTCTTCGCGCGTGGCCAGATTCTTGATTTTGAGCTTCGGCCATTCGTCGCCGTAGAGAAGTGCAAGCGAGGCGCCCGCGTCTTCGGCAGCTTGAAATTGCCTGGCGACCTTCATTGGCGTGAGCGGATAATCCACCCGGTAGCTGAGATCGCGCAGTTGCTGGATTTGCGCGAGAGCATCGGCGCGGCGCTCTTCCTTGGCGATGACAATGTAAATGTCGATCTTTCGCTCGGTCGCGATTGCCTGCTGCATGCGATCGCGCGCGTGGGGCGTTTCGTTGACCAATTCGCCGAGAACGACGTCGCCCATGGCGAACCCAAGCGCAGGCATTGACACGGCACCATCACTTAGTTGCTGAATCAGATTATCGTAACGACCGCCGCCTGCTACCGCACGAAGGCTTCCCGCGCGATCAAACACTTCGAAGACAATTCCGGTATAATAGGCGAGACCCCGGACGATTCGGACATCGATAGTGACGAATTCGCCCAGGCCGCGGCCCCGAAGGCCATCGACCAGTCGGTCGAGCTTTTCGCTCTTTCCGCCCTCGCTCAGAACTTTCAATACCGGATCAGCGAGTTCACCGAGTTTCTCAATCGTTTTTTCGCGCGACTCGCGCCCGAATTTATCGATCACTTGCAACACATCGTCCCATCGATCAGGCGGAACATCCTTCTCGCGCAAGAAATCGGTCCAAAATTCCCGGTCGCTAATTCGGACGACGAAATCTTTTTCTGTGAAACCAAACGCGCGCAGAAGATCGATGCAAAGGGCGAGTAACTCGATATCTGCCGCCAACGCGGCTTCCCCAACGATATCGCAATTGAGCTGGAAATGTTCGCGTAAACGGCCGCGCTGTTGCTTTTCGTAACGAAAAAACTGGCCGATGGAAAACCATTTGAGCGGTTTTTTGAATTCGCGCTCATGGGCGGCGATCACGCGAGCAAACGTAGGGGTGAGCTCAGGGCGCATCGCGACTTCGCGCTCGCCTTTGTCGGTGAAATTGAAAAGCTGATCGATAATTTCAGCGCCGCTCTTTTTTTTGTATAAGTCGGTGGGCTCAAGTAAAGGGCCATCCCATTCCATGAAACAGTAGCGGCGGGCGACTTCGCGCCAGCGCGCAAAGATGTAATTTCGGGCGGCACAGGCGTCAGGCAGGAAATCGCGAAAACCAGGTAATGCCTGCATAAAAGTCACGCTACGTTGCTTCTGGCGCCAGAAAGGCGATTACGCGCTTCGATGCGACCGCGCGATGCGGAATTTACGATAACAAGGTGCAGTCGAATAAAGTCCGGCGTTAAGGGGTCGGATACACTCACAATGGAGAACATCCATTCAATCAAAGCAGAGGGACAAATATGAAACAAACGAGATTAGTGAAAATATTGGCAGGGGGAGCGGCCTGCGCGGCAGCGTTCGGCATAGCGCTCGCGCAAGAGACCACGACCACGACGACTACACGGGATCCTGTGACGGCCACGACGACAACTGAGTCGGCGACCACCACTAGCACAGGCACGATTGCGGCTTATACGCCGGATTCGGACTATATTATGTTCCGTTCGTCGACGGCCCCAGCCCCGGTGCGGTATTACTATACCAAAGACACGACGATTCTTGATCCAGAAGGTCACACCGTGGCTTGGTCGGCGATTCGGCCAGACATGCCGGCGACGGTCTATTACACGAATGTTGGCGACCGCGTGGTTGTTCGCAAAGTCGTGTTGAGCCAGCCAGCAACGGTCTACGAGAAGAAAGAAACGACAACGACAACAACAAAGCCGTAATCGCGAAAAAGTTGTTTGTTTGGTAGAATCAAAGGCGCTCGCGAAAGGTTTCGCGGGCGCTTTTTTCTGTAGCGGGGTCGCTATGTGAAGCGTGGCACCGGGAAGCTAATCTTGCACCGCTCGCGTCGCCGCCAAGGGCGTCGGCTACAATTTTCAATCGCCATAACCATTTGGAAACTTCTGGTGCCATTTCCAAGCACTCTCAATGATAGCGTCAAGTGACTGGAATTGCGGTCGCCAGCCAAGTTCACTTTTGACTTTTGCGGAAGAGGCGACGAGCCGCGGTGGATCGCCCGGTCGCCGCGGTTGTTCGACAATATTGATCTTTCGCCCGGTGATTTTGCGACATGCCGCAATCACTTTACGGACGCTGGAGCCGCCGCCCGTGCCAAGATTGTAAAATTCGCTCTTCGCTGCGCCCAGAGCGAGAATGTGTGCCCGTGCAAGATCGACAATGTGAATGTAGTCGCGAATGCAGGTGCCATCCGGAGTTTCATAATCGGTGCCAAAAACTTCCACATGCGGCTTTTGGCCAAGCGCGACTTTGATTACGTTTGGGATCAAATGCGTCTCGAGCCGGTGATCTTCACCGAATTTTCCGGTCGCACCCGCCGCGTTGAAATAACGCAGTGAAACGAACTTCAAACCATGGATCTGGTCGTACCACCGCAAGATTTTTTCAAAGGCAAGTTTCGATTCGCCGTACGGATTGATTGGACGCGCTGGCGCAGTTTCGTCGATCGGCAATTGCTCGGGCAGTCCAAAAATCGCACAGGTCGAGGAAAAAACTATCTGCCTTGCGTGCGCTGCCAGCATCGCATCCAGCAGATTGAGGCCGTTGCAAATGTTGTTGCGAAAATATTTGGACGGATCGCGCATTGATTCGCTGACGAGCGCATTTGCGGCAAAATGCATTACCGCGTCCGGGCGAGCACTGGAAAGCG
>VBQC01000043.1 GCA_005887825.1 Verrucomicrobiota bacterium | reverse complement strand
ACATTCGGCTGTAACAATGGTCTCATCCTGGCGGGCGCGCGCGTCTATTACGCGATGGCGCGTGATCGTTTGTTTTTCCGCCGCGTCGGAACGACGAATGCGCAGCACGTGCCCGCCGCGGCACTCGTCGCGCAGGGAATTTGGACCGCCTTCTTAACGCTTCCGCGCACCATGACAACGCAGTCTGCCACCGGCGCGATCAGCTACGGAAATGTTTATACCCAGTTGCTCGAGTACATTGTCTCCGCTGATCTGCTATTCTATTTGCTGCTCGTCGCGGCGGTCATTCTTCTGCGGAAAAAATCTCCGGCCGCCGACCGTCCTTATCGCACATGGGGCTATCCCATCGTCCCGCTTGTCTCGATTCTGCTCGCCGGATTGTTAATTCTCGATCTCGCCTGGCTTGCACCGGCCACGTCTGGAATTGGAATTTTGATCGTACTGACCGGCGTGCCGGTTTACTTCTTCTGGCGAAAACTCGCTGCGGCTCGAAGTGGGAGCTGAGGCGTCGGTTCAAGCCGCGGCTGGCTGGTGACACTCATGCTGTAATTTCCAACCGAACACGGCAACCCACGGGCAAAGCAACAACATCAACGCCGTCGTCGAAACTACCATGCCGGTCACGCTGCCGATCATGGTGCAAACCGTCAACGCGAAGCCGCTCGTCCAGATGGCCCATGCCCAAACGCGCAATACCCCGTGGATCGAAGGCGTGGCGAGAGTAAGAATGACGCCAGCGATCGTGTAGAGACCGTTCGCCGCACAGCCAGTAAGCAGCGAGCCAACCGGTGCGAGAGTTTCGATTCGAGCGGGCAACCAACCGATAAAAAGCGATTCGGCGAGCAAATCGCAGGCCAGGCCCAAGATCGCGACCACACACGCCACGATGCCCCAGCGGGTCGAGCGAATCGATGCGCCCCACCAGGCGAAAAACGCTACCAGGCTCACTGCCGCCGCCATCCATATGGCCCAACCGGTTCGCCATGACACCGCGTGTTCCGCGATGTAAGTTGCCCGTTCCGCAAAGCTCGATATGGCTTCAGTGCCGCCGCGTAATGAAAATAGCATCACGAGCGCAGCGAGCGCATTGATGGTAGCACATGCCCAGGGCGTGATGCGCCGCAACCATTTGCCGAAGCGCGTCTCATCTAAGAGGAAGAGTCCGAATGGCAGCCACCATATTAAATCGTTAAATACAATCAGCGTGAAGGTCCGCAGCGGCCACTTGCCGGAGTTAATCACCATGAGCCAGCCTATCGGTCCGAGGATCTTTCCCGCCAGGCCAACCGAAATAATTGGCGCCGCGCGGTCGATCCGATAGGCCGCGTAAGCGTAAAGAACACCGTAGAGACCTATGACCATACCAGGGCAGCTCCACAGCGCCGGATAATTTGGCGACGCGACCTCGACGGAATCAAAGAGCGACCGCGGCCACCGGCACGCCCAAAGACCAAAGGCAAGGTCGTAGATAGCCGCCAGACCGAAGACGAGGCGATAAAGCTTCGCGCGATAGTCGCTGGTCATCGCAAGCCCATCCGTGCCACTGAGCAGTTGCTAATTATCAGTCATTCGGAGAGCGGCCGCTGTTAAAGGGGAGATAGCTCTCTTGAGATAAGAGCGGTCACTTAGACACGGAAATTCTTATCCTTTCTGCACTATCTCCAGCACCTCTTTCAAGGGCTCCGTGCTCACTTTGCTTGTCCCTGTAAAGGGATGGTCGAGGATATATATTAAAACCAAAATCAATGTTATGGTTACCGTGAGCGCACCTGTCATGAGGTACTGCGACTGAATGTTCCGCATCCCGAAGAAATACGTATAAGTAATCGTGATTACGCCGCCAACAAGTAGGACTAACCAGACAGCGAATGGCACGGTATCGTTCCCCGCAAATATTCTGATTCGACGATACTGAGCCAGGTTATTTAACCGCGTTAATGATTCGGCATACAGCTCTCTGTTGGGAACCGATTTGTCGTCTATCTGATAGAACACCGTAATAAGCCTTGCCATCGATCGGTTGGACTGAAGGCTTATGTCGCCCTGTGACATTCTTTTCAGCTCATCATTATAAACCGAAGCGATATAATCAATTAGTCCCTGCTGTATCATCCCCCTCGCCGGATCGGGGAATGTTTTCGTAATGTGAAAAATGTCATCGGCCTCGTTGGCTTCCATTTCCAGGTTTTTCTTGGCGTCGTCATATCCACCCCACGTAACAAATACGACAAAAGCGACGACCACTCCATAAAGCAGCCCGAATGCATTAAAGATGATGGCGGCTACTTCGTGGTTCTCTTTTAACACCTCCGCGGGATATGCCTTCCGCACAAAACGAAGTCCGGCCAATGCAACTAAAGTGGTAATAGCTGAGACAATCAAAAACGAAACCGCTACCGGCAGATAAAGTATCAATTGCATAAGCCTTACTGTTTGAGAGACCGGTCAGTTTCGGAACTCGAACGAGATCACCGACGCCAGTAAACTCGTCGCTCCCTGATTCGACAACAAAATATCACGATGATCTTCGACTCCGCGTTTTGAGGGCGGCCATGAATCGAACTACGAGCGCGTCGTAAACGCCCGGAACACACGCAACTGCCCCATATCGTATTTGCCTCCGAGTAGCGCGTTGACATCGGTCAGTTTTCCATCGCTGATCTGCCGGAACGCGGCTGCAATTTCTTTCTCTTGCGCAGAAGTGAAGAATCGATCCCGCGACTGCGCGACGATTTTGCCACAATCAATTGCCGTAACGAGGTGTCCGTAAATTGTGCTGGGCACAAAGCCCCGGGCGCGCGCGATTTCATCGACCGAGTCGCCGCGGTGAAATCGGCGGAGCGTTTCCGCTTCGCTGTCGTTTAATGCCGAGCGACGCCGCATCGGCGCCAGAACTTCGCGGAATGCTTGGCGCGAATTGGTCCGGAGATACTCCGTGATTTCGGCGACAAATGGCTCAGCGAAGTCCTTTAGCTTTTGCTCGCCGACGCCGGGAATTCGCCGGAACTCGCTGGTGATTGTCGGATAAGAGCGCGCCATCTCGCGAAGCGACACATCGGAGAAAACTACGTATGCAGGCACATCGCGTTCGTCCGCGAGCTTTCGGCGCACAGCACGCAAACGTTCGAACAATACTTCATCACATTCGATTTCGCCGGCGCTGCCTTTGGCGCGCTGTTCTAAGATGTCGATCTGCTTTGTGAGCGTGATGAGTGTCCGCTCTCGCAAAGTATCCAGACCGTTTTTGGTGAGTTTCAACGTCGCGAACTTGCCGGGCGCGCATTCGATCAGTTCCAGTCGCAACAACTCACGCCCGATCGCCTGCCAGGCGTCACGCCTCAATTCACGCCCGATCCCGTAGGTGGAAAGCTGATTGTGTCCTCGCTGCCGGATCGCTTGAGTGTCCGCGCCGGTCAACACCTCGACGACATGATTTAAGCCGAATCCGAATCCGCTTTTTGCGCAGATCCGGTGGACGCACGACAGAAATTTTTGCGCGGGGATTGTGCCGTCAAAAGTCTGGCGTGGAGTGAGGCAGTTATCACAGCCGTCGCACGAGGGCTGTAGCGGCGGATGACCGCCGATCGCTGTGGAATTCGCTGGCCATTCCTCTCCGAAATATTTCAATAACGTCGCGCGCCGGCATTCGCGCGTCTCGGCGTAATGCACCATTTGCCGGAGCTGCTCGCGAGCGATGCGTTGCTCGTTCTCGCTTTTCTCGTCGATGAAATGCGTTTGCTTCACGACATCACTCGCGCTGAAAAGCAACACGCATTCGCTTGGCAATCCATCGCGCCCGGCGCGGCCCGTCTCCTGATAATAACTTTCGATATTCTTCGGCAGATCGTGATGAACGACGAACCGCACGTTCGGTTTATTGATTCCCATCCCGAAGGCGATCGTCGCCGTGATCACCCGGACGTCATCTCGCAGGAACAGCTCTTGATTTTGCGTGCGCTCTCTGGCCGTAAGACCGGCGTGATACGGTTTCGCCTTTACCCCGTCCTCGCTCAGGTTTCTTGCGAGCGAGTCGGCCGTTTTTCTGCTCGCGCAATAAACGATACCGCTGTCGTTAGGCCGGCCGCGAATGAATGCGACCAGTTGTTCGTAGGGCGCTGATTTCGGAACGACGCGATAACTAAGGTTCGGTCGATTAAAGCTGGCGACATAACAGCGCGGATCGCGCAGCGCGAGCTGCTTGAGAATGTCCCCGCGCACTCGTTCGGTTGCAGTCGCAGTGAGTGCCATAATTGGCACATCTGGCAAATGGCGGCGCAACTTTTTCAATTCGCGATATTCCGGCCGGAAATCGTGGCCCCATTCGCTGATGCAATGTGCCTCGTCGATGGCGATTTGGGCAATATTCCAATTCAGCGCGCGCTCCAGAAACGTATCAAGCATCAAGCGTTCCGGCGCCACGTAAAGCAACCGGTACTCGCCGCGATGAAGTCCGCGCAATCGCGCGACAGCTTCATGTCGATCCAGCGCCGAATTTAAAAACGTAGCCGCGATGCCGCTTGTTTGCAGTGCATCGACCTGGTCTTTCATAAGCGAAATGAGAGGCGACACAACAATCGTCAGACCCTTGCGCATCAAAGCTGGCAATTGAAAACAAAGCGACTTCCCGCCGCCGGTCGGCATCAGCGCGAACACATCGCGCCCGGCAAGCGCATCCTGAATAATCGCTTCCTGCAACGGACGAAAATCCGAATACCCGAAATGCTGTTTGAGCGTGCGACCGAGGTTCAAAGTCATCTCAACAAGTATCGAAGAGACGCGCGACGCTATTATTTTTTCGCTTGAGGCGGAACCCATCTTTCAAAAAAGAAACTTCCACCTGATGTGGAAAAGGAATAATAAGCCACAAACCCGCGCCCATGTGATGAAACAGCCTTTTATCGTTTATATTCTTTTCTTGCTCATTTGCGCGAGAAGTTTCGGACAAGAAAACTATCGCGGCGGGATTGTCTACGGGCCAAAAGCGGCGTTTAACATCAGTGCACCAGAAGGCTGGGTCCCGGACAACGAGTCTGGCGCAAATCAGGGAATGCCATGCGTTCTTTACCCGAAAGGTTCATCGTGGTCGGATGCGAAGACTGTGATGTACGCGAAAATTGCCAGCACTCAATTTGAAGACGTAAACGCATTCGTGGCAATGGCTATCAAAGAGATGCAGAAGACGCGCGGCACACCGAAGGAGAAGATCGCCTCCGGCAAGACCAAAGACAGCCATTCCTACTTTATCAATGAATATCCGGCGACGAAATCTTACTCGCAGTGGGAACGCGTCGCCTATGTCCAATTGCCGCGGGCCGTTGCTTACATCGTCCTCTCATCGCGGGATGAAGCGAGTTATCGGAAAGATTCGGGCGCTCTCCAGGAGGCGCTGAAAACGTTCATGTACCTCGAACCTAAAACCGACACGAAAAAGCGTTAAGCGCGACGCTCGCGAATCGATTGCACGATCTCGGCCATCGCTTCGACGCGCGGTTTTGCACCCAGATTACCCTTGCCGTGAACGCGGACGCTGACTGCGCTCGCTTCCATGTCGCGCTTTCCGATTACGAACATAGTGTGGACTTTCATTTGCTCAGCGCGCTGAATTTTGCCGTTGATGTTATCCGTGCTCCTGTCGATCTCTGCACGGACTTGGTGCGCGCGCAGTTCATTTAAAATCGACATCGAATAATCGAGCACCTTGGGCTCGTCGCCGATTGGCAAGATGCGCACCTGCTCGGGTGCGAGCCAGAGCGGGAAGTTGCCGGCGTAATGTTCGATTAAAAATCCGATGAAGCGTTCGTGCGTGCCGAGCGGCGCGCGATGAATGCAGAGTGGAATTTTCTCAGTGTTGTCGCGGTCTTTGTAAACAAGATTGAACCGGCGCGGCTGGGCGAAATCGACCTGGTTGGTGGCGATCGAAAACTCGCGTCCGATTGCGCTCCAGGCTTGCACATCGATCTTCGGCCCGTAAAACGCGGCTTCATTCGGCACTTCGACATAATTGATTCCGGAATCTTTGAGCACGCGCCTCGTCATCTCCTCGGTCTTTATCCAGAGCTCTGGTTCATCGACAAACTTTGCATCGATTCCGCGGAGGCGGGACGGATCGTGTGTGGAGAAACGCATCAGATATTTCTCGATCCCGAAGAGCTTGAAATATTTCAGATA
>VBQC01000364.1 GCA_005887825.1 Verrucomicrobiota bacterium | reverse complement strand
GCTTTATCACTGAAAAGATTGCGCAACGATTGCGAGAGTCGGGCTGGCGTGTCGCTACGATTAACGCAGACGATTGGTTGAACCTGCCTGAGGTCTGTTTGGGTCAGCGCGCTCCAGGAGAACATTTCTATGAGCACGCCATGCGCTTCGATGAGATGTTCGATCAATTGATCGTCCCGTTAAAGGAGAACCGCGCAGTCAGTTTTGTTGCGGATTGTGCCGACGCAAAAGGGAACAGGCGCAAGCACCGCTACGAATTCCGCAAGATCGACATTGTCTTGCTCGAGGGAATTTTCCTATTCAAGCCCGCGCATCGACGTCACTTTGACCTAACCGCCTGGGTAGATTGTTCGTTCGCGACCGCGTTGAAACGCGCGATTGCGCGGTGCCAGGAAGGATTACCGCCTGCCGAAACGATCCGGGCTTTTTCAACAATCTACTTTCCCGCGCAGCGCATCCATTTCGCCAGGGACAATCCGCAGGGTGCCGCTGACTTCATCATTCGAAATGACAATGCTTCTCAAACACATGCTCAGAGTTAACATAACTGTTTTGGCGCTTCTCCTCGCGTGCGCAGCACTCGTATCATGCGACTCGGCCAAGCCTAATCAGGCAGAGTCCGCGCGAATCCGGACCAAGCTCGAGGCTATTCCTTTAGATCAAAAAGTGCAGTTCACGAATGATGAATGGAAATACATCCTAACCGGCTGCCAGTATTACGTACTTCGAAGACGGGGAACGGAACTGCCTTTCGCCAACGCTTACTGGCACACGCACGAGAAGGGAATTTACTTTTGCGCGGCTTGCGGAAATCCGTTGTTCAGTTCGGACGCAAAATATGATTCGGGAACTGGATGGCCGAGTTTTTGGCAACCGATTGGAGGAGACGCGGTCAGTGCGGCAAGCCATTCAAGTTTCAGCGGCGGCACTGAGATCATGTGCGCCCGGTGCGGTTCGCATCTTGGGCACGTGTTCGACGATGGCCCCAGGCCGAGTGGTCTGCGCTACTGCATGAATTCGGCCGCGCTTAAATTCGTAAAGGCCGTTGGCAACTAACTTGTGCAACGTCATACTTCCAACGATATGTCATTTCAACCCGGAGGCATTGGTGGCGGCATGACGAAAGAAATTGTCGAGCGCGCGGCGTCCGCCGTGGCCGGCAACGATCCAGCTGCGTGGGTGGATGAACATGGCGACGTGCTCTATCGCTATGCGCTGGCCCGCGTGCGCAAACCGGATGTGGCGCAGGATCTCGTTCAGGAAACATTTCTCGCCGCCATGCGCGCCCATGAGAAGTTCGCCGGCCAGTCAACGGTGCGAAGCTGGTTATGCGGCATTTTAAAGCACAAGCTCTGCGACTATTACCGCAAGCTCGGCCGCGAGACCTCGTTCACTGACTTGGAATTTCTCGACGACGAATGCGCCGAAAAATTTGTGCCGGAAGGTTACTGGGTTCACATGAACGGCCCAAAAGAATGGAAACCGGAGGCCGATGAAGTCATGCATCGTGACGAATTCTGGCAGACGATGCGTGACTGCCTTAAATCGAGAGCAAGGAGATCTGCGCGACGCTTTCGATTTCGGACAGCAACCTCTGGGTTATGCTCCACCGCGCTCGCATGGCGCTGCGCGAATGTCTGGCCACTAACTGGTTTGAGAATCCGGAGGTGCAACATTAAACGGCTAAAACCAGTGTCGAAATGGACTCCTAATCCGCGCCCGCCTGATGACACGTCGGTGGTCCAGGAGCACCGCAATTGGTTTCAGCTGCAAATTGTGCTGCTTATCTGCCGGTTCACGCCCACATGTCCGGAGGTGATCCGCATTCTTTCCTTAGGCATGGACAAGCCACTGCCGATCACGACGCGCATCAAGCTGCGCATCCATTATCTCATGTGCTCGTTTTGCGAGCG
>VBQC01000042.1 GCA_005887825.1 Verrucomicrobiota bacterium | reverse complement strand
AGGCCTAGTTTGCCGGTCGTCATGTCGATAATGTTGGGGTGAGTGACCTGCTGGCCTGTGCCCGAGGTCAATAACCCCAACATTATCGACATGACGACCGGCAAACTAGGCCTGACGGACACGGAGGAGAACCAGATCGTTGCATTCCTGCAGACACTCACGGACGGCTTCACAACACCTTACCCCGACATCAACACGTTTACGGGCGCTTGCATGACCTGTAACCCTGCAACGGACCCCAATTGTTCGCCTTCGAGGCAAGGTAATGGGAGCCTTATCCCAACTCCGCCACTTCCGCCCTGCCCACCGGAAATCTGCGCCGTGTCGCCTACCCCGAGTCCGAACCCTATTCCGTAGTGCAAAACGCTAAACGGCAGATGCGAGGATGCATGGGGGTCGCCCGGGGCCTCCATGCCCCTTTGGTCGTCTTGCCAAGGGAATGTGAATTTAGTTGATTCGGCTGGAGGTCTGTCCATGAATAGACTGCTTCTGAAGCTGGCGATGAGTATGGTGGTGGCCAGCCTATTCTACTCCACGCCAGCAGCCGCACAGGTGGCCCCTACTACTAAAAAAGCCGGGAGCGTCAAGATCACTCAAGGGCCAGAAATTGAACGGGCTGACTCCTATTTGACTATTGTCAGGTGGACAACCAACAACCCTGGGGGATCACCCGAGCATTACGGAGTGGTGCATTACGGTACGAATCCCAAGGACCTTAGTCAGACAGCGAAATCTCCAATCAGGCTGAACCCTGGCCATCCCGATACGGTTTTCCGCGTGCGCATAGAAGGCCTCCAGCCTGCGACAACTTACTATTATAAGGTCGACTCGATGGAATCCAACGGCAAGGGCGACGGGGTGACCAGCAAGGTAAAAACCTTCAAGACACAGTAGCGGAGCACTTTCGCTCTTACCTCAATTCGACCCGGGTAAGGTCAATCACTTCGCGAAAGAAAGATGTCGATCCACGGGACAAAGAGCGCACCAAGACGAATTAGGTTGCCCAGATGGGAAAGACCGGCGCGCTGATTTTGGCGGCGGGCGAATCTTCACGCCTCGGCCAGCCCAAGCAACTCATTCAATTTCGCGGCAAAAGTCTGTTGCACCGAATAGTCGATGCAGCGAAGAAAGCACGCTGCTCACCGACTGTGGTCGTCATCGGGAGCGATCGCGAAGAAGTCGAGCGCGAATTGAAAGCGGAGGGCGCGATAATTGTTGAAAATCAGAATTGGCGCCTCGGAATCGGCACATCGATTCGCGCCGGCCTAAGAAAATTGATCGACAACGCCCCAACTCTGGAGGCGGTCGTATTGCTGGTCTGCGATCAACCCTTTGTGGAGGCGCGCACGATTGCGCGACTTATCACGCTGCGAGAAAAAACCAAGAGAGCAATCGTTGCGTCACGTTATGCTAACACGCTGGGAGTTCCGGCGCTATTCGGTCGTTCCTGTTTTCAAGAGCTCCTCGCGCTCGATAACGCGACGGGCGCAAAGACTGTCATTCTCTCGAACCGCGAACGCGTCGCGGAGTTTCCGTTTCCGGAAGGCAGGATCGACATCGACACGCTCGATGATTACGAAAAGCTCCTATCCGCCTCATCTTCCGCCAAAAAGTTTGCGAAATGATCTGAAGAAGCGGCCCGGGAAGGTCGCCGCTTTTTGAGGAAGACCCTGCAACTGCTGCGCAAACGGCGATTGTTCGCCGCCATGCACCTGGCACGCGACGGCCGGCACCTTGTCGGCAGGCAGATCAATCTCGTAAGCACTCCCGGCCGCCTGGCAGCCAGTGGTGGCGAGTTGATTTGAAATCGAGCAGACTATGGCGTGCTGGATCGGCATGGTCGGTTGCAACGGCTGCGCTGGATAATGCTCCGCCGCTTTGTTCATCACCTGCGTCCACACGGGCAACGCGAGCGCGGCGCCGTAACCGTGAGGAATGATCGTTGTGGGTTGATCAAATCCGACCCACACACCGCAGGTCAGCGTATTGGTATAACCGAGGAACCAGGCATCTTTGTAATCGTTGGTCGTTCCGGTTTTGCCGGCAGCCGGCAATTTGAATCCGAGCGATCTTGCGCTGGCGGCCGTGCCGCTCGTCAAGACGTCTTCCATTAACTCCGAAGTCATCCAGGCCGCGCTCGCATCAAGCGCCGGCACGGATATATGTGCGGCGCGATAGATTGGCTTGTGCTGCTGGTCGTCGATGCGCTCGATGACGTAAGCCTGTTTGCGCACACCAGCATTCGGGAAAACGGAGTACGCAGCGGTAAGATCTTTCAGATCGGTCTCGAATGAACCGATATAAATCGCGGGCCCGTGAGGAACAGTTTGAGCGAGAGCGAGCGTGTTGACCACCTTTTGCACTGAGTCGAGCCCGGCGAATTGACCGACGCGCACGCTCATCGTGTTGCGCGAATGGACGAGACCGTAAGAGCAGGGCAGAATGCCGCCATATCTTCCATCGGAATTGCCCGGTGACCAATTTCCAGCACCTTCGATTTCGCCGGGTTGAATGGGGCCGTCGCTGATGGCAGCGCCCGGCAAGAGACCGTGAGTGAAGGCGATGGTATAAACGAATGGTTTGAATGCAGAACCAACCTGCCGGTTTGCCGGCGCGAGCGCGCGATTGAACTTGCTTTGCGCGTAATCGCGCCCACCGACCAGCGCGCGAATTCCGCCGCTCGCGTTATCGATCACCACAACCGCGCCTTCCAGATATGGCATGGACGAATCCCCTTCTCCGCTCTCGGGCGGCTGATAGCTTGCTTTGAGCGGATGATGGAAATTGGATTGATGCTCGATCTTGGTGAGTTGCGTCTCGAGTGCCTGTTGCGTGGCGTTTTGCACGGCTGGATCCAGCGTGGTGTAGATTGAAAGCCCGCCGTTATCGATCTGGTCTTGTGTTAACAGCGGGTTCAGATCGCGCTGAACCGCGTCCATCGCATAATTCTCCTGGATAAAAGGCAGACGTTTGGGGTGCGGCGTAATTTTCGCGCGCTTTGCCTCTTCGGCTTCCGCGGATGAAAGTTTTTTCAATGTGACCATGCGGTTCAGAACAGCGTTGCGCTGGGTCTTCGCGCCTTCTGGATTTTTTAACGGCGAAAAACGATTTGGACTCCGGATCAATCCAGCAAGGAGCGCGGCTTCAGGAAGATTCAGCTTCGACGCGCTCTTGCCGAAATACGCTTGTGAGGCGGTTTCAACCCCGTAACAGCCTGTGCCGAAATAAATGCGGTTTACGTAGAGCTCGAGAATCTGCTGCTTGGTGAACTGATGCTCGATGCGCAGAGCGACCATGGCTTCCAGTAATTTTCGGCTGATCGTGCGGCCACCGAGCGGAAGACTATTGCGCGCAAGCTGCTGGGTGATGCTGCTGGCACCTTCCTTGGCTGAGCCGCTCATGATATCGTGGACAAGAGCCCGAAGAATTCCCTTCCAATCAATCCCTTTATGCTCATAGAAGCGGGCGTCTTCGCGGGTCAGCACCGCGGCAATAAAAAGCGGTGAGACTTGATTGAGCGAAACCTTCAGACGGTTCGCGCCAGCGAGACGACTGTAGATCTTTCCATCGACATCGAAAACGGTATTTCGCTCCGGCATTTCGTCGACCTTTTTCATGTCGAAGGTCTGCGCCCACGCGCCGTAGAACAGGAAAACAGCGAGACCACTGGCGGCGACCACAACGAACAGCGCAACCTTCCAGCCGTAGCGGAAAAGGCGATTTCCACTTTTCTTATTTCTGGATCGGAGACGAGCGAACAATTTCATTCCAGATATAGACACGACTTTGCCACATATTTCGCGTACGCGAAACCTGTAGGGCGCAGGTGATCAAGAGGTATGACCCAAACGACGCATGGGTCACATGGGCAGGCCGCACGGCCTCTACAAGGCAGCCGGCTACAAATTGAGCTTCACCACGCCTTCGTGTTGCTCGGTCGGGCACGGCGCGTTCGTCGGAACGTCCGTCGCCGCGTCGCTTTCCTGGACAATCTTATTGTCGATCAAGTACTGCTCGACTTCCTCGCCGCTGACATCAGCGAGCATGCGCCCATTGATTTCAACACAAGGCGAAAGCGGCTGTCCGCTTTTAGTTTCCATCTCCCAGCGAAACGCAGGATTTTGAATGATGTCCTTTTCCGTATAGGCAAGGTTGTATTTTGTGAGCACGGCGCGCACGCCGGCGCTCCAGCCGCAGTAAGTCTTGAGGTAGGCGGTGATTTGAGGCGTATTCATTTACGCAAAGCTAGCATGAAAAGGAAAAAATTACAGGTCGGGAATTAACCACGAATAACACGATTCAGGGTTCGGGCTTCAGAATTCGTGTTTCTTCGTGCCTATTGGTGGTTAGATTTTGTGACGCAGCGGTCTTATCGCATGGGTTAGTTTTCGCAGACCCAGTTCCAGGCGCGTTTTTACCGTGCCAAGCGGAGCGTGCGTCGCAGCGGCAATTTCGCTGTGACTCAATCCCTCGAAGAAAGCGAGCTGGACCGCTTCGCGTTGAAGCCGCGGCAGCGCTCCTATGCATTTCTCGAGAAAGCGATGCAGATCGTTCAAGACAAAAGGATCATACGCTTCACGACGAAGATTTCGTGGCTGTTGCGCCAGTCCTCTCCCATAACGTTCCCGAGCCCGAGAATAGGCCTGACGCCTGCGCAATCGGTCGATGGCGCGACGACGAGCGATCGTCACCATCCAACCGAGCGGCTTGCCCGCCTTTGGTTTATAGCGCCCGGCTTCTGTCCAGATCTGGAGAAGAATTTCCTGCAAAACATCGTCAGTCTCGGACCCTTCATGAACGACACCATCGATCATTGCTCTGAGTCTTTGGCAGTGGCGTCCATATAACTCCGTGAGCGCGTCGTGCCGGCGACGTGAAATATCGTTCATGAGCGCCTCGTCTGTTGATGCCGCTGCGCCTGCTCTATCAAGAGTCTCGATCATGCGTGTTCTTGTCTTTGGAATCCAGCCTGGCCGCTCAATCCTGGAGGTTCCTTTCCTAGAGCGCGCCACCAGTCTGGA
>VBQC01000041.1 GCA_005887825.1 Verrucomicrobiota bacterium | reverse complement strand
CTTTGCTCGCAAGGTCCGTGGAAAAAAGATTCATCCGGCCATCGCGGTCGGAGAGAAAATAGATGCGGTTGTCCGGCCCCCACATTGGGCAAATATCCTGTGCGGGATCGTTGGTCAGGTTTTCCGTCTTACCGGTCTTGAAATCGTGAATCCAGACGTCGTCCGCCATTCCGCCGCGATAATGTTTCCACGTGCGGAACTCCCGGAAGACGCGGTTGTACGCCATCTTCGAATCATCGGGCGAGAACGAAACGAATCCGCCGCGCGGCACCGGCACCTGCTGCGGAAGCTCGGCGTCCAGGCCGACCGTGTAAAGCTGGCCGATGAAGTCATCGAACGTTTTCATCCGGGTGCGGAAAACGATCAGCGGCTTCGTGTTTTGCCAGGTCATCACGATATTGTTGGGCCCCATCCGATCCGAAATATCGTCGCGCCCCAGCGTCGCGGTCATAGTCAACCGCTTGGGCGCGCCGCCCTCGGCCGGCATCACATAAACTTCAGTGTTACCGTCATATTGCGAAGTGAAGGCGAGCTGCGTGCCGTCCGGCGAGAAACGCGGGAATGAGCTGTAACCAGGGCCGCTCGTCAGGCGACGCGCGATGCCGCCTTCTTTGCCGACCGTGTAGAGTTCGCCCGCGTAGCAAAAGACGATCTGTGTTCCGTTTGTCGTTGGGAAACGGAGAAGCCGCGTCGTGTCCGGCAATTTCTGCGCGGGAGCGGTACTGGCCAGCAGCAAACCGGACGCGATTAAATACAACGGAAAGAAAAGTCGGAACAAAGTGCGCATAAGAATTATGGTAATGAAGTCAGCAAGCTGGCGTTGAACAGTTCGGATGCAACTCTGATTTCATCCTTACCGTCGCCATGGGAGAAGATTCCTCGTCAGTAGCGCGGGGGTGGGAGTCTGCGCGATCGCGCCGATGGCAGACACGAGTGACCCAACGCAAGATAGTAATCGTATTTCCATAATGATTTCTTTGAAAATGAGATTGAGGCCGAGTCGCAGTTAGATTCAAAATATTCGACGATTCTTGGGCCAACCAGACTCGTTAAAGGTTGCGCTGCGCGGTTCGCTATGATTGCTAGACAGCTGCCGGGGAAGCTGTCAGCTTCCCATACAATTCCAAGGTAAATGAGGGGAAGGGTGGCTGAGTCCGGTTTAAGGCACTCGACTCGAAATCGAGCGTGGGGAAACCCACCGTGGGTTCGAATCCCACCCCTTCCGCCAAATCTTAGTTTTTGATAGGTAAATCGGTATTGAAAAGCGAGCAGCGACAGCACAAGTAAGAACAAGGGTAAGAACATCGCCGAGGATAACGTAGATGACGCAGCATTGGGCTAAATTCGCAATGTGCGTAAGAGACTCTGCACAGTATGACTAATCTCGACCCCTGGGGCGGATCGACAGAATCCGACGACATTCAGGGTACCGCTCCGCAGAGAGCCAAAACCGGAGAGATAAAGCTCACCATTACTCTTCCAACTGCTCCGTAACGAGCCATGTCCGCTCGCACATTCATCATCCTTGCGCTGGTGGTGGTCGTGTCCAAAGTCCAAGCAGCCGCCAGCCTCCGCGGCTTGGTTTTGGCAAATGAGCTTGGCGGCCCGCCGATGGGGAATGTGGAGATCAGCGCGATTGCGGGGAACCCTAATAACACAGATGCCAACGGAAAGTTTACGTTCGCTTTTCCGAATAAGAGACCCGGTGACACGGTGCGTCTTATTGTTCGCAAGGAGGGCTATGTTGTTGTCAACGACATCCAGTTGGAGTTGACACTTCCGGCCGATCCTGAGGAGAGGCCGGCGATAATCCTTCTGTGCAAAGAAGGTGATCGCGAAGAAATGGCGCGCCGCTTTTACAAGCTGAAAAGTGTCGAGGCGATCGATAAAACATACAGAAAGAAATTTGAGGAAGCGCAAAATGCGAGTGCTGCAGAACTAGCCAAACTCGGTCAAGAACGCGATCAAGCCAAAGAGGCGGCGGAGGAGGTGGCCGAAAGGCTTGCCAAGCAAAAGCCAGGCATCGGCTCTGAACTTTACCGGACAGCGATGCGGTTATTTTTAGAGGGGAAGGTCGATCAAGCGCTCGTTACTCTCAGCGATGAAAAACTGCGAAAGCTCTCGAAAGCCGCTAAAGAAGAGGCGATTCAAGCTTGGCTGCTCAAAGCTCAACTTTTCACAGTCCAGTTCCGTTTTGACGACGCAGAAAAAGCCTATCAAGGGGCAATCGACACGTCACCGGACAGTTTCGTAGCTAATTTCGCTTTTGCTTGGTTCAATGCAGAGCTAAACCATTACGAAAAAGCGACCACCGGTTATGCGCGTTGTCTGGAATCAGCAAGGTCTAAAGGAAATAGCGGCGATATCGCTGCCACACTGAACAACCTGGCAATTCTTGATCGAGATCAGAAGCGGATGGAGGCAGCGCGCAAAGAGTTTGAGGAGGCGCTCGAGATTCGTCGCGAGTTAGCCCAAAAGAACCCAGACACCTATCTACCGGACGTGGCGGACGCACTGAACAACCTGGCAAATCTTGATGCAGATCAGGACCGGCACGAGGCAGCGCGCAAGGGGTATGAGGAGGCGCTCGAGATTCGTCGCGAGTTGGCCCAAAAGAACCCGGACTCCTATCTGCCAGACGCGGCGGAGACACTGAACAACCTGGCAATTCTTGATGCAGCTCAGAACCGGCAGGAGGCAGCGCGCAAGGGGTATGAGGAGGCGCTCAAGGTTCGTCGTGAGTTGGCCCAAAAGAACCCGGACACCTATCTGCCAGACGTGGCGAGGACACTGAACAACCTGGCAATTCTTCATGGAGCTCAGAACCGGCAGGAGGCAGCGCGCAAGGAGTATGAGGAAGCGCTCGAGATTCGTCGCGAGTTAGCCCAAAAGAACCCAGACACCTACCTGCCGAACCTAGCGCACACACTGAACGACCTGGCGATTCTTGATGGAGTTCAGAACCGGCGGGAGGCAGCGCGCAAGGGGTTTGAGGAGGCGCTCAAGATCGATCGCGAGGTGGCCCAAAAGAACCCGGCCGCCTACCTGCCAGACTTGGCGAGGACACTGAACAATCTGGCAATTCTTGATCAAAAACAGAACCGGCAGGAGGCAGCGCGCAAGGGGTTTGAGGAGGCGCTCAAGATCGATCGCGAGGTGGCCCAAAAGAACCCGGACACCTATCTGCCAGACGTGGCGAGGACACTGAACAATCTGGCAGTTCTTGATACAGCTCAGAACCGGCAGGAGGCAGCGCGCAAGGGGCTTGAAGAAGCGCTGAACATCTATGAGCGATTTGTAGAGCGAAATCCCGAGCGGTTTCAGTCTGACGTTGCGCGAGTTAAGGGTATGCTCCAAACGCTGAGTAAGTAAGGGCAACTGCTGCTGTTCGGAACGGAAAACGCTTGCAAGAGTTTCGGAGCTGGCACATTGCGCTTTACGGAGCGGGAGAAACGTCCCAATTGTTGGTTTTCAGCGATGTTTTTATAGCGTTTTCATTTCTTCAAAGCCGCTCCGCTTGCGGTCGTAATGGTCACCCTAAACTTGCCATCAGTGTCCTAAAAGTAAGAATGAAAGTAAGAATATTGTCAACGTTTTTTGATGCCCTCGATGCCGTCTATACCTGGGGGAACTGGTCTGTCCCAGGCGCCTCGGAAAAGCCGTGGGTTCGAATCCCACCCCTTCCGCCATAGTCCCGAATCGCGGAGTTGCGTGACGGTCTGCAATCCGGGGTTCCCTCAGGGAGAAAAAAACTCCTGAAAAATGTTACAATTTTAGACTTGCCTAGGATGCTTTTGGTACTGCATATTGTATGTCCGCTGGGCAGCCACGCTATTACTTGTTGTTGACTGGAGTTCACAAGTTGTTGGCCTCGCTGTTCACGATTATTCCCATCTGATTCACAACCTCAACCGCTCTACCGCCATGATTCAATTAAAACCCGGAATCCCGCCTGCTTCACTTGGATCGCCTAAACCGGCTGACCGCCGAAAAAACAGGGTCGAAAAGAAGAAAAATAGCGGCCTGCATTTTGAGCGCGTCTTCAGCGAGGCCACCGTCGCGCCATTCGATCAGATCGAATGGGAACGCCGCACAGCGGAGATAACCGACGACAGCGGCAAGATTATCTTCAGGCAAGAGGAGATCGAAGTCCCGAAAAGTTGGAGCGCACTCGCAACCAAGATAGCGGTCTCGAAATATTTCTATGGCGACATCGCCAACGGCACGGATCCCCATAAAGGCGGAAGAGAAACTTCGGTGCGGCAATTGATTCATCGGGTTACGCGCACGATTACCGATTGGGGAATCGCGGATGGTTACTTCGCAGATGCAGAAGCTGCGCAAACTTTTTACGATGAACTGACCTGGCTTTGCGTGAACCAGCACGGAGCGTTTAATTCGCCGGTCTGGTTCAATGTTGGATTGTATCATCAATACGGTGTGGGCAAAGATGCGGGAGCCGGCAATTATTTTTACAACCGCGAGACTGGCAAGGCGGAACGGGCCGCGTCGCAGTACGAATATCCACAGGGAAGCGCCTGCTTCATCCAAAGCGTGGGCGACACGATGGAAGACATCATGCGACTGGCGACGAGCGAAGCGATGCTCTTCAAGTACGGCAGCGGCACGGGCACGGATCTTACTTCGCTAAGATCGACGAGAGAAAAATTGAGCGGCGGCGGCAAACCAAGCGGACCGCTCTCGTTCCTGAAAGTTTACGATCAGGTTGCGAACGTGGTGAAGAGCGGCGGCAAAACGCGCCGCGCTGCGAAGATGAACACGCTCAAAGATTGGCATCCCGACATCGAAGAGTTCATCGACGCCAAACAGAAGGAAGAGAAAAAAGCATGGGCACTAATCGAGCAAGGCTATGACGGCAGCTACAACGGCGACGCGTACGGCTCGGTCATGTATCAAAACGAAAACGTGAGCGTGCGGGTAAGCGACGAATTCATGGAAGCGGCGCTGGAAGGCCGTGAGTGGTGGACGCGGCGCGTGACCGACGGCAAGCCGTGCGAACGCAAGGAGGCGCGCACGCTGTTGCGCAAAATCGCCGAAGGAACGCACATCTGCGGCGATCCGGGGATGCAATTCGATTCCACAATCCACAAGTGGCACACCTGCAAAGGCACGGATCGCCAAAATTCAACTAATCCGTGCTCGGAGTACCTTTTCCTCGATAACACGGCGTGCAATCTCGC
Organism: Verrucomicrobiota bacterium; assembly: GCA_005887825.1. Taxonomy (GTDB): domain Bacteria; phylum Verrucomicrobiota; class Verrucomicrobiia; order Chthoniobacterales; family UBA10450; genus Udaeobacter. Next base: position 1,981 of record VBQC01000041.1, on the reverse strand, counting down.
CTCTCTCAATTTGATGAAGTTCAAGACCGCGGACGGCGATTTTGATGTCGAGCGATTCAAAGCGGCGGTGCGCGTATTCATCACCGCGCAGGAAATCATTGTCGATAACGCGAGTTATCCCATCAAAGATATCGCCGAAAACTCGCACATTTTCCGAACGCTTGGACTTGGTTACGCGAATCTCGGCTCGCTGATCATGAGTTACGGGTATGGTTACGACAGCGTGGAAGGCCGGGCGCTCTGCGGCGCGATAACCGCCATGATGACCGGCGAAGCCTACGAACAAAGCGCGCGACTGGCGCGAGTGATAGGGCCGTTCCCAGGCTATCGCGATGCGCGAGCCAGCGGCGTGGCGAAGCCGGCCGCCAAAGACAACGTCGCATCGATGCTGGAAGTGATCGAGCTGCATCGCTGCGCTGTGCGCGAAATCTCGGACGCTAAAGAATTCGCGCATTTGAAAGAAGAAGCCGCGAAAGTTTGGGGCAGGGCAGCGGAACTCGGAAAGCGCTACGGTTATCGTAACGCGCAAGTCACCGTGCTCGCGCCGACGGGCACAATCAGTTTCCTGATGGATTGCGACACCACCGGAATCGAACCGGACATTGCGCTCGTAAAATACAAGCTGCTCGCGGGCGGTGGAATGCTCAAGATTGTCAATCAGACAGTCAAACCTGCGCTCGAAAAACTGGGTTACAATTCCGAGGAGATCGAGCGCATCATAGCTCACATCGACGCGTTCGACACAATCGAGGATATCACCGACGCCGATGGATCGACGATTTCGTCGGGACTAAAGCCGGAGCACTTGTCGATCTTTGATTGCGCGTTCAAACCGTTCAAAGGCGAACGCAGTCTCAATTACATGGCGCATTTGCGGATGATGGCCGCTGCACAGCCATTCCTGAGCGGCGCGATTTCTAAAACCGTCAATATGCCAGAAGCGGCCACCGTGGACGACATCATGAACACCTACGTGGAAGGGTGGCGACTGGGATTGAAATCGATCGCGATTTATCGCGATGGCTCGAAACGATCTGCGCCTCTGAACACGCGCAAGACAAAAGACATGGGCGCCGCTGTCACCGGCATCGGTGATGCCGGCCTACTGAATGTTGCCGCTGAGCGTGAGGGACTTCAAAAACGTATTCTCGAATTGGAGGAAGAACTCACGATGCTGCGCAGCCGTCTGGACCAACCGGTCCGGCATCGCATGCCCGACACGCGCTCATCGCTGACGCACCGGTTCGAGATCGCCGGTCACGAAGGTTACATCACGGTCGGTTTGTACGAAGATGGCCAGCCCGGGGAGCTTTTCATCACGATGTCGAAGGAGGGAAGCACGATCGGCGGGTTAATGGATACCGTCGGCACACTCACGTCGATTGCGCTCCAGTACGGCGTGCCGCTGGAGAGTCTGGTGAAAAAGTTCGCCTATCAAAGATTTGAGCCGAGCGGCTTCACGAAAAACCCGGACATTCGTCATGCCACCAGCATTACTGATTACGTTTTTCGCTGGTTGGGGTGCCAATTCATCAAAGGCTACAGGGAGGCGACCGCGCCGAACCGGGCGCAGCCGGACTTGCCGCTCAAGGAAATTGTTGAGATCGAGAAGAAAGCTCTGAATCGGCCGGTAGCTGATTTGGCGCGCACCGGCGAGAAAGAATTGATTGACGTGATCACCAACCATCCGTCCAACAATCCCGCCACTGCGGGACAGGCCGGAAATGGCAGCGGCCATGCGGACCGGGTAATGGTCGCACTTGGCAGCATCTTTATGGAGATCACATGTTCGGTGTGCGGCAGCGACAAGGTGATTCGTGCGGGCGCATGCGGCGTTTGCACGGAATGCGGAACGAGCCAGGGATGCAGCTGAATTGGGTAGCTGCCGCCGAAAGCACCATGCCATAAATCAGCTGGCGAATATGATCGTCAGCCATAACGACGCCACTCGGGATATTCTGCCTCCGTTGATCAGCCGTAT
>VBQC01000365.1 GCA_005887825.1 Verrucomicrobiota bacterium | reverse complement strand
AACAGAATTAACAAAATGACTCGACCAAATCAGAAACAGACCTGTTCTTTCTTCGGGAGGCGAAATTTTTTCTTGAACTCCAGGCGCTCTATTCCGTACTGAACGCTGATTGGTCTCTCCTCTTCAGCTTTGAATCCGCACTTCCGTAGTTCCCAAATCAGCGCATTTTGATAAACCAACTCGAGAAATGCCGGTCCGAGAGCTGAGTGCACTTTCATCGCCGCACCGATTACCTCGCCGCATAAATCATACGGTTTCGTCGCCTGTTCCATTCTGATCATTTCGTCAATTCTGTAAGAAGCTCTTTACGGAACATGAATTACTAATCGCAGATAGAAAAACAAAAGGGGCGCGGTGAAAAGCAGACTGTCCAAAAGATCGAGCGCACCACCGATTCCCGGCAGCAGGTTCCCCGAATCCTTTACACCCGTGCTGCGTTTGATGATGGATTCAGCCAAATCACCGATGACCGCTGCGAATCCGAGAAGCAATCCCAGTATTGTCGCATGTGTCCAGCTGAGCGCGGACAAATGGCCCGGCATTAGCTTGTACAGCGCCAAACTGCAAAACAGCGCAAACCCGAGCGCCCCGAAAAAACCTTCCCAGGTTTTTTTTGCGCTGATGTGAGGAACCATGAGATGGCGCCCAATCGCGCTGCCGGTCAGATAGGCGCCCATGTCGCTGAATTTTGTGACCGCGATCAGATACAAGACATAGAACTGTCCCGTCACGACGCCAGCGCTCGAGCGCGGCGTAAGATAAACGATCTTTGTGATGAAGTTAAAAAGCCAAAGTACATAAAGCAGGCCGAACAAAGTGTAAGCCATCGTTTGCAACGGTTCGTCATGGCGCAGGCGCGCAAACATCTGCCGCGCGAAAACCGTAAGCAAAAAAAAGAGCAATACCGCGACTTCGAAGTCGTAGGAATGGGCCGGCCCAATTTTGGAGAAGTAATAAAAACTGCCGCCGAGCATGACAGCGCCGCAGATCATTCCTGTAATCTTGAAATTCGGCAGACCTTTGTGATCGAGCATCCGGTAAAATTCCAGGAGCCCGATCAGTCCGAACACGCTGATCAAAAGCCAAAATAAGATTTCGAATCCAGAGAATGCGATGACGAGCGCGATGGACCAAAGCGCAATCGTGCTGATGAATCGCAAAACGAAAACGGAGCGCGGCGTAACGGCGTTCGTCCCGGTTTGCTCAAGAGTTACGGGCATGCTGTCGCATCATTCCCAAGGAACGAATCAGGCGCAAGCGCAGATAAGCCGCCGATTCGCGCAGTCCTATTGCCACGTTCGACTTCGCGCACGGCTTCGAATAATCTTTGTCGTGCAAAAAATGATGAAAGCCGTCGTGAAGACCAAAGCCGAGTCGGGGCTGTGGCTCGAGGAAGTTCCGGTTCCCAAAGTCGGCGCAGACGACGTGCTCATCCGCGTCGTGAAAACGTCCATCTGCGGGACCGACGTACATATATATAACTGGGACGCCTGGGCGCAAAAAACGATCCCGGTGCCCATGACGATCGGCCACGAATTTGTCGGCGTTGTCGATCTTGTCGGCGATCACGTGAAAGGGTTCACGCGCGGCGATCTCGTTGTCGGCGAGGGTCACATCACGTGTGGGCATTGTCGCAATTGCCTCGCCGGGCGACGTCACCTCTGCCCGAATACGCAGGGCGTGGGCGTGAATCGCCCCGGTGCATG
>VBQC01000040.1 GCA_005887825.1 Verrucomicrobiota bacterium | reverse complement strand
GAAGCTTTTCGCGTCTGCGAATTGCAGAAATTTATTGAACTTCCGCTCGTACCCGATCGTGCTGCTCAAACGGTCGCCGATGTCCGCACCACAGGGCGAGCCCGCGCCGTGATTCGGATAAATTATCACGTGATCAGGCAGCTTGAGGTAAAAATCACGCAGCGTGTGAAACTGTTTCTCGGCCAGCTCTTTGGTGTGATCCACTCCTAACAAGTCCGGCCGACCAGCAGATGAGACAAACAACGAATCGCCGGTGAGTATGCCCCACGGTGTGTCGGGATGGTCCGCTTCGGCGAGGAGATACGACAGATGTTCGGGGGTGTGACCAGGGGTATGTCGCGCCGTGACCACGACTTCACCAAATGTGAAACGGTCGCCGTCTCGTAATTTCTCGGGAGAGAATCCGTATTGGGCGTCGCCCTCGCTGCTGGCGTAAATCTTCGCCGATTCCAGTCGCGCGCAAAGTCTCGAAGATATGCGTGATGGCGAGGCCTGCTTCGCGCGCCATGTCCACATAAACATCTATGTCCGCCCTTGGATCGAAAATCGCTCCGATCCCTTCGTCATCGTCACCGAGGAGGTAAGAAAGTTCCGCGATGCCTTCAGTCTGGATGGTTTTAAATACGAGCGACATTGAAACGATTTAACCCGAATGCGCCGCGAACTTCAACAAGATCGAGAATCGCACTCCACGTTCCGGGTAGCGCACGCGTCCCGCGTGCTGGTTTCGGCGTCGCGCCGAAACGAACTCCCTCTCGACTTCGCAGCTATCGAGCAGATCCCAGCCGTCGAGAAAGTTCGCGATCGCGAGGACGCGCTCGCCAGCATGCGAGACGCATGCGCTACCCAGAATCGATTCATCGCACTTCTATACTGATCGGCAGAAGATGATTGATCATGTATGTACCGCGATCCGGGTCGCGCTCGGCCGGCTGAGTTCGGCCGCGTGAATCGATTGCGCGAGCGACAAGCGTTTGTTTCCCGGGTTTCGACGGTGTGCACCATTCAAATTCCCAAAGACGCCATGCATTCAGAATCGCCTGATCGATCAAGTTGGCTTCCTTCCAGCTCGCCCCGCCGTCTGTGCTGAGCTCAACTTTCGTAATTTCCCCGTCGCTTGTCCACGCGGCGCCATGCACGCGCACATTGGAATTTGCCGGGACGATTTTGCCTTGAGCCGGCTTGGCGATTTCCGCTTTGACTTGCATTTCGGTGAGCGGCGCGAGATCAGCCATGTCCCCTCGCCGCCTCCAGTACGAATAATCCATGGTCTGATAATATCCGGTGAACGGCTGGTCGGTAATGATGATGCGCTGCAACCATTTGATGGACGCCATCGCGTACCATCCCGGCACAATTGCGCGCAGCGGAAATCCGTGTTGGGGGGGAAGATCGGCGTCGTTCATTTTGTAAGCGAGAAGAACGTCGGTGTGCGCTTTACTCACCGGAATACTGCGCGCGAATTTCAATTCCCCGGGCGGAGCTTTCGGATCATCGAGTCTGCCGCGGTCGGCGCCTTCAAGAATTACTTCGCGCGCTTCGGGTTTTACTTCCGCGCGATCGAGCAAGATCGATAATGGAACACCGGTCCATTGGGCAGTGCCGACAGCCCCGAGTCCCCATTGCACACCTTTGACTTTGGGCTGAAGAAAATTTCGGTTGTTGCCGGCGCACTCGAGCGTTGCTGGGATTGTGCGCGATTCTAATTCGAGCAACTCCTCGTAATTTATCGCGAATGGTTTTTCGACTTCGCCCTCCACATGCAACCACCACTCATCCCTATGGATCTTCGGAATCGGAAAGTGCGTTCGAACGTAAAACGATTCGATCGGCGTGATGAAACTGTCGAGCCTCTCGAACGGCATCTCGAGATTGAGCGGATCTTCACTGCGCACAATTCTCCCATCGCGAAGTTGTGTTTCGTCTTGTTGCATCGACTGCCCGGAAGTTTCATACGCACGTTAAATCCGAAATCGAAAATCGGAAATCTAAAATCGAAATGCAGTCTAAAGACTGTCACTCCTTTTGGTTATGTACGTAAGGCAGCCGATTCCAGGCTCGACGTGATGACCACGATAGCCGAGACTACGTAGGCAACAGGCCAAGATGAACTCCTTCTTCCGAGAATTGAAAAATCGGAAGGTCTATCGCGTGTCGCTTACTATTCCGCTGCTCCGGCTCGATCCGATTTGGGACTCCTTGCGCGCGGATCCAGCTTTCCAAAAACTCTGCCAGGCGCGACAAGATGTCCGCTGAGATTAAGAAAGAGATCCAGCTTGAGATCGCGCACGTCTTGTTCATCGACATCGTCGGCTACTCGAAGTTTTCGATTAACGAACAGGGGGCGGTGGTTGACGAGCTGACCAAAGTCGTCCGCAGTTCGGATCAATATCAGAAAGCAGAAGCCACCGGTCGCTTAATTAAGATTCCAACAGGTGACGGCATGGGGCTGGTCTTTCACACCAGCCCGGAAGCGCCGGCGCAATGCGCAGTCGAAATCAGTCGCGTCCTCAAAGAGCATCCACGCTTACAACTTCGGATGGGCGTGCACAGTGGGCCGGTTAGCGGCGTTATTGATGTCAACGAACGGGCGAATATCGCAGGTGCCGGCGTCAACGTGGCGAAGCGGGTGATGGATTGCGGGGATGCCGGGCACATTCTTCTTTCCAAGCATGTCGCCGAGGATCTGGAAGAATACGAACAATGGCGACCGCTTCTGCACGATCTTGGCGTATGCGAAGTGAAGCATGGAGTGCGTGTCGCGATCGTGAACCTCTATGCGGATAAAGTCGGAAATCCGCAACTGCCAAAAAAATTCCAAGCCTTGAAGAAGCACAGCGCGCGAGTGCGTTGGGCGGCGATGACAGCAGCATTGCTCGTGCTCGCGGTAATCGTGGCTGGCATCGCAATATTTTCCCGTTATCGCGCGCGATCGCCGCTGGCCGCGCCGGAAAAGAGCATCGCAGTGCTCCCATTCGAAAATCTGAGCGCAAATCAGGAGAACGCATTCTTCACTGTCGGCGTGCAGGGTGAAATTTTAGCCAATCTCGCGAAAGTCGCGGACTTAAAAGTCATCAGCCACACTTCGGTCATGCTCTACAAAAGCGGCAGCCCACGGAACTTGCGCGAAATTGGGCAACAACTCGGCGTGGCCCATGTGCTGGAAGGAAGTGTTCAGCGCGCGGTTAACCGCGTCAGGGTAACGGCGCAGCTCGTTGACGCCCGCACCGATGCGCATCTTTGGGCACAGACCTATGATCGCGATCTCGCCGATGTCTTTGCCATCCAGAGCGAGATTGCGCAAAAAATCGCCGATCAGCTTCAGGCCAAGCTGTCTCCAAAGGAAAAGAGTGCAATCACCAAGCGACCTACCTCTGACCTGGTTGCCTACGATCTCTACCTGCAAGCAAAAGAACTCCTCTACGGCCAGAATATCAACCCTATTCGACGACAGGAACAGGATGCTTTTAAAGCCGTGCAGTTGCTAGACCAAGCGGTAGCGCGCGACCCGGCATTTCTTCTCGCTCATTGTCAGCTCGCCTATGCGCACGACTTAATATACTGGTTTACCTTCGATCACACGAAAACTCGCTTGGGGTTAGCCGAAACGAGTGTCAGAGCGGCGGTTCGCCTTCAACCTGATTCCGGCGAGACGCATCTCGCGCAGGCGATTCACTTTTATTGGGGTTATCTAAACTACGATTGGGCTCGAGAGGAATTGGAAAAGGCTGAAAGTGCCCTCCCTAACAACGCGGAGATCTTTCAGTTTCTCGGTCTAATCGACAGGCGTCAAGGGCGCTGGGAGGAAGCTATTCGGAATCTTGAACGGGCAGTGAATCTGGACCCTCGCAATATTGTGTCGATCACCCATCTGGGATATGTCTACGAGGGCTTACGCAACTACGGAGAGGCAATCGCGATGGCCAATCGTGCGCTGGCGTTGGAACCGCGAAGCATCAACCTCCGAACCAATCCAGCCTGGATCGGGGTCGACGCGCAGGCGGACATTGCGCCCCTGCGCGCCGTGGTGAACACGATCGAGGCCGAAGGCCCGTCGTCCGCAGCCGACGTGTCTGAAACCTCTTTTGAACTCGCTCTTCGCGAACGCGACCCTGCTGCGGCGGCGCGTGCGCTGGCGAACATTCCCAGCGAAGGCTACATTGGCGGCATCTTCCAATTCCCGCATGCGTGGTATGAGGGTCTACTGGCTAAACTGCGACAAGACGCGCCTGCCGCACATTCGGCGTTTACAGTCGCACGGGCTGGAGCGGAGAAAATCAGCCGTGATCAACCCCGGAGTGCGGACCGGCTGAGCGTGTTGGCACTCATCGACGCCGAGTTAGGCAATAAAGAGAAAGCAATCCAGGAGGGCCGGACCGCCTGCGACATGCTTCCGCCTACAAAAGATGCGGTGCTTGGCGTGCCGCTGATCACTAATCTGGCCCGCATCTACGCACGCATCGGCGAGGAGAATCTCGCCTTGGAACGGCTGGACATAGTGAGCAAACTTCCAGGCGGACCATCGTATGGTCAATTACGCCTTGATCCCGAATGGGACTCACTGCGCGGCGATCCGCGTTTCGAGAAAATCGTCGCCTCCCTCGCGCCAAAAAAAGCTTCGCCGTGAGCAGCCGTGTTCAACGGTCGCAGGAAATCGGTCACGGTCATCGACCCTAAGATCGACAAGGTGGTCGCGACGGTCCCGTCGCTCGAGCGATTCCGACGAACGCTACGGCCAATGATGCGATGAATGGACGCGCGCTGAGCCCTTCAAGGGAGGAGGTTTAAGATCAAAACACCCCGCAGGAGCGCTAATACAATTCAAGCGACTCGATCGTTGGCTCGTCGATCGCTCCCGTAATAAGCAAACCCTGGTCACGTTGATAATTCGCCAGGGCGGCACGCGTCTCTACGCTAAGCGAACCGTTAATCGGACCGCCGTAGTAACCCGCCTCTTGCAATGCCACTTGAACATTCACGATCACCTGGTCGGGCAGCAGATTACCGTAAGTGTAGATCGGGCCATCGTAATCGTAATAACTGTTGAGAGGATCGTAGCCCAAGGCGGGATACCAATAGCCCGCGTTCAAATAATAATATCCGCTGTTAACTAAAACGATGGTTGTGAAACGTTGCTTCCACCAATCGCAATTATGCCATTCGTGTCGATGACGGCGGAGCGCATCAGAATAGCTAGCGCGATTCCTTTCACTTTGCTGATTCCACCTCGCCGTGTGCCGTCTGGTTTCACGGTTCGCTAAATCACGAGTGATTGGTTGCCCATGATTGTTCCTTGCGATGCGTTGAGTGTCGATCGCTTCCGGGCCTTCGGACACTTGGCGCCTCGGCAAATCGGCGCTGGTTGGTTGTGAATTGTCAGTTTTGACTACCGGCTGAGCATTCGCGACCGGCTGCGCGATTTCGCGTCTCGCTGGAATACCCGGGATTGATTGCGCATTGTCAATTTGCGCGGTTGGTCGAGCGCTCATTTCCGCCAAAGTAGGATTCAATCGCCGCATCAATGGCGAATAGTTCGACCGCAGATTTATGGCACGTTGACCGACGATTTGGGCCGGCGGCGAGTTGATCGCCCGAGAGCCGGGGCTTACTGGCCCGCGAGCGACATTGCGTGAGATCGGCGCGTTTGGACGCGCGTTGTTGGTGGGGGATCTACCGTTCACTGCTCCGGGAGAAGCATTTTGGCTAAACGGCGCGTTTGTCTGCGCATCGACGGGAGGAGTGACGATTGCGAGCGTTGAAATCAAACAAAATGCCAAGATCGTGAGTCGTTCCATAGGTTTGCTCCGTCGATTAAACATCATAAACGGTTCTTTGTTGCAAAGCTTCCGCTAAAACTTGTTCGAAGCCAAGTGGTAAGCGGCGTTTGGGTTTTGCTCTGCGTTTCACCGGGGTTTGGCTCATCGTGGCACGTTGAACGCTTTTCTTCATTGCAATTGGCAATTGGAAGTTGGGATTCCTTTTACGGGATCTTAGCTCAGTTGGTAGAGTGCCTCAATGGCATCAATAGCCGGGCGATATTCTCAAATGATCCTGACTCGCTCTAACGCGCTCAATCATAGGTAAACCGTCAAAATCGCCTTATCTCAACTCGCGCTCAAATACGCTCAAAATTTTCCATCGGTGTACAAAATGGTGGATAAAGCTGGAGCGCCCTCACCGATTCAAACACGCTCGGTCGATAAAGAACAATCCCCGATGACTCACCCGCTTCGCCAGACCGCGCTAGAATCGTTTTTGATTGCCGGACGGCAAATGATCCGGCCAATATGTCATCGTAACTTAACCATGCCGTGAATTGGGAAGCGATTAGTGCAATCGGTCAAATCGTCGGCGCAATTGGCGTCGTCGTTTCTCTGATTTATGTGGCGACGGAAGTCCGCAACAGTGCTCGCGCGACGCGACTAGCTTCGAGGCGTTCGATATCAGAAATCTTCACTCTGTTGTCTCGACAACTCGCAGAGCATCCGGATTTAAGAGAATTGTATTATCGCGGTCTCCACGACTTCGAATCTCTCGAAGGCACCGATCTCGTAGGCTTCGCTCAGGTCATGCTCCAGCTGTTTCGAGCCTACGAGGAGGCCTATTATGGACACTTGGAGGGGGATGTGGATCCACGTCTGTGGCGTGGGTGGGAAGCGGCCATGCGCGATATCAACGGATATCCTGGAGTTCAGGCTTATTGGCGTTCACGCTCGCATTGGTACAGTGAGGAGTTCGCGAAGTACATTAATCAGCTACAGCAGACAGCCAAGCCTCCGAGGTTGTATCGCGAACCATTGGGAGATCAATGATCTAGGCAAGCACTGCACTTAATGCGTCTACGGTTCCCTATGCACGTTTACGAAGTCCGACCGCGCAACGATAACCGCGACGTCCATCTGATTTCCGATGCGCTGCCATTCGGTCGCCTCTGGTACGCTGAGCCGGATGCAATCAGCAATGCAATCGGATACGCCAAGCATCGCAGTCGCTCACATGATGCTGTGATCCGCGTTTACGATGAAGCTGGCAGCGTGATTGAGACGCACGAGCACGCTGGCGATTTCAAAGAACC
>VBQC01000176.1 GCA_005887825.1 Verrucomicrobiota bacterium | reverse complement strand
TTCACCAGGTCGCATCCGTAAACCTCTTCCGTGATCGTGTGTTCCACCTGGATACGCGTGTTCATCTCGATGAAATAAAAATGCCGATCTTGATCGACGAGGAACTCGATCGTGCCCGCATTCTCGTATCCGACGGATTTGGCCAGCTTCACAGCGGCGTTTCCCATTTTCCTGCGAAGCCCCGACGTCATCAGCGGCGATGGGCATTCTTCGATCACCTTCTGATTGCGCCGCTGAATGGAACAATCGCGTTCGCCGAGATGAACGATGTGTCCGTGGCTATCGGCGACAATCTGAAATTCGATGTGATGCGGATTGATGATGAGCTTCTCGATATAAACC
>VBQC01000175.1 GCA_005887825.1 Verrucomicrobiota bacterium | reverse complement strand
TGCAAAAGCGCGAGCAGCATTTTTATCGCCCATCGCCTGCATTGCGCGTGAAGAGGGCCCGATGAACTTGATATTGCAGCTCTCACAGACTTCTGCGAAATGCGGGTTCTCCGCGAGAAATCCGTAGCCGGGATGAATCGCGTCGACGTCGCCAATCTCGGCTGCACTCATGATGCGATCGATTTTCAAATAACTTTCCGAGCTTGGAGCAGCGCCGATGCAGATCGATTCATCCGCAAGCTGAACATGCAGCGAATCGACGTCCGCCTCTGAATAAATAGCCAGTGTGCGGATACCGAGCTCTTTGCAGGCACGGATCACGCGCAACGCGATCTCACCGCGATTGGCAATCAGGACTTTCTCAAACATGTGGGACGCGCGATGCGGCGCGCCCGGCGGTCGCGCCCTGCCAATGCCTCAACGCACACGGAAAAGCACCTGGCCGAACTGTACAGGCTTGCCGTTCTCGGCTACGACTTCCGCGATGACACCGCCGGTTTCTGCTTTGATTTCGTTCATTACTTTCATCGCCTCGATAATACAAACTACCGTGTCTTCGGTGACGGTTTTTCCAACATCGACAAAAGGCGGGCCGTCCGGTGATCCAGAGCGGTAGAATGTCCCCACCATCGGCGAAACGATTTCTCTCAGCAGCAGGCTTTCGACCGATTGGGGTGTGCTGGGGGCAGTTTCAGAGATGGTTGTCTCTGTTTGGGACGGGCTGGAACCTGCCGGCGACGTAGCCGCGGCTGACTGAGTGGCGGGGTCTTTCTGAAGTTTGAGACGGAACCCGTCCTTTTCGATCTCGAAGACCGAGAGATCGTTCTTTTTCATCAAATCGATGATGGCTTTGATTTCTTTGAGATCTTTGAGGTCCAAGACGCGTTCCTGTGGTTCGAGGTTAAGCGTCTAGGTAAACCAGGTTTGCGAGCAAGGTCAAGCCAACGAATCAAAATCGAGCACCATAACGAACCAGTCCCGGCAGGGACGCCAGAATGCTTCATTTCTTTCGTCCCTGTCGGGACTTGGATCGCGTTGTGACATGTTACCCAGCCTTAAAAGACTGGGCTATAATCATTAAACACGCTCGCGATCGTACATCCGATGCTTTCCTCGACGACATCACTCCATTTCACAATCATCGATGAAACCGACGATTACGTCGTGGTTGATAAACCGGCATTTCTTCTCGTTCATCCCACGAAGCCGAATGGGGCGCCGACACTTTGGAAACAATTGCGTGAGCTGCTCGCATTTGAGATCGCCAGCGGCGGCCAGGTTTCAATCGTGAACCGGCTTGACCGCGAGACAAGCGGTCTCGTTCTCGTTGCGAAAACATCGGCGGCGGCCCGGAAATTCGGAATGCTCATGCAGCAGCGCCGCCTCAGAAAAGAGTATCTGGCGATTGTTTCTGGCTGGCCGGATTGGGAGACCAAACTTGTCGACGCTCCGCTAGATCGACAAGGTAAACACGAAAAATCCGAGATCTGGTTGAAACAGATGATTCACCCAGCCGGAGCGCCCGCGCGGACTGAATTTCGTGTCAAATGGCGCTTCATTAAATCGAGATCTTGCGGCGAAAATAAATTCAGTTTGATTCGGGCCGTTCCGCATACCGGGCGCACTCATCAGATCCGTGTGCATGCCGCTTTGATTGGTTATCCGATCGTAGGCGATAAAATTTATGGTCCAGACGAACAGCTTTATCTGCGATTTATCCAAACCGGTTGGACGCCGGAACTTGAACGGCAATTGCTATTGCCGCGGCACGCGCTGCATGCAACGCAGTTGGCGATCGATGGCGAAATTGAATGGGAGAGCCCGCTACCGGCCGATCTTGCGGAATTTTGTAGCGGCGGTCTATGACCGCCGCAATTATTTTCCGGCGCTCATACAGTCGCCACTACAGAGCCAGCGAATGTGCGCTAATTGCAATCTAATTAACTCTTCCTATCGTTGCGCGACCTGATGAAAATTTTCCGGGCTGCCATCGTTCTCGTTGTTTTTCTCGGAACATTGCGAGCGTTTGCCGAGACGAAAATCACAAATGAAAATGTGAGCGCGCTTGATGCGCCGCAATTCGAGATTGCTCTTGAGTCCGCTTATTTGCTCGGAGTTTTCAACAATCCGAACAGCTACGAAATCGGCGCGGAGTTTCTAACGGCGCGCGTCCGTTGGGGCGCAGTGCAGAGCGATAATTGGCTGCGCGGCTACAATCAATTTTACGTCAGCGCCATGGCGGAACCGATTTTCCGCGGGATCGAGAACCATTACTTTGGACTCAATTTCGGTATGCGTTACAACTTCGTTCGGCCAGGTAGCCGGCTCGTTCCCTACTTTTCTGGCGGACTTGGTTTAGGTTGGATCGACAGCCATCCCGAGATTCGAGGCGCACAGGGCCAGGATTTTACGTTTAACATTTTAACAGCAGCGGGGATTTCTTACAAAATGGCCGAGCATTGGAAATTGGATGCGGGAATTCTTTATCAGCATCTCTCCAATGGTGGTCAGACTGACCCAAATCCCAGTTTGAATCTTCTCGGGCCACAGGTCGGTCTGGACTACTCATTTTGATGAGATGTCTTCGCCGCGGGCTACGCTCAATCTCTGTAGGGGAAGCTGTCAGCTTCCCAAGCGTGAGACCACGGGACGCTAACAGCTACAGCGCCGGCATACGATGAATACGCCTAACGAAAATGTTTTGGTCATCAGACGCAGTTTGTTTGACCAACTCGGCAGTTTTCAAGGGATCAACTTTGAGTCGGGAAAATACCTCGACGCATTTCTGTCACGCGGGAACAATTTCTTTCTCTCGCGTCCAGAGGCCGAGAACAATCCTGCCTACAAGCAAATCATTCCCTACGCACTCATCGCGTTTGGAAACAGCGTGGTTTATTATGTGCGCGGGAAGAAGGCAGGCGAGCAGCGGCTGGTCGCAAAAGGATCAATCGGCATCGGTGGTCACATGAATGAGAGCGACGAATCGCTCTTCGCCTTGGATGAGCAGGCTTATCGCGTTGGGGTCGAGCGCGAGGTGAACGAGGAAATCAAAATCGACACACAATTCGACGATCGGATTGTCGCTCTTCTAAACGACGACACCACGGATGTCGGCCGCGTCCATCTGGCTATCGTGCACGTTTTTAAACTCGCCGAACCAAAGGTGGAAAAACGTGAGGCGATGATCACGGGCCTGACGTTTCTGACAAAAGAAGAGTTGGTGGCGCGTCGCGAATCATTGGAAACCTGGTCCCAGATTTGCGTGGACTCCCTCGACCAATTATTGCTCTAGCCGCTCGCCGCGGCGAGCGCGGCCCTCACCTTCTAGCACCTAGGGATCTTGCGCCCCACGGATCAACATTCCACCGCTAGCGCTCGGGATCAGGCGTGAATGCCACGTCGTCGATTTGCCATCGGCCAACCGGGTGCGAAATGGCGATGTTGATCTCGGCGCCCCTCGCCGGGAAATTTATGCGGGCATGAAAGTTGCCGTTCGGTTCAAAAAACTGTGACTGGAATACAATGTCTCCCTGCACGTCGACGGGACCAGCCGGTGTTCCCAGCTTCTGCATTCTGGAGATAAAATCCTGCTGCGCCGATGGCGGAAATTGCAGGCGAGCCGCCGGACTCAGCCGCGACGAAAAAAAAGCGAGGTCATGCTGAACGGCAATGCGCTGGATGGCTTCCCTGCCAAATTCTCGTCCCTCCTTCGCCATCGCCTGCTTGTTGGTGAAGAGCCACCAAAACCCGCCGCCGATTAGCGCAAGGACGATGATCACGATGGCCAGGATCTGCCCCGATGATTTCGATCGAGAATTCATTTTCAATTCCTTCATATTAAATTCTGTCATTAGTTAATAGCCGAAACCGAGGCCCTTGATCACTTCGCCATTACGAATCAACGCGCCATGGCTTTGCATCCCGGTGTAACTGCCGAAGCGATTTCGAGCATTCACTTTAAAATTGACGAGATATCCATAGAGATGTTCGCCTTTTGTCCCCAAATCGGCCGGTTTCGGATCGCCATTCCATTCGATGCGCGCGCTTTCTGCATCGATCAATTGTGTGTCGAGCCATTTCATCACGATCTCCTTATAATTGGTGGGATATGGACCGTAATGTTCCGCATCCACCGGCTCGGTTTCTGCACTTAAATCGAGGACGGCGCTCATTCCTACGACAAATGCGCAAACCAAAAACACAAGCCTTTTCATACATCGATCTTCCATCAGCTGAATTTGCTAGTCCAGCGTAATGCGTTCAACGTCTCGAACAAGCCTAACCGCAAGGGATGCTTTTCTTTTCAAGACGATTTCCATATCGATGGTGCGTGACAAACCGAGTGATTTTCTGCTTACTGGCTGGTTCTCTCCTCTTTGGAATCTCAACCGCCGCACATCCGCAAACTTCGACGTCCACTCCCTCGACAGGAGCGATGGAAACTGCCAAGTCATTCGATGCAGCCGCTGCGACACAAGCGTGGTTAGCCACGGTTCCCGCAGATAAACGCAAGAAATCGGACGCATATTTCGAGGGCGGCTATTGGCTGATTCTCTGGAATTTTCTTCTCGCCGCCGGAATTTCGATTTTTCTTTTGGCCTCGCGAATCTCCGCGCGGCTGCGCGATTTCGCCGAGCGCACGTGTCGCGGCTGTAGGGGAAGCTGTCAGCTTCCCCTACAAGTTGTCCTCTACGCTATTCCGTATTTTCTGCTCCTCGCTGCGCTGAGCTTTCCTCTGACCGTGTATGAAAACTTCTACCGTGAACATCAGTACGGCTTGGCGACCCAGAGTTTTCTACCGTGGTTTCGCGAACAGTTAATTGGCCTCGGGGTTACACTAATTGCGGGCACGATACTACTGATTGTTCTCTACGCGGTGTTCCGGCGCGCGCCGCGCACATGGTGGATATGGGGAACAGTCGTGATGATCATCTTTTTGGCCGCGCTCGTCTTTATCGCGCCGGTTTATATCGAGCCGCTCTTCAACACGTACAAGCCGATCACCAACCCGGCAATTCGCGATCCAATCCTGGCGATGGCGCAGGCAAATGAAATCCCTGTAAAACAAGTTCTGGAAGTCGATGCCTCGCGTCAGACCACGCGAGTAAGCGCGAATGTCTCAGGATTTCTCGGTACGACACGCATTGCGCTTAATGACAATCTGCTCAAGCAATGCACGCTCCCGGAAATTCGCATGGTGATGGCGCACGAGATGGGCCATTACGTGCTTAATCACGGTGCGAAACTGCTGACCTATTTTGGAATTTTTATTCTCGTCGGATTCGCGCTTGCTCGTTTTCTCTTTGAGGCCGCTGTGACACGCTGGGGAAACAAGTGGGGCGTCCGCGGCATTGCCGATCCGGCCGGACTTCCATTGCTTGTATTGATTTTGAGCACGTTGGTTTTTGTGCTCACTCCTCTCGTCAACACCGTGGTACGTGTTACCGAACGAGAAGCTGACGCTTTCGGAATCAACACGTCGCGAGAGCCTGATGGCATGGCGGAAGTCGCACTAAAGCTCGGTGCTTATCGCAAGCTCGATCCGACGCCACTGGAGGAATTCATCTTTTTCGATCATCCGAGCGGCCGCGCCCGGATTCGCATGGCCATGGATTGGAAAGCAGCAAGTTTGCCGGCCGCCGAATCAACTGCAATACAAAGCGGCCGCACGGTTCACTAGTCACTTATCACCATTCACTAGATCCATCGCTATCCTGTTTCGCGCGGCTTTTGCGAGGGCGCAGCGGCGGTGAAAGCAAACTTGCGCTTTCGGATCAGCATCAGATTGCGAATGTAAATCATTGAGTTCGGCAGATACGCCAGGATGCCAACCGGATCGCGCCGGAACATGAAATAGAGACACATGAGGAGGCTGCCCGCGATGCTCCAGTACCAGAACGATACCGGGATCACGCTTTCGCCCTGCCGCTCGGAAGCGACCCATTGGACAAGAAAACGCATCGAGAAAAGAGCGTTTCCAATGAAGCCAAGGACCATGAGATAACTCCAATCCAAGCCGAAGAAGCGATATTCCTTTCCGATCCAGGTGATAGCGATGATGGCGAGTGTATTCATAGGCAATTGACCTGTTTAGCGTTTCGTCTCTCCCTTCACAAGGGAGGTTTCGTGGGGTTCATTTTGTCCAAAACGGCGACTCACAATCGCGTTTTCATCCGCGCAATGAGCGTATCGGCCATAGCAGCAGGCGTATCAGCAACTGCGATTCCAGCCGCCTTCAACGCCTCGATTTTTTCTGCCGCGGTCCCCTTTCCGCCGGAAACGATCGCTCCGGCGTGACCCATACGGCGCCCAGGTGGTGCGGTCATGCCGGCGATAAACGCCGCAACCGGTTTTTTGCAATTTTTCCTGATCCATTCGGCCGCTTCTTCTTCTGCCGAGCCACCGATCTCGCCGATCAAAATCATCGCATCCGTGTCCGGGTCTTGATTGAAAAGTTTCACCGCATCAAGATGCGTGAGGCCGTGGATGGGGTCGCCGCCGATGCCGATGCACGTTGATTGGCCGTAGCCGCGCGAAGTCAATTGCCAGACTGCCTCATAAGTGAGCGTTCCCGAACGCGAGATCACACCAACATTTCCCGGCTTGTGAATGTAACCCGGCATGATCCCGATCTTGCACGCGCCGGGCGTGATGATGCCCGGACAATTCGGCCCGATTAAACGGCTCGGTTTTTCCTTCATCAGCGCTTTTACCCGGATCATATCCATGATCGGAATCCCTTCCGTGATGCACACCACCAGCTCTATCCCAGCATCGACCGCTTCGAGGATGGAATCCGCCGCCGCAGGAGCAGGCACGAAAACCATCGAGGCGTTGCATCCGGTTTTCTGTCGCGCCTCCCAGACCGTATCGAATACCGGCACTTTGCCATCGAACATTTGTCCGCCTTTACCAGGCGTAACGCCCGCTACGACATTCGTGCCGTATTCCATGCACTGCTGTGTGTGAAACGCGCCCGCGCTGCCCGTAATCCCCTGCACGACGAGCCGGGTATTCTTATCGACAAGCACAGACATAAGAAATTAAGAACGCAGGAACAAAGGAAAAAAGAAGTGTACCTATGAAAACTTTCCTGATTTCCTGCTTTCCTGATTCATTTCTCTTTTCGTTTGTGAATGACGAGTTTGTTACCGTCCGGGTCGCGGAATTGCGCCATCCAACAAACCGGTGTCTCGGTTTTCTCCATGTCGAAGGTAACACCGCGCTCTTTGAGGTTCGCGATCGTCGCGTCGATGTCGTCCACCTCGAACGCCACCGTTGTTCCATCGCGCGAAGGTTTCCAGGCGGGATGACAACCGACCCCAATTGTCGTGGGACCGAGATCGTATTCGACCCAAGCGCCGCCCATTGCAGTCGTGCTAGGCTTCAACTCAAGGGTTTCCTGATAAAACTTCCTCGCGCGTTCCGCGTCGCTCACGGCAATGGCAATGAATGCTACTTCTTTAATCATGCGCAGACTCCTTTCTCATTTTCCGGTTTCAATTTGTGAATCATCAGTTTGTTGCCGTCTGGGTCCTGGACGACAGCCATGTGGCAGCACGGCGTTTCAAACGGCTCGGCCGCAAAATTTACATGTTCGTCTTTCAATCGCCCGATTGCGTCACCGGAATCTTCTACTTCGAGCGCCGCGCCTGTTCCCTGATCGGACGGCGTCCAGGTCTCGCTCACGTTCGCGATGGCGAGCGTATCTTCACCGACTGCGTATTCGATCCATTTTCCGCCCATCATTTCTTCCGCGACTTTCAACCCGAGCACATTTTCGTAAAAGGAGCGCGCGCGCTCCATGTCTGTTACCGGGATGGCGACGAATCCGATTTCTTTGATTTTCATCTCATTCGTCTTCACAAGTTACTGCCGCTCCATTTCAATTTCTGCCGGACCACACTGAAGAACGAGACGTCCGGTAACGCGGCCAGCGGCAGGGTTTTCTTTGCCTTGCGAATCGTGACTATCGATCCTCGCTCGACGTGGATCGGCTTGCGGCCATCCAGCGTTAGAAAAACGGGGTAATCAGGATCGCTCGCTTCGATCTCGATTGTCGATCCTTGTGCGACGATAATCGATCGGTTCGTCAAAACATGCGGGCAGATCGGCGTGATCACGAAAACGCCAGACTCAGGATCGAGAATCGGTCCGCCGGCTGATAGCGAGTACGCCGTTGAACCGGTCGGCGTCGCGACGATCAGACCGTCCGCATTGAACTCGGTAAGCGATTCGCCGTTGACCCGCGTGCACAACAGCACGAGGCGCGAAAGCTCGCCCCGGCTCAGCACGGCGTCGTTCAGCGCGATCATTTTGGAGGTTTGTTTCTCGCCAAGCTTTACCCGCGCCTCGAGTAGCGCTCGTTGACTAAAGTTAATTCGATCTTTCGCGATGCATTCCACTGCTTCGCGATAGGTGGACGAACTCGCGCAGGTCAGGAAACCGAGCGAGCCCACGTTGATGCCGAAGATTGGCTTGATTGTCTCGCCGAGTTGCCCAACCACACGCAGAATTGTCCCATCGCCTCCGGCTACCACCAGAAGATCCGCCGCAGCGCCCAATTCTGCCATCGAATGTCCCGATTTCTTTCCAGCAATGGCTGCCGTTTCTTTTTCGATTAAAACCGAAATCGAAAAACGGCCGAACTCCTGGGCAATCGCGTTGATCAAATCGGCAATGTCCGGCTTACCCGGATGCGCGATTAAACCAATCGTTTTCGGAGACATGCAAAAAATTCCTGATTACCGTCCGTCCCTTTAATAACAGATGGGACTAGCCCGGTCACGACATGGCCGAGACCGGTCACGAATGCGACGATCTTGTCTTGCGCTTTTTGTTGCAACCCAGAATCGCGGACGATTCCACCTCTCCCCACATCTGCACGTTGCAATTCAAATTGCGGTTTGACGAGCGCGAGAATCACACCGCTTGGAGTTATCAAGTCGAACGCGTTCGGCAAGATTAAAGTCAACGAAATAAAAGAGACATCAATCACGCAAAGATCGACGAATTCTGGAATGTCCCTCCGTGAGAGAAAGCGCGCGTTCAATTTTTCCAGGACAATCACACGCGGATCGTTCCGAAGTTTCCAATCGAGTTGGCCGTGGCCAACATCGACCGCGTAGACTTTCGCACCGCAACACTGTAGCAGGCAATCGGTAAAGCCACCCGTGGAAGCACCGATATCCAGCGCGATCTTTCCGTTCACGTCGATTTCGAAATAATCGAGAGCGCTTTCCAGTTTCAACCCGCCCCGCCCGACATATTTTCGCGTTGGCTTCACCGCGATCTCCGCATCCGGCTCGAGAAGCTGAGCTGATTTCGCCGCAGTTCGTGTACCTATCTTGACTTCACCAGCCATCACGGCACGTTGGGCCCCTTCGCGACTGGCGAATAATCCCTTTTCGACGAGAAGCTGATCAAGCCGTAACTTTTTCGACATCCTTGTTCCCAGTATAATCGTTGCTAGCAAGGTGCGCCATTCTGGGGAGCGCACGCACGTTCGTCCGGCGGTTGCCGGATTTGCGACGTGCCCGTCGCAGACCCCGTCCCGGCACAAAGCACGCGCCATTTAGGCTTTCCAGAGGTCATGCGGAAGTGTAAGCAGCAATTTTACCACCATCATCGGGTGGATCGCAGCAAATCACATGGACCCCTCACATCATTATGATGTGCCGAGAGTCGTCGGGTGGCACTTTTCAGGCAGCAAAGTCCAATGGTTTTCATGCGGTAGTATCAGAGGGTCGTGACAAGCGAAATCTTCCAAACAGAATGCGAGCGGGGGCGCTTCAATTTTTTCTTGTCCCCGCGCCCCTGGACCACTATCCTCCGGTTCACGGTGAAAAAGCAAGCCTGCGCGAACGTGAGCGGGTGGTTCTCGCAACCTGTGGGAGAACGCGGCAGCGACGCCGGAAGTTATAGAAATTTGCAACGCCTTGGCTCCGTGGTAGACATCGCGTCGCCTTTGTGTCTCCGCCGTGTCGTCAGTCAGTCTGCAGATTCTTGAGGAGTGTCCAGATGGCATCAGACATCTTTGCAAAGATTGGGAACATCAAAGGAGAATCGGTCGACTCCAAACACAAAGACGAAATTGAGGTGCTCTCGTTCTCGTGGGGTGTAACGAACCCCGGTTCCATTTCTCACGGTGGTGGAGGCGGCGCGGGCAAGGCGACGTTCCAGGACCTTACCATCGTTCACAATATCGACAAGGCGTCGTCCCTGCTTATGAAGGCGTGTGCCACGGGTACGCACCTGAAGGAAGCGACAATCACCCATAGGAAGGCAGGTAAGGCGCAGCAAGAGTTCCTCATCGTCAAGATGAACGACGTAATCATCACTGGTGTCGCACACGGCGGTACCGCCGGAGAAACAGGGTCGGAGACTGTGAGTCTGGCGTTTGCCAAGGTCGACTTCGAATACAAGCCGCAGAAGCCCGATGGGTCGCTCGATGCAGCGATTCATTTCAAGTACGACCTCAAGGCCCACAAAATCGTCTAGGACCGCCTCGGTTGGTGAGGAAAGCAGGGCCTGCTCGGGATGCTTATGGAGCAGTCGGAAACGCCGACGCGCGAGTTAACACTCGAGGAGGCGGTCGCGCTCGCCATCCTGCTGCAAAAAAATGAGCAGTTGGTGGAGGCCCAGGAGTTGTATCGAGTCGAACGATTCGGGCGGTTAGCTCAGTGGTAGAGCGGCTGGTTTACAGCTACTTTCGGGACGTTTTCCATTGTTTTGCGCATTTCCACGTCTTGCCTCGTGAATCGCTCCAACAGCCGTTTTCATAGGTAAAATCGCATGCAGCACTGCGCTAATCACGTTATCTCACAGTGTCCTCAAAAAACAAGGGCAGTATCAGCGGGCTGAGGGTTCCGAGCGATCTAGCGGCCTCGTACGTGACGATACCCGGGAATTCGAGCTGTGCCGGAGTTCTTGACGACGGCGTGAGCGTTTCGCACTCTGTGATCTCGTGGTGCCTTTTGGGGGTTTGCTTTACCGTGGCAGGCTTCTTGGCGTGGCGACACGAACACAAGAAAGCTGAGCGACTTGAGAGCCGAATGAAGTCGGGAATCCGGGTGTCATGCGGCAAATCAGTAGATAAATCAGTAGATAAGAGTGTCGTCTCAGCTAGTGGCAAAATGTGGTATCGAGCGAGACTTGATCTTGAAGGTTGTGTTGCTGTTCCGAACCTTGAGGCAAGCATAAATCGAATTATGGGAAGACGGGAACAAAGTTCCGCTGTCTGAATATCTAACTCTCACCAAATACGACTTGGTGCCATTGATTGGGCGATTTACTCTACGGCGCTAGAATATGAACCTTCCGATGGTATGCGTCGAATATCCGACGGCTAAGGCGGGCCAGACTTTCCAGCCTTTATGAAGAAGAGGGCTCCTATTGCAAGAGCGCGACAGGTCCGGCAGCCGCCGGATTCGCGTCTCAACGGCAACGAAATTGATAACAAGCGGCTCCTTGCAGCCTTAACGGCATTTAAGCGTGGTGATTTTTCCGTGCGCCTGCCAGACGGCTGGACGGGTGTAGCCGGCAAGATCGCCGACACCTTCAACGACATAATCAGAACGAATGAGCGCATGACGCAGGAGCTGGAACGCATCGGACGCGAGGTCGGAAAGAAAGGCCGGATTGCACAGAGAGCGTCGCTCTCCCAAGTGTCTGACTCCTGGGCCAGGGCGATCGGATCGGTCAACGATTTGATCGGGGATTTGGTTCGTCCTACGAGCGAAATGGCGCGGGTGATCGGCGCGGTTGCGAAGGGTGATTTGTCCAAAACCATGGCGACTCGGATCAAAGGCCACCAGCTCGAGGGAAAGTTTTTGCGTACGGCAAGGATCGTAAACGCGATGGTCGAGCAGCTGGGCGGTTTCGCGTCGGAAGTGACGCGCGTGGCGCGCGAAGTGGGGACGGAAGGCAAACTCGGCGGCCGGGCGAAAGTCAAAGGCGTTGCCGGCACCTGGAAAGATTTGACGGACAACGTGAACCTCATGGCGTCCAACCTCACTTCGCAAGTCCGCAATATCGCGGCAGTGACAACGGCCGTAGCAAATGGGGATCTCGCTAAGAAAATCACCGTCGATGTGCGCGGCGAGTTCCTTGAATTGAAGGACACCATCAACAAGATGATGGATCAGCTTCGTGCCTTTGCCGTGGAAGTGACGCGTGTGGCGCGCGAGGTCGGCACGGAAGGCATTCTCGGTGGGCAAGCGAAAGTCGAAGGGGTGTCGGGTGAGTGGAAAGATCTGACCGACTCGGTCAATTACATGGCATCCAACCTGACCTCGCAGGTTCGCAACATTGCGGCGGTGACAACGGCTGTGGCCGATGGCGATCTCTCGAAGAAAATCACCGTGGATGTCAGAGGAGAGATTCTCCATCTGAAGAACACGATTAATACCATGGTCGATCAGCTCAGTTCGTTTGCCTCTGAAGTGACACGCGTTGCTCGCGAAGTTGGCACCGAAGGAGAGCTTGGGGGCCAGGCCAATCTGAAAGGCGTCGCCGGCACGTGGAAGGATCTTACCGATTCGGTAAACTCAATGGCTGGCAATCTGACCGCCCAGGTTCGTAACATCGCCGAAGTGACGACTGCTGTGGCCAATGGCGATCTCTCGAAGAAAATCACCGTGGATGTCAGAGGAGAGATTCTCCAGCTGAAGAACACGATTAATACCATGGTCGATCAGCTCAGTTCGGTTGCCTCTGAAGTGACACGGGTGGCGCGCGAGGTGGGCACCGAAGGAAAACTGAGCGGCCAGGCGGACGTAAAAGGTGTCGCGGGGACTTGGAAAGATTTGACTGACAGCGTCAATTCAATGGCAGGTAATCTTACAGGCCAGGTTCGTAACATTGCTGAAGGCACAACCGCTGTTGCAAAGGGCGACCTGTCGAAAAAAACCACGGTCGATGTGTGCGGTGAGATTCTTGGGTCTTTCTTCCGACGCCGACTATGGCCGGCCCGCCTCGCTGTTGTAGTTGCTGCATCGGCAGCCGCCATTCTGCTCGGCATTGCTTCCTTCAGTTACGGTTCAAAACTGTATAAGGACTGGCACCAAAGGCGTCTGCTGCATCGGGCAGCGTCGATGCTGCAGGAGGAGAAATTTGACCAGGCAGCGCAGAACGCCCGCAAGGTCTTAATGGTGGATCCGAACTCCGTGCCGGCGTACTACATTCTGGCAGAAGCAGCGGAGAAACAAAATCTTGAGGAAGCCGTTTCGTGGCGCGCACAAATCGCGCGACTGCTTCCAAAGGATCCAGACAGCCAGCTCAATCTCGCCTCAGCGGCGCTGCGCTTTGGGGAGATCGATCTCGCACGAAAAGCGCAGGATGATGTCGCCCCTAACTATCGTGACAGCGCCGCTTTTCACGTCGTTGCGGGCTGGTTGGCCCGTGCGGAAGGAAATTTCGCCGAGCAGGAAGCGCAATTCGCCGCAGCTGTAAAGAAGGAGCCAGGGAACGATCTCTATCAGTTCAATCTGGCGGCGCTGCAAATTCAGTCCACCGATACGGAAAAGAGCGCAAAAGCCCGCGACGTCCTCGATCGACTCAGTAAAGTCGCTCCTTTCCGCACCGGCGCGTTGCGAGCGTTGTTCAACGACGCTGTGGCACGCAATGAGCTCGCTGCGGCGGATAACTTCGCGCAACAGCTCCAAATGTCGCAGGAAGTCACATTCGGCGATTACCTTCTCTGCCTGAACTTTTATCGGAAACTCGATGAGAAGAAGTTCCGTCCATTGTTGGAAAGAGTGAAGCTTTTTGCTGTGCGCAGTCCCTCCGACCTCGCGTCGCTCATGAGCTGGATGAACGAAAATAGCCTTGCCGGCGACGTTGTTAAGTGGATCGACAAGTTATCGACCGACAAACTTACCTCTCCGCCTGTCTCCATCGCAGTTGCGGACACATATGCGAACACAAAAAACTGGTCGCGTTTGAGACGCTGGACGGGCACCGGATCGTGGGGCGACTCTGACTATTTGCGCATTGCCTATCAGGCCATTGCAATGCGGCGATCACAAAAAAATGCCGCGCACACCGAGTTCGAGACGCTTTGGCGCTTGGCTGAACAAGGGACAAACGAACAGTCGGAACGCGAACTTGATCTCGCACGCCTCGCGTCGAGATGCGATCTCGAGAAGGAATCCGAACAACTTTGGCTGCGTGTCGCGAATCCGCCGATGGGGCGTGAAGCGCTCGAGGCGCTTCGCCGCCTTTATCGCGCAAATGACAATCTCGAAAAACTCTATGGCACTCTCCAGCGCCTGCACGAAAGCTCTCCCAACGAGGCACCGATCACTGCAAACCTCGCGCGACTCGGCCTCAACATCGAGCAAAATACAAAAGAGTCGCATGATCTGGCCAAAGAGGCTTACGACCGCGCACCAAACGAACTCAACTGCACCGTAACTTACGCCTTTTCCCTCGATCGCCTTGGCCGAAGCGCGAAGGGCCTTGAGATCATACTAAAATTGCCGGCCGACAAATTACATGATCCGCATACAGCGGTTTACGTCGCGCTCTTGTTGCTTGACTCGAATCAAGCCGACGCAGCGAAGGAATACATTGATGCAGCTGGCGACGGGAAGATTTACGCAGAAGAAAAAAAATTGCTCGGTGAGGCCAGAACGAAACTTGCCACCGCTTTAACAGGTCCGACGCCTTCGGTTGCACCAGCGCCTACCGAGCCGAGCCCAACGCCAACACCGACATCGACTCCGTGATCCTCGTCAACCGGAAGCTGAACGTCGGCAATTACAAAAATCTCGTTAGCACACGAGCAAGCGGGCGAGTTCAAAGAGTGGTGAGTTTTTTACTCGCATCACATCGGTACACGCGAACGCCTTCGCGTATTTTGGCCGTCCGGTTCTGCGGTCGCGGTACGGCATCAGGAAAAAGTTGTCAGGGTTGCCGTTGAGCATGTGACGGCACAAGTTGAGGAACTGCTCATCAGTCCAAACGATTATTTCACGATCAAAGCTCTCGTAAGCGAGCGTCAAGGTGGCGTTTCGGTTACCGCCAGAATCATCGGTGTTGAGAGGGTGGTCTACGTCAAGGAGTCACTCATCAAACGGGGTACATCGTTGCTTGCTGTCGGTCTAGGTGGTTTACCCTTGGGAATTGTATCGAACTGGCTGACGTTTTTGACAATCCTTACGAAGTGGAAAGCCCACTTTTACTACACAGCGTTCGGCGCAGCGGTTAACCATGTGTGCCAAATCGGGGAAGCCGATTTCGAGGGCGTCGCCTTGAAACCTTTGTTCGTGTCAATTCGTGTTGATTAGTGGTTAATGAAAAATAGATCGGCCTTCCGGTTTGTCCTGATCATTGGCATCGTAAATCTCTTCGCCGATCTCACATATGAAGGGGGGCGCGGGATCGTCGGTCCGTTTCTCGGTTCGTTAGGCGCGAGCGCGGCGATTGTGGGCTTTGTCGCAGGTTTTGGTGAGCTGATGGGGTACGGACTCCGCTCCGTTTCGGGATATTTCGCGGACAAGACGCACCGGTATTGGCTTTTCGCGTTCACTGGTTATGCCATCAATTTACTCGCCGTTCCCGCGCTCGCTCTCGCCGGACAATGGCCGCTCGCGGCGGGCCTGGTCATAGCGGAGCGCACCGGGAGGGGAATCCGGAAACCGACAGTGGAAGGGATGCTGTCGTACGCTGGCAAATCAATCGGCGCGGGCTGGGTGTTTGGATTAAACGAAGCGCTCGATCAAACGGGCGCGACGATCGGCCCGTTGCTCGTCGCGTTGGTTCTTTATCTCAACGGCGGATACCGGACCGGATTCGGTGTGCTACTCATTCCGGCATTGCTTTGCCTCGGGATCTTGGTCGTGGCGCGACGGCTGTATCCGCGTCCGCACGAGCTAGAGGAAACCGCGGGACATGCCCTTGTGACCACCAATCTCGCGGCGCCCTATTGGATTTATCTCGCAGCGGGGGCATTGATCGCTGCCGGTCTCACCGATTTTGCGCTGATTGGATTTCATTTTCACAAAGCAAATACGGTGCCGACAAATCTGATTCCGGTCTTTTACGCGGTCGCGATGGGAAGCAGCGCTCTCGCTTCGATTCCCTTGGGACGTTTGTTCGACAGGTTCGGCGCCAATATTGCCTTGCTTGCATTTTTTATTTCTGCGGGATCTGCGCCGTTTGTTTTTCTGGGCACACCCGTTTTCGCGCTGATCGGAATGATTCTTTGGGGAGTCGGGATGAGCGCGCAAGGCTCTCTCTTCCAAGCAATGCTTACCGGCGTAATTCCACCAGAAAAACGCAGCACCGCGTTTGGCCTGTTTGATACCGGCTATGGAATCGCGTGGTTTCTAGGCAGCGCAGCGATGGGATTGCTGTACGAGAAATCGATCCTGGCTGTGGCGCTGTTTTCAGTTGTCCTTCAACTTGCAGCGTTACCCATCCTTTTTGTGGCAAACAAGAAGCGCTAGATTTTTCGATGGATCCGTACGCGAAACCCAAAGAACAAAAAGTCGGCGCACGGCGACCGAAGATAGCGCATTTGCCAACTTCGATTGAGAGACGGACGCGACGAGAACGCCAGGCAGAGAAGCAAGCAGTTGCGGCCGAGCGACGCGCGATCAAAAAATCAGCTCGACGGCATCTGAAACAACAATTGCTCGCCGAACTGGAAGAGCCGGGTTGAAATCGACGCGCTTTACGCTTTCCGATCCGCCGCCGCCCAATAGAATTGGCGCGGTGAAGCCGATCAAATTTTTACTAAGCGCTGCCCTTTTAATCCTCGTCTCGTCGCGCAGTTCCCATGCACAGTCAACACCCGGACGAACACCGGATGTTTCAAACAAAGCTTTGATCACGAAATCCACTCCAGGCATAAGCGCGGACGCTTTTAAGAATCAGAGCATCAGCGCGGCAACCATGGCATTGCACAAAATGGCGGAGGATTATTACGCGTGGCGGAATGAAAATTATCCTGTTCGCAGCAGTGACGCTGGACTGCACACCTGGGATGATCGGCTGACTAATTATTCGCCGGCGAAAATCGAAGAGCGCGCGCGGCACGTCCATTCGTTGTTGGAGAAGGTCCGCGCGATGAAGACTGATAACTGGCCGAAAGACGACCGGATCGACTGGATTCTCTTCCAATCGCAACTGGAAGCAGTCGATTTCGGAAATCGTGTCCTGAAATTCGAGCGAACGAACCCGCAGACCTATGTGGGTGAATGCACGAACGCGATCTTTTCTTTGCTGAAAAAGGAATACGATACGCCAAGAAAGCGCGCGATTGCCGCTACTGCGCGTCTCAAGGAAATGCCCGCGCTGCTTAAGCAAGGTCTGGGTAATTTACAGAATCCGGTAAAGCTTTATGCGCAGCTTGCGATTCAATCGGCGCGGTCAATCGATCCGCTTTTAAATGATAGTTTGATGGCGCTCGATGTCGATCTTCCGCCTAACGAACACGATGATTTAATCAAATCGCGCGACATTGCGCTGACCGCTTTACACAACTACGCCGACGAACTGGAGAAACGGTTACCGAAGATGGTGGATTTCGCGCCGATGGGCGAGGCGAACTACAATTATTATCTCAAGCACGTCCTCCTGCTGCCGCTCGATGCCACCCAGGTGGACATGATCGGGCGTGTTGAGACGGCGCGTTATCGCGCGTTGGAAGCGCTTCTCGCTGACCCGAAACTGGCGGATCCTGATCCGAAGCGCAGCGCGCACATTCCGCCAGATCAAGCGTCGTTCCTAAAAGCGTATGAAAGTCGCGAACAGGAGATGATCAATTTCATAAAGGAACACAATCTCGTGACGCTGCCCGATTATCTCGGCGCCTTTCAGATTCGCCAGTTGCCCGAAGCCTTTAAGCCGACCAACCCGGGTGGTTTCATGAATCCGCCGGGCGTTTACGACAAAGATCCCACCGGTTTCTATTTTATTCCGACTTACGATCCGCAATCGAAGAACTTTTACATTCGCGCCGCAATTGAAGATCCGCGGCCGATCCTCGGCCACGAAGGAATTCCAGGACATTTTCTCCAGCTCTCAATCGCAAATCATCTGAGCGATGAGATTCGGCGTCAGCACGAGGACGGCGTGTTTGTGGAAGGCTGGGCGCTGTACGGCGAAGAGATGCTGATGCGGACCGGGCTTTATCCGAACAACTCGCCCGCACAGGGACAAATCCTGCGCCTGTCGCGTTATCGAGGGGCGCGCATAGGAGTCGATGTAAATCTGCATACCGGCCGGTGGAGTTTCGAGCAAGCCGTGAAATATTTCATGGACGCGGGCGGGCTCGATCGCGAAGCAGCCGAAGGCGAGGCAGCCGGCGCGGCTTCAAGTCCGCACCAAAAGATTAGCTATATCATCGGCAAATGGCAGATCATGAATCTGCTCGGCCGTTACAAAGATCGACACGGCGAAAACTTCCGGCTCGGTCAATTCCATGATGACCTGATCAAGAACGGCAGTCTGCCGGTGTCGGTCGTCGAATGGATTCTGCTTAATGATCCGACGGCACTAGAGCACGCCGTGAAGTAATCGGGATCGCGGAAACAAAATGAGAGATTCCTCCCGCCTTCACCATACGGTTACGGCGCGGCAGGCGACGGAGCTTGTCCTGAGCGAAGTCGAAGGACTCGGAATGATAAAGGAACGGAAGTCTGCCAGTCTCGGTGATCGAATGGATTCTGCTCGACGACCCATCGGCTCTACAAGAAGCAATAAAATACCGATGAGTGGGCCCATGTTATTATATTCAGTGCGGTTTCTCTTCGCAGAGTTTCTGAAAGCGCGGATCATTCCGGAGGGGATCGAACATTGGATCCAGCCGGAGCAGCGCCGGAGTGAGCGGCATGATTGTATTCAATGAGCCGGCGTACGGTATCGAAAGTAGTTTCTGTAAAGCGGCGATGGCGCGCTCGGGCTCTCCCATCTGCGCCGCCACCCGGGCGAGGATCTCGAGCGACCAAGGACCAGTCGAGGGGTCTTTCTCGATCGGATTCGCGGCCATGGCCCGCTCCGACAGAGCCAACGCGGCGGCTTTGTCACCGAGACCCATATTGAAGAGCGCGAGATCTCCAATGAGGTAATAATTTTCCGGCTGTTCTTTGAGGAAAGGCTCCAGTTCGCTGCGCGCTTGTCGCCAACTTTCCTGGGCGGCGGCATGGTCGCCGGCGACTTCCTGCGCCCAGCCTAAGAAAAAGCGCAGCTCGCCATTGGAAAAACCCAATGCTGATTCGGGCTTGGCGAGTATTTCCTTTAGGCGAGGGATGATCGGTGCAGGACGCCGCTCCAAGATCGCTTGGTACACTTGTGTTCCCAAGGCGTCGGGGTTGTCGGCGTTCGGATGCAGCGGAGCTAGTAGTGCAGCAGCACGCGGCAGATCACCCTCGGCTT
>VBQC01000073.1 GCA_005887825.1 Verrucomicrobiota bacterium | reverse complement strand
GCTACAAATCTTTGACATGATGTAACTCCAAAAGAGGCGCGTAAGCTGCCGCGCACAGGCGCGTCGGTCAAGTGAATGTTAACCACGAATAGACACCAATAAACACGAATGGAGAACGATTCTTGTGAGGAGGCTCAGGCGCCGGGGCTACGCGTTACCGCGGGGCACGTCACAACGTTCCACCTCGGACGACTCAGCGGTCCGTCCCTGCCGTTCGCGGTCGGATTGAACGGGCAGCCCGTGGCGCGGTCAAATTTATCTCGCGTAAGAGGCCACCGGTTTCGCAAGATCGAGAGCGCATTTGATACATGACGACAAAAAATAATCAGAAACTGCGGATCGGGATTGTCGGAGGGGGCAGCATCGTTCGCGCCCGTCACTTGCCAGCGTTAAAGAAACATCCTGAAGTCGAGATCGTGGCCGTCTCTAATTCAACATACGAAAGTTCGGAAAATTTTTGCCGCGAAAACTGTTCATCGGCCACGCCGATGCAGAACTGGGTCGATCTACTCGCCCTGCCTGACCTCGATATTATTTGGATTGGCACGCCGCCCTACATGCATTCGGCGGTAACGATCTCGGCCCTTGAAGCGGGCAAACACGTTTTTTGCCAGGCACGGATGTCAATGGATCTGGCCGAAGCCGAGGAAATGCTCGCAGCATCGAAGCGATATCCGGAGTTGGTAACGATGCTTTGTCCGCCCCCCATGGGGATGCGCGCTGATTTGCTGGTGAAAAAGATCCTTGCTGAAAATTACATTGGCCGTCTGCATCACGTGCGCCTGCAAAGCTTTACCAGCAATTATCTGGATCCGAACGCCCCGCCGCATTGGCGCCAAAGGATCGAGATCAGCGGACTGAACGTGCTTACGCTGGGGATTTACGTCGAAGTGTTGCAACGCTGGCTCGGAGACATCGCCGGCGTTTTCGCACGCGGCAAAATGGTGCATCCGTTGCGCCAGGGCTATGAGGTGATCATTCCCGATCTGTTGACTGTCCTTTGCGCGTTCGACAATGGAGCGGAAGGCGTGCTTGAATTCAGCGGTGTCGATGCCATGGCTCCGGGCGATCGACTGGAAATTTACGGCAGCGCTGGCACTCTCACGTACGATTTTGGCTCCGACGTTGTGCAGGTCGGCAAACTCGGCGATCGCGCCCTGCACGTGGTCGATCTTCCGCCGGAGCTGGAAGGCGAATGGCGCGTAGAAGAAGATTTTCTCGCCGCGGTAAAATCAAAGGGGCGCATTCGGCCGCGGCCAAATTTCGAAGAGGGCGTTCGCTACATGCGCGTTGTTCAGGCCGTGGCTGATTCACGCGCGCGCAACGAGTGGGTCGCGATTAAGTAGTTCGCGTCTGGCCCCGCGCGCGCGCGCGCTTGCTAGCGACTGCATAGGCCGAATAAATCAGCATAATCCTCGTTAGGCTACGCGGAAGATTACTTTATGCCAAAAACGACTCCAGAAAACCATCTTGAAGAAGATATCAGCATTCACATTTTCACCGTTTCGTCTGCGATGGTCGGCGTGTGCCTGACTGTCATCGGCCTTATCCGCGTCGTCATCACTTTCGGAAAGGCGGATACCGTGGCTGACGATCTCCTTGCCGCTGATGCGTTTTTATTCCTCTTATCCTGTCTGCTTTCTTATTCCGCGCTACGAACCCGCTCGAAGCGCCGAATGCATCGAATGGAGCGCATCGCTGACGGCATATTCATCCTCGCCATGATTTTGATGGTCGTCATTTGCGGATTTATCACCTACGCTATAGCCCTTCCCAGAAAGTAACCATCTTCAACCTAACCATGCATCATGTGGTCCGGATTCAGGCCATAGTTCACGCCAATCGCGAACCCCTCTATTGATCTCCAAACGCGGCGAAGTGGCCTGACGATCCGCGCGCAAGACACGACAACCTCAACCTACGGCGCAACAAAAAAGTTCAAGCCCCGGAGAAGCAGGTAGGCTAAGCCTCCGGAACACGGGATCGTAAAAATCCAAGCCCAGATAATCCGCTCGACGACGACCCATTTCATGCCGCTGAAACGTTTCACCGCGCCCACGCCCATGATCGAAGTGGAGATCACGTGAGTGGTAGAGAGCGGAATGCCGTAGTAGCTCGCGCCTTGAATGATCAATGCGGCAGTCGTTTCTGCCGCAAATCCATGCACTGGTTGCAATTTCACCATCCGGTGACCGAGTGTCCGAATGATGCGCCAACCGCCCGCGGCCGTTCCCACCGCCATGGTCACGGCGCAGAGACTGATAACCCAAGTGGGCAGCACGAAAGCCGGCGTTTTCAGAAAGTCTAGCCAGCCGGGCAGATGATCGAAGCTCCCGGCTTTCGTGCCGGTAAATAACGCGAGCGTGATGATGCCCATTGTCTTCTGGGCGTCATTCGTGCCGTGGCTGTGCGCCATCCAGGCCGCGCTGAAGATTTGCAGTTTCCCGAAAAGCGATTGCACAAAGTGCGGCGTAAAACGATGCAGCGTCACGAAAAGCAAAAACATCAGCAGCGCGCCGAAAATGAAACCTGCGAATGGGGACGTGATCATGGGCACAATAACTTTCGGCCACACGCCCGCGTTCCATTTTATGACCGACCAATTACCATGCGCGGCGGCCAGTGCTGCTCCGCAAAGTCCACCGATGAGAGAATGGCTCGAACTGGATGGCAAGCCGAACCACCATGTGGTGATGTTCCATGCGAATGCGGCGATGACTGCGCAGAGCACCGTCGGCATTGTGACGACGTTGGTATCCACCAGCCCCTTTCCGATCGTTGAAGCCACTGCGCCGCCAAGGAGCGCACCGGTGAGATTGAAAAACGCCGCCATCGCGATTGCCCTGCGCGGCGTCAGAACTCGTGTCGAGACCACGGTGGCGATCGCATTCGCGGCGTCGTGAAAGCCGTTGCTGTATTCAAAAATGATCGCCGCGAGGACGACAGAAAAAAAAGTAAGCATCAGCCGCAGTCGGCTACGAATACTTCAGCGCCACTTCGAGGACGATGTTTCCCGCATCCCGACAGCGGTCGACTACCTTTTCCATCAACTCGAACAGATCGCGCAGAAAAATCACCTGCTTTGTCTTGTAATCGCCCTGGTAAAGATCGCGCAACAAATCGAGCTCCAGTTTGTCGGCTTCGCCCTCGATCGACTGGAGTTTGGCGTTCATTTCGCGCGCCGTCGCTGCGTCAGTTCCCTTGCGCAGTTGTTTCACCATCGCGAGCACGGTCTCGGCCGCTTGATCAAGGAGCTCCACTTGTTTGCGGAAACTGCGACCCTGCAAATCTTCCGGGCAAATCAAGACGCGCTCGCCTATTTTCTCCACTGTCTTCGGGATTTTATAAAGCGCGGCCGAAAGCGCCTGAATGTCTTCACGCTCCAGCGGGGTGATAAACGTTTTGCAAAGCTCCTCGGTCAGCTCCTGGGTGATTTGTTTGTCTTTGCGCCGGCTGTGCACGAATTCCTCCAGACTTTGCGGCGACTCTTTTTGCTCGAGCCGCTCCAGCAGCGCGATCAAATGATGCACGCTCGCGTCCGCTTGCTGCGCGCTCGCTTCCAGCAAATCATAAAACTTTTGGTCGCGTCCGAGGATTTTTTGGATCGACAACATGATTGTCTCAGTTGTAGCCGGGGTCGCTGACCCCGGCCAGCCCATTTTCTCGCCGGAGCCAAGGCCGCGCGGTCGACGATTACGGCGCCTCTTAGAGCATGGCACCGCGCATGATTACCAACGCGATGGTGAAATAAATAATAAGTCCGGTTACATCCACAAGAGTGGCAACAAACGGGGCAGAGGAAGTTGCCGGATCGGCGCCGAGGCGCCGCAAAATAAATGGTAGCATCGATCCGGAAAGGGATCCCCACAGGACGACTCCGACGAGCGCAATGCCGACTGTGAGCGCCACTAGCGGCCAATGCGGACCATACAATTGTCTATGGAAGTAATGGTCCCCAACGATGGACCAGATCGCGACCCGTGCTGTACCGATTGCGCCTAGAATCGCGCCTAACGAAAAGCCGGCGCGAATCTCGCGACTCGCGACCCGCCACCAGTCGCGCAAGCGAAGTTCGCCCAGCGCCATCGCCCGAATGATCAATGTCGATGCTTGCGATCCGGAATTGCCGCCACTGGAGATGATCAACGGCAAAAATAACGCCAGGACCACCGCCTTGGCGATTTCATCCTGATAATTTGCCATTGCGGTCGCGGTAAGCATTTCGCCCAGGAACAGAATCACGAGCCAGCCGGCCCGCTTTCGCACCATTCGCCAGAGCGGAATGCGCATATACGGCTCGTCCAGTGCTTCCATGCCGCCGAATTTTTGGATATCCTCGGTCGCTTCTGCTTCGGCGACGTCGAGCATGTCGTCGATGGTGACAATCCCGACGAGAATACCGCTCGAATCGACCACCGGTAATGCAGTGCGATCGTATTTCCGGAACACGTTGAGCGCATCCTCCTGCGAATCAGTCACGTTCAGCGCGACGAATGTTCGGTCGCGGATGTCGCTCACCTTGACGGTGAGCGGCTTGAGCAAGAATTCACGCATGCGGATGTCGTCGATCAATTTGCCGCGCTCATCGACGACATAGACGACATTGAGCGTCTCGCTGTCCTGGCCGTGTTCGCGCACAAAATCGAGCACTTGCTGGACCGTCCAATCTTCGGGCACAGCGATGAAATCCGGGGTCATCAAACGGCCCACACTGCCCTCCGGATATCCGAGCAACGATTGTGCGATGTGACGTTCCTCCGGCGTTAGCAGTCGGATTAATTGCCGCGCCGCCGCACTGGGCAATTCTTCCAGCAGCGCGGTGCGGTCGTCCGGCGACATTTCATTCAGAATGCCGACCACCTGCTCGTGTGCCATGGCACGCAGCAATTTCTGCTGCGAATCGACATCGAGATATTCAAAAACATCCGCTGCCAGCGCATGCGGCAGGACTCGAAAGATGATGACCTGCTCATCTTCCGGCACATCGAGGATCACTTCCGCGACATCGGCGGGCGGCCACTCGCGAAACACCTCACGCAGCGCCCCGAAATTACGGGCGTCGATTATGCTCCTGATTTCTGGCTCTAAGATTTTGCCGACCATAAGCGAATTTTCATGCGCAACTGCCGTCGAGTTTTAACACTCGGCCGTGGAGAGCGTCAATCGGTGGATCGAGCGTCCCTTGCTCGATGTTAGAAAAATGCGGCCGAACGTCGGCTAATAACATCGGCCGCGTGGAGCGACCGATCCACCGCATTCTGCTTGCGCCTCCGAATCATCTTCTTGTCATCCGAGTGAAAGTCTTGCCCTACGCGAAGTCGAGCGGGTCGAGAGCTTGCCCTGAGCGAAGTCGAATGGGAATCTCTTACTATTGTTTTGTGGCGGGGATTCTGTCTTCGCTTGGAATTTGCGCGAAACGAACCAAGATAATCCCCATGGCGGCAGTTGCGACAGGCTCAATGATTCGGCGCGAGATCGGCGACGATCACGTTTGCGTGCTTACGTTCGATCGGCCCGAATCGGGCGCGAACATTTTCGACGCTGCTACTCTCGATGAGTTAAATGAACATCTCGATTTTGTAGAGAACGAGAGTTCGTTGCGCGGGCTGATCATTACTTCGGCGAAAAAATCGATCTTCGTCGCCGGCGCGGATTTGAAGACGCTGTTGAAACAAGCGCAAACCGGGGATTTGCGCGCGTTCATTGCGGAAGGACAACGGATCCTTAACCGGCTCGCCGAATTGCGAATTCCGACCGTTGCCGCAATCCACGGGGCATGCGCTGGCGGAGGATATGAAGTCACGCTGGCCTGCGATCATCGC
>VBQC01000363.1 GCA_005887825.1 Verrucomicrobiota bacterium | reverse complement strand
CTTCGGCCAGGCCGCGTCCGATGCCCGAGCCGCCGCCAGTAATAAGGATAGTGTTGTCCGTAGTTTTCATGATTGTCCAACATTAACCGCGGATTACGCTGATTTAAACGGATAGATCAGGAATCGAGAGAGTGGGACGAACGATGCACGGTAAAGCCGGTCGGGGAACGGTGATGAAGCAGGGATGCTGAATCATGAAACCAGGAAAGCAGGAAAATACTCAAACGGATAAAACGAACCTCTGTCTGCGACATCCGCGTTATCAGCGGTTCCGGTCTGTTTCCTGAGTTGAAACTCGGTCATTACCCACCTCCCTCGCCGCTACCCTCGCGGCTTTGCCTTCTATGTCGCTCATCCCATTCTCTCCATTCCTGCTTTCCTATAGGTTCGGTATTTCTGGATCAGTCGATTAGATTGGAAAGCAAATGAGTGCCGAAACGAACGGAGTGCCCAAGCTAGACGAGCTCATCTTTGGCGAAATCCAAGTGCTGCTCGCTGAGAAACGAACTGCCCTGTCTTCCCTGCGCACTGGGATCGCCATCTTCGCTTTGCCTTTATCGGTCCTGAGCGTGCTCATCGCGACCTCGCGCTATTACAGCATCGGCAAGGTGATGCCGCTGCTGGTGCCGCTGCTGCTCCTGAACTTTGGTCTGGTCGTGCTCGGCTCCTGGCTGGTCTACCGTTCGATCCGCCGCTTTTACCACTTCGAGCGCCGCATCCGAGAGCTCAGCCAGAAATATCGGTCAATCGCGGAGTTTATAGAGTAGCGCCAACGACCCCGCTGTACCAGAAGGTCTGGCGAGCGAAGGACGGCAAGGCGGTGATTGGAAGTTCGCTTTGCACAACACGCAAACTTTGTTGTAACAACTCATTCCTTCGATTTCGGATTGATCACGCGCGCTTTCTGCACACCAAAATAATCGAGCACTTCCTTGCATCAATAAAGATTTGCCAGCGCTTTATGCTCTCTTTTTTCAGAATACCTCCCTCGAGACAGGGGTAGTTCCTCAATTTCTCTCTCACTTCATTTTCATCTTCATCGTTGAAGATTAAAAGAGAGCCGCCTTCATCAACCAAAGGGCCGCCCATCAAAATAAAACCTTCAGCAACGAGTCGATCGATAAACTCCGCATGTTCATCCCAAAATGGTTGCTCCCGCGTCGTCTTCGATAAATCACGATTCGGGCCGGCCGAAGAAATTACCACGAACGTATTTTTCATTACCGGCAAACCTTCAGCGTCCGTGCATCGCGTTCAACCGCGGATGTTCCACTGAAAATCCTGCGACTGACCAGTTCGACTGCGCTCAGGGCAGGCTCCGCCGCCTCTACACCTCTTGTCTGGATCCAAGCCAGCGACGAATATCCAGACTGGTGCGTGCAGTCGTCATCACATCTCATGGTGGGGTCGAAGGAATCGGTGTGGAAGAGGTGGGCACTCCTCCGGCGCCGACTGCAGATCGGGTGCGCGTGCAGGTGCGTGCGGCGGGACTGAACCGTGCCGATATTTTGCAACGGCGCGGACATTATCCCGCGCCTCCGGGTTATCCTCCGAACATCCCGGGTATGGAGTTCGCAGGCGAAGTCGAATCGATTGGTGATGCGGTTCGCGCCTGGAAAGTCGGCGACCGCGTTTTTGGAATCACCGGCGGCGGCGCGCAAGCAGAGCTTGTGCTCGTGCCGGAGAGTAACCTCGCTCGGATTCCGGCCGAGCTGGATTGGGTGGAGGCGGGCGCGATGCCGGAAGTTTTTATCACCGCGCATGACGCGCTCTTCACGCGGGCCGGCCTTCACATGGGCGAGCGTGTTCTTATTCACGCAGCGGCGTCCGGCGTCGGCACGGCCGCGATCCAAGTGGCCCACGCCGCCGGCGCGACGGTTTATGGCACCTCGCGCACGGCGGACAAGCTAGAGCGCATTCGCGACTTGAACCTCGGACTCGATGCGAGCGTAGCGGTCGGCGATACGCCGGCGAATTTTGCGGAAGCAGTGCAGAAATGGACGAATGGCGCCGGCGTCGATGTCATTCTCGATCTCGTCGGCGGCAACTACTTCTCGGCAAATCTCGAAGCACTCGCGTTACGAGGCCGGTTGATCTGTGTCGGCACAATGGCCGACGCGAAATCGGAAATCGACCTCGGACTGCTCCTGCGGAAACGGCTGACTGTTATCGGCACGATGCTCCGCGGTCGCTCGATTGAAGAAAAAGCCGAGGCCACGCGACTCTTCGCCTCTTCCGTTCTCCCGCTGGTATCACGCGGCGCGATTCGTCCAGTGATCGACCGTGTTTATCCGGCAGATGAAATCCGCGACGCGCATGAGCGTATGGAATCCAACGCGAGCTTCGGCAAAATCGTGCTGACATTTGCCTAACAAGAGGGAGGTCAGCCGCGGCGACCGCCACTACACTTAATTTCTCGGTTCGTCTGCAATCCGTATTACAAGCTTCCCGCGCGTATGGTGCGTC
>VBQC01000362.1 GCA_005887825.1 Verrucomicrobiota bacterium | reverse complement strand
CTAATCGCAACGAATGCCAGCATGAAAAGATGCGAACCACTGACGCATTTCATACCGGCAACTTTTGAGTAACGCTTATGATTGGTTTTGATTGTAGTGCTCCTTCAGTTCTTCAGCAAACATTTTTGCGCTTTTCATGCGCTGCATTAAAGAGCGCACGATCTCGAATTGTAAGGAATTTCATTATTGCACTCGGCCCAAGCCGAACTGACTCCCCGTCGCCGTGACTTGTCCGTTGTTGAAGTCTACTTCGAGTAAATCTTCTGATGGCCCTAGGGATCCAATTCGCCGGTAGGTCGCAGTATCTACGACGTCCGTCGCCTGGTTCTTTCCTTTGTCGCCTGCCACGTAGCAGTAGCGGCCATCTATTGTGAAGGTAAGCCAGTGCGGATTATCGTTGCTTATTGTGACCAAACGTTTCTGCACGGGCGGCAGCGAAGCGATGTTAAAGACATGGACGAAATGGTTACCTGTGCCTCGGTCGCACACCCAGGCCTCGGTTTCATTCGGTGTCATTCCGATGCCGTGCGGGTGCGTTACGCCCGGGTCGTTCCAGGCAGTTCCCTTAAACACTGCTGTACCCAAAATCTGGCCGGTGGTTAGATCCGCGTACTGAAACCCGTAAACGCCAATTACATCGGCAATAACGAAGGTGTTCTTACGGTTAACGGCAAACGGCTGAACGATGCCGCTGAATTTGTTTGTTATAGCGATGATTTGGTTGTTGGCGGTAGAGATGGTCCTGATACGGGCATCCGTGGATTTATTTTCCATGAATACCTTGGTCCCGTCGAGACTGCAGATGGTATCATGCGTTTTGATCGGCATGGCGATCGTGGAAATGACATTGCCACTAATCGCGTCCACCACGAACTCGTACGGGCTGTTGGATAGTCCCTCGTACGATGGCACGTAGAGCGTTTTGCCGTCCGGCGTGACGTCGCCCCGATCCACGGCCGGATGAATGACATGGTCCCAAAGGACCTGGTCCGTTAAAAGATCAATGCAGGCGACGTGGCCCTGGCCGCCCGAATTGAACATCGTGTAAATCCGGTGGGTGGGCGTGGCAGCAGCTATTCCGCGCGCGTCGCACTGCCCAGCGAAGAAGGTCAGCGTTTTCACCAGTGCATGGGCGTTGTTGATGTTGTAAACGCGGATGGTCCCATCATCTTGCGCTGCATAAATATATTGCGCTGCGGACGAGACCGTGCTGGCGGTGATGGCAACGGTATCGCTCCCGGAAAGGGCGCCGTCGCTAGCCAAAAGTTGAAGTGTGTAACTTCCCGCGGCAGAGAAACTGGCCGTGGTGCTCGCGGCGTGTGGATTTGCGAAGTTCACCGTCCCCGGTCCGCTTGCCTTGCTCCAAGTATAAGTCAGCGTGCCCGGTGGATTTGGTTGGGCAAAGTGATGGCTTGGTCCGGTCCGGCATATACGGTGGGCGCTTGGTTTACCGTAGCGGGCTTAACT
This sequence comes from Verrucomicrobiota bacterium, assembly GCA_005887825.1. Classification (GTDB taxonomy): domain Bacteria; phylum Verrucomicrobiota; class Verrucomicrobiia; order Chthoniobacterales; family UBA10450; genus Udaeobacter. Next base: position 1,361 of record VBQC01000362.1, on the reverse strand, counting down.
TGAATGGCAGCCAGTTGCGCGTTGTCGACACTAGCAGTGCCGACGATCTCTAACGCGCCGTCATTTACTGTGACGCCGAACGTTCGCTGCAAAGCAGCAAATTTGCCTACCGTCGCCCATATATCCAGATCCTTAATAACTGGCTGGCCTTCCAACGTGACGCTAAAGACCCGCTGTCCCGGTGCATTGTGATACATCTCGGCAAAGTAGAGAGTTACGACGTAGGATCCATTTGCCACCGGGATCGTGTATGCGAGAGTTTGTGCGAAACGTTCCGACTGGTAGAGCGTGGCATCGGCCGTACCCGACACAAACTGGCTGGATGAATACTTTCTTGCGGTGCCGCCGCTGAAAAAACTGTCTTGTGGCCAAGTCTGTCCGGCGGTGTCGGTGTAAGCAGGACCGCCACAATTGATTCGAACTGGCGCGGGGGTCGGCGTGGGCGCCGGCGCAGTGAGAAACGTGCGCACTTTAGCTGGACTCGCATTCACATCGCCGGTCAAGGCGTAGTAAGTCATTCCCGCATCCGAACAATCGAAGTTCGATTTACCGGCTGCCTGGCCGCGATCCCAGAGCCATTGCAGACGAGCGTTGCCGCTGCCGTTGAGCCAGGAATACTCCGCATAAGTGCCGTTGATGGTCGCGTTCTGATCTTTGATGTGAATCAGGTTAGCCCCCATTGTGCCCAGTTGACTCCAATTATAGGTCGTCCCGGTCAGACCTTCCGAGGGCCCGAAATTGCCAGAGTGAACATCGTTCCAAGTAGAATGGGAAATGATCGTCACATACGGGCGCGCACTTGCCCTGGATGCTGCCAGCGCCATTCCAATCGTCTGCATGGGGCCACCGGCCATAATGGTGAGCGGACTGCTCGCGCTTGATTGGTTGATGGCGTTTGTCAAATGGTTAACCGCCGCCAGGTTGACGTTGTTGCCGCTGTGGGCATCGAAAAATACGCTCGTGTTGAAGCCACCCCAGGTGTTTGCAGTATTGACGGTGGCGCTTTGCTGCATGGCGGCAGCCTGGGCCGAATCCGATTCCCAGAAATGATTGGAATATTCCACATGCACGACCGAGCCAGCCTGACCAGCCGCGCTCAACAAAGCCAACTCCATTGGCAGCGCACAAATGTCGTCGCGATCATGGAAGTTTCCATCGTTGCACAACGCGAAACGCTGGCTGGCGGCAGCCGTTCCAGCTGGAGTGGCGGCCAGTGCCACAGCAGCAGCAACGGCTGAGGCCACGTAGCGCGCCTTACCGAGACAAAATGTTACAGTGAGAGCGAGGCAGAATATAATCCAGCGCAGCATGTTTGAGCGGTCCGCGAACGCGAACCTCCTTGCTATATAGCGTGATTGCTT
>VBQC01000072.1 GCA_005887825.1 Verrucomicrobiota bacterium | reverse complement strand
GGGTTTTATTTTGTGCAGCGGATGGGAATGTTCCGTTTTCTCGGCCGCATCGTCTCGCGCCTGGCTGCTTCGTCGGATTGGCAATCGCTCGTGCAAGGCGGCGACACGCTCGACCGGACCATTCACTCTCTTTACGCGCGACGCCGCGGTGTTGTCGCATGTTGCGCGTGGACCATGGCGTCGCTTATCATTGGCTCGGGAGAAATTTGGCTGGCGCTCTGGATTCTCGATTTGCCGGACTCGTTTTTGAATGCGCTGATTTTGCAAAGCATGGTTTTGACCATTCGCGCGGCAGCGTTTCCAGTGCCGGCCGGTTTGGGTGTGCAGGAAGGCGGTTATCTTGTGGTTGGCAATTTGCTCGGCATTTCGGGCGAAGGCGCTTTCGCTCTGGCCCTGGTCGCGCGCGCGCGTGAAATCGGTCT
>VBQC01000071.1 GCA_005887825.1 Verrucomicrobiota bacterium | reverse complement strand
GAAAGGCAACCATTGCTGACTGGCAACGATTCCTACGAGGTCGAGCAAGAAAACGAGCAAATCATCAGCGTGCCGCGAATTGGCCGGGAGCGATTTCTGGTGAACGATTTCGAAGTCAATCAGCCGCGCTCGGCCAGTCCTTTGGTTGTAAATGACATTCGTCGTGGTGGCGTCGCCGTGCGACCACGGGCCGCCAAACTCACCGCTCCAGAACCGATGAGCACGGCGAAATTCGTGCGCAGCCGCTTCCAGCATCTGCCGCGTGAGTGTGCCGCGGTTCAAATGTTCCCAAAGACTTTCACCGGGCAGCTTATCGACGCAAACCGTCTTTGCTCCCGAAGCATAAACACGAAAACGATCGCCATTCAGCATCTGGAAACACTCCGTTTCCCAGCGTTTCCAGTCTTCGATCTTGCTCCAAAAGCGGATCGGTATGTTCGACATGCGAAAATACAAATTGGCCAGGTCGGCCAATTGCTCGCTGTGGCCGTTGCGCTTCTTAATGACCACTCGCCGCCCACGACGGGTTTTCTCAGAGATCGAATTGATCTTTAAGGAATCGACGAACGTCACTGCGGCATTGGTGAGAGCTTGGGGGATGAGTCGCTCTGCCAAACTTGTCCCATTATCCCGAGTTGGCATTTTTCTCTCCCTATTCGACTTCATTGCTCCTTATGGCCGTATTGCACCGTGGCGGGAGCGAGTCATTTCAAGCGGTTTCTGATCTCGGCAGCGTGATTGTTTCACCGATTTTCATCACTCGCAGTTCGGCTTTTAGCGCGCGTTTTTTCAGTTCGTGATCAAACGCTTCCGGCGTGCCGGTCAGCACCGGAAACGTCGCGTAGTGCATCGGAATTACCATCCGCGGATTAACCAATTTCACCGCTTCGGCCGCACGAGCTGGTCCCATCGTAAAATGGTCGCCAATGCAAACGAGCATGATGTCGATGTCATTGAATCGCGACACCAGCGCCATATCGGAAAACAAATCTGTGTCGCCTGTGTGATAAATTGCCGGACCATCGCGCAACGCGATGAGTAATCCGGTCGGATTGCCGGCATAAACCGGGGGCGCATTTTCCTCCTTTTGAATCGACGAACCGTGCCACGCCGGGACGAATCTCACCGTCACTTCCCCATCGAGCAGCGAAAGTTCGCCGCCGAGATGTCCAGTCGTCTCGTTGCCGGCCTGCGCTTCCGGGTAACCGAGCACCGAAATCATCGCCGCGTTGAGATCGAAGTTGGAAATCAGCTTTGCGCCCGTGCGTTTCCCGATCTCGACTGCATTGCCGACGTGATCGGAATGCCCGTGCGTAAGCAAAATAAGATCGACATGGTCGAGCGCGGCGAGCTCCTCTTTGCCACGCGCGAAAACCGGATTTGTTAGCCATGGATCGATCAGCAATAGCTTACCAGTGGCGGTAGTGATCTTGAAAGCCGATTGGCCGAACCAGGTAAGTTGGGATTCCATGCTAACATAGAATCGAAAAGCTTCCGCTCGGCAAGGGCGATGAGGAGAATCACAAAGCACGAATGGAGGGAATGACGAATGACGAAAGTGAACCCTGCGCTCCCGCCTGGTTTGCTAATCGTTAAATCGTCACATCGGCTTCGGTTCAACGATTTAACGATTCAACGTGGCGAAGCCATTCGACATTCGGTATTCGTCATTTTAATTGAGGGCCTGTGAATCACAAACATGCGCACCGGCACATCTCGGCCAGCGATTGGCGCATGGCCGAGCTCATCGCACGGTCGCGCCGTTACACTCTCGCGCCGTCGATTTCGGTCCGCCCATTCGATGCGCTGGCCGAATCGATTGCTTACCAACAATTGAGCGGAAAAGCGGCCGCCACCATTTGGAACCGCGTACGCGCACTTTATCCCAAAAGAAAATGGCTCGATCCCGCAACAATTATCGCGACGCCGGGCGACGCTTTTCGGGCGGCTGGCCTTTCGCGCGCGAAAATCGCCGCGTTAAAGGATCTCGCCGCGAAAACGGTCGATGGCACGGTGCCATCGGGGCGGGCACTTATCCGCATGACCGATGACGAGATCGTCGCGCGTTTGACCGCCGTCCGCGGAATCGGGCGCTGGACGGTTGAAATGTTTTTGCTTTTTGATCTTGGCCGACCCGATGTCTGGCCCGTAGATGACTACGGAGTGCGCAAAGGTTTCGCCAAAATATTTGGCAAACGAAAACTACCCACGCCGAAACAGCTGATGAAGCTCGGCGAGAAATGGCGCCCCTACCGCTCTGTTGCCGCCTGGTATTTCTGGCGCGCACTGGATGCGCCCGAAAAAGGTTAATCGATTCGATTAATAGATTATAGCCGTCGCCCTGTGGGTGACGCGACGCATGGACGGCTAAGCACCTTAGCGCCGCGCTTCGCCCAGTCAGCGGCTACAGCAGACGATTGACTTTGCGTGCCCGCCTGACTAAAACGGCCGGATTATGGCAATGATTCATGTTAACCGGGGCGCAACGAGTCTGGGCGCATTTCCTGAAGAAGAAGTTCGTGAGGGGCTGCGCACCGGCCGCTTCATTTCGAGCGATATTGGCTGGCGCGAAGGAATGGCAAGTTGGCAACCGCTGTCGCAATTTCCAGAGTTTGGCGCAACGGCGTCCGGGGAGCCGCCTCCACAGATTGGCGCGACATCGGTGCCAGAAACTCTCGCCCCGCGCAGTGGGCTGCCGTGGGATGAGCGCCAGGCAAAGGGATTGTTCAACGCGTTTATTGAAACCCTACAGATGGTTTTGAGCAGGCCGGTCGCCGCTTTCACCGCAATGAAACGTGAGGGCGGCCTGGGCGAGCCGCTTCTTTATGCGACCATCGGTGGAACTTTCGGCGTCGTTTTTGCCGTGGTTTACAATTTTGTCCTTCGATCGTTTACGTCGCTTGGGGACAGACACGGCGCCCTCGCGCATCTTCTCGGCGGGCTCGGCTGGATTGTAATCTTGATTCTGGCGCCGGTCTTTGTCGTCATCGGAACGTTTATCAGCTCAGCGATTCTTCACGTGTGCCTGATGATCGTGGGCGGCGCGAAACAAACATTTGAAACTACTTTCCGCGTAGTTTGTTTTGCTGAAGGATCGGCCAGTCCGCTTCTTGTCATTCCGTTTTGTGGTGGACTCATCGCTGGAATTTGGAAAATCGTCCTTTACTGCATCGGATTAGCCCGCGCGCACGAGACCGATACCGGCCGCGCCGTTCTCGCCGTTGTGTTGCCGGTGGTCGTTTGCTGTGGAGGCGTTCTGCTGATTGCGATTATGTTCGGCGCGCTGGGCGCCTGGAGTGCGTCACAACACTAAACTTGCTGATGCAAGTTTCACGTCGCCGCGTCGGTTCGAATGAAACTGATCACGAGTTGCTTTGGCTGAGTGTTTCGCTGGGATCGCTCGGCGTAGCGGTGGGCTGGTTTGCGCTCGGTTTGCCGTGGCCGCGCTGCGTATTTCACGAGCTCACTGGTTTGCCATGCGTCACGTGCGGCATGACGCGATCAGCTATCGCATTTTTTCACGGGCATTTTTTGGTCGCGCTGCTCTGGAATCCACTGGTATTCGCGTTTTTGTGCGGAGTGACAGCATTTGATCTTTACGCTTTCACGGTTATCGCGACTCGCGCGTCGCGCCTGCGAATCGTGTTTCACACACAATCGAAAAAGAAATCCGCGCGAGGAATTGTGATCGGTGCGCTCGCGCTGAACTGGATTTATCTGCTAAGTCATTACAAGGCTTTTTCGTGACCGCGGCACGGAATCAGCGCCCACACAAGCGCCGAAGAAAAATAGCCCTCTTGGTCCGAAGATAATTTTCTTCGTGCACTTCGCGTACTTCGTGGTTGAAGTTCTGGCGACATGCGAATTCTCGTGACCGGAGGCGCTGGTTTCATCGGATCGCATCTTGTCGAGAAGCTACTAGCGGCTGGGCATAAGGTCGCGATCCTCGATGACTTCAACGATTTTTACGATCCGCAAATCAAGCATGCAAACATTGCCGCCATTGCCAAAGATGTGACGGTTCACCATCTCGATCTCCGCGACAGCGCCTCGGTGAGAAATTTGTTTCATGCCGAAAAGTTTGAAGCCATCGCGCATCTGGCCGCGCGCGCGGGCGTTCGCCCTTCGATTCAACATCCGCAACTCTATTACGACACGAATGTCAACGGCACGTTGCATCTTCTTGACGCTGCCCGTGTGACCGGGGTTGAACGGTTCGTCTTCGCATCGAGCTCATCCGTTTACGGTATTTCGAAAACAGTTCCGTTTTCAGAGGATCAACATCTCACTCAGACGATTAGCCCTTACGCCGCTACGAAAATTGCGGGCGAATTCCTCTGCTCGACTTACTCGCATCTTTATCAAGTGCGTGTGGTCGCGTTGCGGTATTTCACTGTTTACGGTCCGCGGCAACGTCCCGATCTGGCGATCCATCAGTTCACTCGACGCATTTACGCCGGCCAGCCGATTGATCAGTTCGGCGATGGCACAACGCGACGCGATTACACGTACATCGACGACGTGATTCAAGGGACGATTGCCGCGCTGAACTACGACGGCCCTCTGTTCGACATCTTTAATCTCGGCGAAAGTGAAACCATTCAGCTCAAGGACTTGATCGTGGCAATCGAGAATGCGCTTGGGAAAAAGGCAAAGAACAACCGGCTACCTGAGCAACCAGGCGATATGCCGTTGACTTGCGCCGATATTTCGAAGGCGAGAAAATTACTCGGCTACAATCCAACCACACGGTTAAGCGACGGGCTGCCGCGTTTCATGGAATGGTTTTTGCGGAACCAACAGGGGAAATAGCCAGCGTTTAACGCTGGTTAAAGGGTTAGAAAAGGGAAAAGTCCCCCAAGGGACGAAAGAACCGTCTTCCATCCCTGGCGGGACTCGGATGTCTTGAATGACATGGACCCAATGCTAAAACGCTGGGCTATTATCATCAGCCGATAAACAATGTAATCTGTCTCGATGGTTTCGAATTTGCCCTTTGATCACCGCGCCTGTTTCGTCGCGGGCCAGGCGAAATCGGGCACTACGCTTTTGGTGGCGCTGCTCGATAGCCATCCTAATCTGCTCGTGCTTCCGGAGGAAACTGCCTATTTTCCAACCGTCCTCACGAAGTATGGGCCGATTACCTGACGAAACAGTCGCTTTCCAACGTGCTATTCGGCGGGCCATGCAAATGGGGCAAGCGCAATTACGCTTCCTTCCCGCGCGAAAAATTTCTGGAAACGTTTGAGGTCGCTGCATTCGATCCGGCGAACGCGCAGGAAGATTTGCTGGTCCTTATGGTCAAAGCGTACGCGGCGACGTTGGGGCGACCGCTCGACACGATCCAGCGGTGGGTGGAAAAAACGCCGGCCAATCGCAACCACATTCCCGCGATTCTCACGCGTTTTCCGTGCGCGAAAATTCTCGTCACCATGCGCGATCCGCGTGCTATTCTCGCTGCGCAAATCGCGCTCGAGAAAACAAGAAAAACCGGCAGGTTTTCAACATATTACGTGATCGCTCACTGGCGCGTAGCCGCCAGACTCGCCAAGCGTGTGCGTAATGGCGACTCTCCGGGTCTGGTCGTGCCCTATGAGCAACTGGTTTGCGAACCGGCCAGCATGATGGAAAAAGTTTGCGCATACTTGGAAATCAACTTCGATCGGAAAACAGTCCTGACCCCGACAAAAATGGGCCAGTTCTGGAGCGGCAACTCGGCCGCTCGGGTCAACTTTTCGCAGATCAGCGCGGAACCGGCGACGCGCTGGCAGCGCGAGCTTTCAGAGGACGAAATCGGCTGGGTCGAATGGCATTGCCGCGATCTGATGCCGGAATTCGGCTACGAACCGAAACTTCATCGGCGCGAGTTGCGATATTTTGTGCGCCCAATTCAGGGTGAGCGTCCGCGAGAGTATTTGAAATCGCGCGTCTATTCTCTTCGCGACGATTGGGTTCGACGCTAAACAGAACAATCTGAATAGACTATCTGCATATCGCGCTTGCAATCGCGCTCACCGCGAGCCATACTCAGCCGAGATGTCCGGAATCTTCTTCGATCTTCCGCGCCTCCGTTTTCTACGACGATTCAGACTTTTTGGAACCATGATGCGGACTTTTGCATCTTCGCTGCTTCGTTGGTTGATCGCGCCGGCTTGCGGTTCGAGACAAGTCCATTTCCGGCCCAACGAGGTGGAGTTTCCAGCGGCGTCGCAGAGTGCTTGTAAACTGTTTGTATGGACTCAGAGTGATTCGCGCGCCGCGGACGGTGCATCGATTGATGCGCTCCGCCCATTTGACAATTGGTTCAACCTTAAGGATCAACATGAACTCTTATTCATCTGGGAGACGCTCGCGCCATCCGCGCAGCGGAGCCCGACGCAGGGGCAACGGCCGCTCGCGCCCGCAGCGCAGCGAAACCAAAGCTCAAAAGCAGACATTCTGGCAGCGGGTAGCCGCATTTTTTTTGGGAAACGGCAAGGGTACAACGAAAATAGCAACGGGGGCCCGCAACGGCACAGAGCCTTCGCGACCGGCGCGAAAACCTGAACGGGTCGAAGTAACTTCGCCGCGTCTTTACGTCGGCAACTTGTCCTTCGACGCTACTGAGAGCGATCTCTTTGAGCTGTTCAACGGTGTGGGCCACGTGCAAAATGCGGAGGTCGTAAGTTACCGACATAACCAGCGCTCGAAGGGTTTTGCTTTTGTGCAGATGCAAACCGTAGAGGAAGCGAAACGTGCCGTGCAGGAGTTGCACGACAAGGAATTTCTCGGCCGCAGGCTCGTAGTGAGCGGCGCAAAATCCAGCGAGCATCAGCCGCGCTAAGGGGTGCCTATAATCCGATCGGGAGACGCCGCTTCCAAGCGCACGTTTCCCGATTTTTTATATGGTCTATATATAGGTCTTGTGGGTCATATACCGCGCGCGTTCTTCATCGGCGGTCCTACCGCTGCCGGGAAATCTGAACTGGCGGCTGATATTGCGCACGATCTCGGCGCCGAAATTGTCAGCGCGGACGCGTTTCAAGTTTATCGCGGCCTCAATCTTCTAACCGCGAAGCCCGACGTGGCAACGCTCGCGAAAGTCCCGCATCATTTGATTGGGACAACGCCGCTCCACGAAGAAATGAATGTGGAAAAATTTTGTCGCGCCGCATCGCGCGCCATCGATGAAATCCATTCACGCGGAAAACGGGCAATCGTTGTTGGTGGAAGCGGACTTTACATCAAGGCACTCACACATGGATTAGCAGTTTTGCCACAAGTCGATCCGAAGCTGCGCGCGA
>VBQC01000070.1 GCA_005887825.1 Verrucomicrobiota bacterium | reverse complement strand
GCGCGAACGGGGATGCATTGGCAAAATCGGCCGGTACTGCGCTCAATTCCGCCGGTCTGGCTATAATCTCCTCAGGCTGAGGCAACGGTTGCGATCCGCTCGTGTCCGGTTCGTAGCGGGCTTCGGCTGCGCCAAATCGAATCCGATCGCCAAGGCGCAGCATACTTTCCGTGACCGGGATGCTGTTGACGTGTGTGCCATTGGTCGAATCGAGATCTTTCAACCGGTAAGTTTCGCCGGCCGACTGCAACTGCGCGTGATGAGTCGAGACCGATGGATCGTTAATGGTTATCGTGTTGTCCGGGCCACGCCCAATCGTGATCAGATCTTCGACGAGTTCATGCGCAGTCCCGCTGATAACTAGCTTCGGCATATTGTCGCCCCTAACCTAAGCGATTCAGAGTGGTTATGTCGAGCGTGACGAGAGCGCAACGATTGACCACGCATGGCCGCGCCCGCATAGTGGCGCTCTCATGGCGATTGAGTTAACGCGCAATTTTTGTATCATCGCGCACATCGATCATGGCAAGACGACTTTGTCGGATCGATTGCTCGAGAGCACGGGCACCATCCATGAGCGCGACAGGCAGGATCAGCTTCTCGATTCAATGGACCTGGAGCGTGAGCGCGGGATCACGATCAAAGCGCATCCGGTGACGATGCGCTACACCAGCAAGTCCGGCCAAACGTATCGGCTAAACCTGCTCGATACGCCGGGGCATGTCGATTTCGCCTACGAAGTTTCGCGCAGCCTTGCCGCATGCGAAGGCGCCCTTTTGGTTGTGGATGCGGCGCAAGGAGTTGAGGCGCAAACGGTGGCCAACGTGCATCTCGCGCACAAACAAGGGCTCACGATTATCCCAATCATCAACAAGATCGATCTGCCAAACGCCGATGTGGCCTCCGTGCATCGGCAACTGGAAGAAATCCTCGCGATCCCTTCGGAGGAAGCAATCGAGGCAAGCGCGAAGATGGGGATCGGCATCGAGGAAATTCTTGAGGCGATTGTGAAACGAATCCCGCCACCGCAAAAACCGGCGGATGAGACTTTGCGCGCTCTCGTTTTTGATTCCGTATTTGACGTTTATCGCGGCGTGGTTGGCTACGTGCGTGTAGTTTCTGGAACAACAGAGGCACATCACGCGATCACGTTGATGAGCAACAACGCGCGCTATGAAATCAAGGAAGTAGGCGTGTTTACGCCGAAAATGCTCGTCCAACCGAAGCTAAATCCCGGGGACGTTGGTTATTTCATCGCAAACATCAAGACGACTGCCGACATCAAGATCGGCGACACCATCACGGACCAGCGTCACCCGGCGCAGGAGCCGCTCCCCGGTTTTCAGGAAATTCATCCCATGGTGTTCTGCGGAATCTATCCGATTAACACCGGCGATTTCGAACATTTGACGGCTGCCATCGGAAAGCTGCGTCTGAACGACGCCGCGTTTATTTACACGCCGGAAAGTTCCGTCGCCCTTGGATTCGGATTTCGCTGCGGTTTCCTCGGTTTGCTTCACATGGAAATCATCCAGGAACGGCTCCGGCGCGAATACAACATGGACATTATCGCCACCATCCCAAGTGTCGTCTATGAAGTGTTGACTACGAGCGGCGAAAAACTGTTGATCGATAACCCCGCACACTTGCCCAATCCGAGTATGATCCAGGAAATTCGAGAACCGATTGTAAAGGCCTATGTGCTTTGTCCGAATGAAAACATCGGCGACATCCTGCAACTAATTCTCGAGAAACGCGGCCAGATGGAACATACGGAGTCGCTCGATACGCGCCGCGTGATGTTGCATTGCGGACTGCCACTGAACGAAATTCTCGTCGATTTTAACGACAAAATTAAGAGCATTACGCGCGGCTACGGCTCGATGGATTACGAGCATGCCGGGTATCGCCCGGCAAAATTGGTAAAACTCGATCTGCTCGTGAATGGGGAACCGGTTGATGCGTTTTCGACGATCGTGCACAAAGACCGCGCGGAGGCGAGGGGACGCCAGTTAGCAGCCAAATTGAAAGAAGTCATTCCGCGGCAGCTTTACCAGGTGGCCATCCAGGCGGCCATTGGTGGGAAAATTATTGCGCGTGAGAGCGTTTCGGCGTTGCGAAAAAACGTAACCGCGAAATGCTACGGCGGCGATATTACCCGCAAGCGGAAATTGCTCGAGAAACAAAAAGAGGGAAAAAAACGGATGAAAAGCATCGGAAAAATCAATATTCCACAAGAAGCATTTATAGAGGTGTTAAAGGCACAATGAAAAATCCTGTCATGCCGGGCAAAATCGAGACCGGTGGAGCTCGTTGTCATTCGAGCTTCGTCATTCACAAGAGGTCCGTCGATTCGGTTCGGAAGGCGTAAACCGAATTTAATTGTCCATCTTAGCTCATGTTCACGCCACGCCACGTCAAACACAGCAGACTGCTTCTGCGGCATGCTCGCAAGTATCTGCGCTATAAGAACGACCGGCTCAGTGGCCCGGACCGTGAAGAAATCGTTGCTGGAATAGAAAACCTCCGCGATGCCTTACATCGACGCGATCACGAGAGAGTCCACAGCGCAGCCGATGCGCTCGACAAAACATTACACAGGTTGACGCCGGTAACCTGGGCATCGCATTGGCGGGAGAATTGTGAGGTGATTTTGGTGGCGATTGTAGTGGCGGTGGGCATCCGTTCCTACTTCTTGCAGCCGTTCAAAATTCCCACGGGGTCCATGCAGCCGACCTTAAACGGAATCATTGGTTATCCCAGCACGACGCCAGCGCCGAATATTCTGCGGCAGATCGGCGAGTTCATTATTCTCGGTCGCAATTACATCGACGTTGTCTCGCGTGAGGATGATCAGGTTTTTGAAATCGAACCAAAAAAAATTCTCTTCTTCTTCACCTTTTCGCGATTGATTTGCGGTCACCAAAATTTCCTGGTCTATGCGCCACCCGAGACGCTCACTCACGATTTCAGCGTTTTCCCCGGCCGGCTTTATCGTCGCGGCGACATTATTGCGAGAGGCGCAGTGGACACAGGCGATCAGGTCTTTGTTGATAAATTTAGCTACAACTTCGTTAAACCGCATCGCGGCGACGTTTTCGTTTTCCGGACAAATCACATCCCTGGCATTCGAGAGGACCCGGAAGCCGGATCGCCGTTTTACATTAAGCGGCTAGCCGGCCTGCCCGGCGATCATTTGCGCATCGACCCGCCATTTCTCTACGTTGATGGAAAAAAAGCGGAGGGGTTTGGTTTCGCCCGGGTGATGGCGGCGAAGCCTCCCTATCGCGGCTATGCCCAAGGGCATGATTATCTTGGAGCGCCAAATCGTTCCTTTGCCGTGCCAGCACATGGTTATTTTGCCTTGGGCGATAACAGCTACAACAGCTACGACAGCCGTTATTGGGGACCGGTGCCGGAAGAAAACCTCGTCGGGCGCGGCTTGTTAGTTTACTGGCCGTTCAATCACCACTGGGGTTTGATCCGGTAGGCAATAGTTCTACCGCATGGTATCGAGTCTCCCGCGAGTATATCCGCTGCTTGGGCTCTGCGGCGGATACGCGCTGGTGATGCTTTTTAATCCAGTGCGCCAGGCGCTCGGGGATGGTTTTCGCTGCATTAGACGATTTAAACGCATCTGGCTCACTTTCACCCTTCTTGGGTTCGGCTATTTCGTTTTCCAATTTGCCACCTTCACGCCTATCCGAACTTTGGCTGACATCGATCTAAACCAGGTCACTTCGTTGCCGAGCTGGCATTGGCCGCGATTTCTGGAGATATGGAGGGAAACGCCGCTGCCGGCGCTGGAAGGGGTCGCGGGAATTTTCGATAACGCAACCACGACTTATCCGCTCTCTGCAGTGGCCGCTGTCCTCATGATCATCAACTGGCGTGGGCTGCACGGCGCCTTGCTTCGCGCCTTGCGGAAGCGGTATCGCTTGTGGAGTTATTTCATCTACTTGATCCTGCTGCTGGGCGCCCTCGCGTCGCTCCTCAAGCCGATTGTATTCTGGCGATTACCGGAGTGGGGCGGTCTCGTTCCAGCTGCAGGACTGCTGCGAATTTCAGCCACGGTGGATGCGATAGCGTTCATTTTCGAATACATCTTCGGAGTTTATATCCAGGTGTATCTGATCACCGTATGTTTGGCCTGGATAAAGGGCGTTAGTTTTGAAGAAGGAGAACTCTTCCGCTTCGCCATGCGGCGCTTCAGTTATGTTTTGGAATGGGCTGGCATTGTTGTTGTGGTCAGCACGCTGATCGTGCGGCTACCGCTCCTGCTCGCCTACTTTACGAACATTCCCGGCGTCCTCGATTACCTGCCGATTGAGCGCGTGCTCATGAGCGGTTCGATCATTGCTTTCTGCTCGGTACAAGTCTCGCTCGCACTGCATAATGAAACGTTAGGCGAAGCGATTCACGCCCACGGCCAGTTCATCCGGAAAAATGCGGTTCTCCTCGGGTGGTTTTTAATCATTTGTGGAATCCATTTTTTTTTCATCATGATTTGCGATGCCATCGTGCGCAAGGCGATCGCCGATCGGTTAGCTGCACTCTTCGTTTGGAAATTGATCTTTGCGTGTCTCCGCGGAATTATCACTGGCTGGCTTCTAGCTTCATGGGTCTGTTTATTTCGTCAACGCGAATCCGGGCGCGTTAATCAGGAGAAATGGATCCAGTATTAAGCGCCGCAGTGAACACACACGTGAATGCGGCGAAAATTAGGAGCCAGAGCAAATCGAACCTGGCACTGGCATTTGTTTCATTGGGACCGGAGCGCAAGCGCGACATCACTGTTTTCTACGCGTTTTGCCGCGTGATCGACGACATTGCCGATTCTTCG
>VBQC01000069.1 GCA_005887825.1 Verrucomicrobiota bacterium | reverse complement strand
CAAGCCAAAGTTTGAGGTGCGCGTCGACGTTCAAGTGGACAAGAGCGCCAAAGTCTATCGTGATGCCAGGGCGCGACTGATGCAGCTCGGGTTGCTCGGCGACATGGCCATCGACATCACGCAGGGAATAGAAAGCTCCGGCCGGGCCAAAGATGGCGAAATATTCGCTGGAGAACGCACTCCCGACTTGGGCGAAGCCGCAGCCAGGATGCTGGAAGTCATCAAACCGGTGGCGGCCGAAGCCACTAACACGATGAAAGACCTTCAGCAGACGGCCCAAAATCTCAATCGCCTGACGGACGAAAATTCCGAGTTGACGCTCGCACTGGGCCAGTTCAAGACGTTCGGCGAACATCTTGTCGATCTGACCGCGCCAGACAGCTCGCTCTCGCATTCGCTCACCAACATCGAAAAGATCAGCACCAGCCTTACGGAAAACAACAACATTGAGATGACACTGCAAAACCTTCGCGCGTCATCAGAAAAACTAAAAATCACCGTTACCGACCTCGGTCCAGTCGGCCAAAATCTCAAGGAATTTAGCGAAACAATAAAAACTCAGCCATGGCGTCTGATTTGGCCAAGCACAAAGAAATATCCGCAAGAACAGCAGCAAGTGGCCACGGCCGGTCAGCAACGACCGATTACCGTCCGCAAGAGCGCAAGGACGAGGCCGAGTCCCACACCGACGCGGCGCAGCGTTTCCGACCGATAAAATAAGTGCTGATCGTCAGGCAACTTTTTTTGACGAGGCGCCCTCCAAAAATTTTAGAACTGCCGCTTCCGTGGAGGCAAGGTTAATAACTTCTTTTTCGAGCGCTTCCCTGGTCCTTTGTTTCAAACCATCGATGGAATTTCCCTTCAGATAAGTTTCGAGCACGGCGGGATGAATATAACACTTCCGGCAAATGGCCGGTGTGTTCCCGAGAATTTTCGCGACTGTGTCGATCGCGCTTTTGATGTTGGCTTTGGCCTGCTTCTTTGTTTCAAACGCGCCGGCCGCGCTGAGCGTGATCGCGGCTAGCACTGTTCCCGCCCAGGTGCGGAAATCTTTCGCCGTGAATTCTTCGCCCGTGATCTCGCGCAGATATTCGTTTACATCCTGGGAAGTGATGTTGTGCAGGTCGCCTTCGTCACCGACGTATTGAAAGAGATCCTGACCCGGCAAATCCTGCAGCTTCAATACAATCTTCGCGATCCGCCGGTCAGTTACGGCAATTTCATGCGGCCGCCCGCTCTTACCGCGAAAACGAAAATGCAGCTTCGCGCCTCTCACGTCCACATGTCGATCTTTCATAGTCGTGAGACCGAACGATTTGTTTTCGCGCGCGTACTCTTCATTGCCAACGCGAATTAGGCTTCGTTGGAGAAGCTGGACGATAGTTGCGAGCACTTTATTGCGCGGCAGGCCAGGCAGAGCCAAATCTTCCTGGACCCGTTTTCTAATTTTCGGGAGCGCTCTTCCGAAACTGATCATTCGATCGTACTTGTTCTCGTCGCGCACCTCCCGCCAGCGCTCATGGTAGCCATATTGTTTCCGGCCACGGGCGTCGCGCCCGGTAGCCTGGATGTGTCCATTCGGTGAAGGACAAATCCAGACATCGCTCCACGCCGGAGGAATGGCGAGACGGCTGATGCGCAACAGCCGTTGTTCGTCACGAATCGGCTTTTTATCCGTATCAAAATACTCGAAGCCGTCGCCGTTCGCTTTGCGCGTGTAACCGGGTTGAGTGTCGCTTACATAACGCAACCCAGCTTCTTCAGCAGCTTCAAGCGAATCGGCAGGGACGGCCGTGTTGCCGTTTTGCCTGTTTTCGCTACCGCGCTTTCTTGCGAACGCACGCACGTGATTTGATTCGGATGAGAAGGTGGAGACGGACCGTTGGCCCTTCGACACGTTTTCGAACGCCCGAGTCGCCACAGCGAAACGTCGCGCCGCACAGATGCGCGCCCAATTTCCTCTTCCACCTTGATCGCCTTGATCAAATTGCTGCTGCGACGGCGGTCGCAAGCACGGATAGGAGTAAGGAAGAGGAAGCGTTCCCGAAGCTAACCCTCAACCCGAATTTATTGAACCAATGACCTAAACCAACTACCTACACCCCCGCCACCACACTTGACACCCTACATAAGGGTTAGGTGTTCGGCGTCGCAGAAGATAAGGCAGCTTCTTTAGTCGCTCGCCTCCTTGAAACGGTGCGTGCAACCCCGATAACAATAAGAATCACACTGGGCCAAAAAGTAAATAAGGCCAAAATCCCAAATCCAACCGGATTAGGATCAGGGTCACGCGTGAGACCAAGGGTCGCCAGCAGAATAGTGATTAACAGCGGACCGCTGCCGAGAACGAATAGCGCTAAGCCGATCCAGAGAAGCCGAGAGGTACGACGCTTTCTTCGCGATGTCGCTGCGGTTTGACTCATAGCGAGTTAAAACCTAACAAGGTTTATATGGAATCTTTCGGTCTAATTGCATTATTGCCCTAAAAATGGTGGCGAAATACGCCATGAGAATGACTTTGCCAAAAGCCCAATCGAAATCCAATCGCGAAAAGAACAGAAATCGGAATTTGGGTTTCGCACGACGAGTCCGGCGCATCGACGATGGCGATCATAGCAGGCTCCGGGTAGCGCACGCGTCTCGCGTGCTGGTTTCGGTGTCTCACCGAAACAATCTTTGTCCGGATTCGGTAACCCCGGGGGATTTTGTCTCCACAAGGGAAGTTCGTGATCGCGAGGACGCGCTCACCAGGCGCGAGACGCACGCGCTACCCTACGGACCGTAGCTCTTGGTGAATTTCTTTTTCGATTCGCTCTCGGATTCAGTCGAAGTGACAGGCGGAGCTGTTTCGGAACTCGTCGCTGGTGGCGACGACGGTTTCTGTTCGGGCGCCGGTTGTTCTGTGGGCTCCGGTTTCGCAGTCGCTGACTGCGCAGCGCCTTTTGGCGTTTCTCGCGCAACTTCGACATAGACCATCTGCAAATTGGACAGGGCGTTGCGCAACACGGTGGACTCTTCGTTTGTCAGATTTCCGCGCGTTTTTTCCTGAATCATGGCCAGCTGATCGATAAACATCCTGGCCAAATCCAGATTCACTTCGCCTTCGCCGGTTTTTGGATTTGGGATTTGCCCAAGAAACAAAGCGGCGTTTTGGGCGTGCATCATGACGAACTCAATAAAGCGCTGGGAAAGCTCGCCGCTCTGTGTGCTGGTTTGGACTTCAGCCATGGGTCATTTCTGTTTCGCGGCTGCGGAGCCTTCCGGCGGTCGCACCGTTGCCAAAACATACGGTTGATCGCGAAAATATTTCGCGGCCACGCGCTTGATATCGTCGAGCGTGACCGCATCAACATCGTGCTCAAGCCGCTTGTAATAATCGAAGCCGAGCCCGTAGATCTCCTCGAGGGCGCACTGATAACCGAAAGCTTCGTTGCTTTGGTTCGCGATCTCTTGTTGCCCAATCAATTTCTTTTTCGCCCGCGCCAGCTCCTCGTTGGTCAGACCGTCATTGGCGAGCTTGTGAATTTCATCGAGCAACGCGGTTTTCACCGGCTCGATTTTCTGCGGGTCGGTTCCGAGATAAAAGGCGAAAAGTCCGGGCACGAGTCCCTGCATTTGACTCGCGCCCACGTAATAGGCCAAACCCATTTGCCCGCGAATCCGAACAAAAAAGCGCGAGCCGAGATCGCTGCTCGCCTCGTCTATTAATTCCAGCGCGTGGCGGTCTGGACTCGAAATGCTCGCGCCCCGAAACCCGACCATAATCACCCCTTGCGCTTTCTCCTTCCGGCTTTCGACCGTTTCTATCCCGCTGAGCGGCGATGCCGGATGCACATCGGTCAAGGCGAGCATGCCCGGTTTCATGCCGCCGAGCGCTTTCTCGAAAAGCTGCTTCACCTCCGCCCCCTTTACATCGCCAAAGACGAAAATGACGCCGTTCTTTGCGACCATGTAACGATCGCGAAATTCGAACAGATCTTTTTGCGTGAGCCGCTGAACCGATTCGACGGAACCGTTTGTGCGCAAGGCGTAAGGATGTTTCGGAAAGAGCGCCTGCCGCATGATATTGCGCGCCACGGTCGTCAACTGCTCTTCCTCTTGCTGAATAGCGGCAATCTGGATTTCTTTTTCTCGCGCAATCGCTTTTTCCGGCATGGTTGCGTTGAGCAGAACGTCCGAAAGCAATTCAACACCCAGCTTCACATCGGGCTTGGTGACATCGACCGAAACATTGAAGCTATTGTTGCCAGCATCGCTCGACATGGAGCCGCCGACCGCTTCGATCTGGTTTGCAATTTGCTCCGCGGTGCGCGTTTTGGTTCCTTTCAACAGTACTTTCGCCATCAGCCGCGTGATGCCATTTGTTTGCGAAGTCTCCGCGAGAAGGCCGCCACGGAACACCGCTCCCATCGCAACCAGCGGCAGCCGCCGATCTTCGCGCACCAAAAGGCGCAACCCATTCGAGAGCTCGAATTTTTCAATCTCAGCTGCCGCGGCGACCTTCGGGCCCTCGGCTTTGGCGGTCAGCGAACCCTTCGGGTTCAACGAAACGACCGTCAAATTGCTGTCTGTCAGATAATTTGCGGCGACGCGCTTAATGTCGTCGAGCGTCACCTTCTGGACAGCAGCGAGATAATCCCGGCTGAAATTCAGATTGCGCGTTAGCAGCCAATTCGAGCCGGTGTCCGAGGCCTGGCCGCGCATCGTAGTGAGCGCGCCCAGATGATGACTGAGCAATATTTTTTTTGCCTTCGTCAACTCCTCCGCTGTGACGCCCGCTTGTTTCACTTCGTCAACGATGCCCATGACCAATTGCTCCGCCGCTTCGCGTTTCTTTGGATCGACAGTGGCATCAATGCCAAATAAACCCGGGTCACCCGGCGTATAAGAGAATGCCCCTATGCCGAACGCCAGACCGGCCTCTTCACGCACACGCCGATATAGACGGGAGCTGCGCCCATCGCCGAGGATGGTCGAGAGAAGGTCGAGCGCGGGAACGTCAGGATTCGTGACCTCCGGAATATGCCACGCTAGCGAGAGATGGGTTAGTTCCGTTGGAAATTCCCGATGCACTTCACGCCGGCCAAGTTGCGGCGGTTCCGCAGGAATGAATACTGGCTTGAGCGATTTCTCGGGATAAGGCGTGAACAATTCAGTCAGTTGTTGCCGCACTTTTTCTGCATCGACATCACCAACTACGATGAACGTAAGATTGTTCGGGACGTAGCGGGTTTTGTAATACTGCATCACCTGCTCTTGTGTGAGTTGATTGTAGATTTCGATCTCGCCGATCACCGGGAACCGGTAGGGATGCCGCTGATAGGCGGTCCCAAAAAGAAGCAGCCCGGCCACACGATCGGGATCATCCATGCCCATGGCGAATTCGCGCCGGATTACTTCCTGTTCTTTCCGGTATTCCTCGGGCGGCAGAGTCGAATTCATCATCGCATCGCTCAACACGCCGAGAGCCGTGGCGACGCCGTCTTTCGGCACGTCGATCCAGAAAACAGTGCGATCAAAAGAGGTGTAAGCGTTAATGTAACCGCCCACGTCCTGAATCTTCTGAGCAATCTCGTTGGTCGATCGTGTTTTCGTCCCCTTGAAAAGCATGTGTTCGAGAATGTGGGACAAGCCCGCCCCGAGATGCGCGTCCTCGTCGATGCTCCCTGTGGCGCACCACGCCTGCACACTTGCCACCGGCGCGCTGCGATCTTCCTGCACGATGATCGTCAGTCCATTTGGCAGCACCCATTTTTGCGCCGAGCTCGGCGGAAACGCGATCACGGATGAATCCTCTACCGAGGCGGCTTTTAAATTGGCAGAACTAAACATAATTGCGATGACCAGCGCGGCGAATGACCAATGGCGAATGCCGAGGGACGAAGGAACGACGAGGCCCGAATGACGAGAAGAAATCTCCGATCGCTCCCTTGTCATTTTGAGCATTCGGGCTTTCTTCGTGCTTCGTCATTCGTCATTTTTGGATCATGGGCTGGCTCTCCGGCGCTGGTTTCGCTGCCATTGGTCTTGCTGGCGCGAACGGCTTTACGTACGCCTCTTCAAACTCGTAGACGTTCTTGAAATCTTCGATCGAATCTTCCTCGGTTTTCCCAAATATGCCGGCGCCAATCAGGTTAAAAACCATGTTTCCAATATCCTCGCAGGAATG
>VBQC01000174.1 GCA_005887825.1 Verrucomicrobiota bacterium | reverse complement strand
ACGTTCTGAACCGTTACGCAGAGAAGTATCCGTTCCAAATAAAATGGACAGACCGCCGTCCGATTGGCGCGATTTTTCTAGCCAGTTCGGGAATTAAAGTAGCAACCAATCGGCGCCGCTGGATTCTGAACTCGGGGAAGATCGACGTCACTACTGAGGAAGGCAGGGTCGGCTTCCGCGCCGCGCTTCTCGAAATGGCCGATAACAGCATCAAAGTGTTAAAGGGTGCAAACGCACAGGGAATGATTACTTGGGATCCAGAAGGAGAAGAGTTTCTGGAAGCCTGCTACTACGGTGATCCTCGGCTGACGCCGATTCTGGCCCCTGAAACGGGCTTTAAGGGTGCCGGCCAGAGAAGCGCTATTGACGATTACTTTGAAAAGTTCCGCGTCGCCGGACTAAAGGTTGGGGTCTGCATTCGTCCGCAACAAATCACCTTCATTGACGGTAAACCGGTGCAACAAGCTGCCGATAATGAGCACGCAGCGCAGGTTCTTAAAGACAAAATTGGCTACGCAAAACAACGGTGGGGTTGCACGCTTTTCTATGTGGATTCGAGCGCCACTATGCGTGGCCCAATTAATTCGGACGTCTTTAAGACTGTCGCCGACGCGTATCCTGATATCCTGTTGATTCCTGAAAACGAATCGATGCGTTACTTCGCGTATTCCGCTCCGCTAAATTCCTATGTGCACCACAGAGTCACTTCCACGCCGAGTGGGGCTCGCATGGTTTACCCGAAAGCGTTTAGCATTTTAATGGCGGCCGACGGCGATCGGCCCGAGGACCACGCCGCCCTGCTAAATGCCGTGCGATGCGGCGATATCCTTCTTTTTAATTGCTGGTACGACAACGCTGGCGTTGCAAAAATTAAAAAACTTTACGCAGAAGCGAGTCGGTAACGAGATAACGAGACGACTGACGAAGTTCCGATGGAAGATCGAGGATTGAAGTTCGTCTCCCATTTTCTAGCTGCTATCGTCTAGCTCCTGTCCCGTAATTTCTACCGTTCCTTAGTCGTTCCATGGCACGCGATGAATTCCGATCCTGACACCCACGCGGAGGTCGTGTTAAAGGACGGCGCTATTGCGGCCGACGTCGCAAGCGCGCCAAGAATACGTCCCATCGGCTCGCGGGAATTCGCTTCCACACTGATCACCAATGTTGTCATCCAGGCGTGCACAGTTGTTCAGGGAATTTTAGTTGCGCGGTTGCTCGGTCCTGTGGGACGCGGTCAGTTCGCCGCTGCCATTCTTTGGCCGGGAGTGTTCGCGGCCATGGGTGGAATGGGTGTTAGCGTTGCGCTGGCCCGCCGCGCCGGACGCGCCCATGATCTCGCGCGAGTGATCCGGACCGGCTTGGTGCTTACGCTGCTGACCGGAACAGTTGTCGCGGTGCTTTGCGCTGTAGCAATTCCGTGGCTTCTGCCTGGCAATGATACAGTCCTCCGGAACGCCGCGTACGTTTTCGTCCCGTTCATCATCTTCAATCAAGTCTCGCTGGCGATGATCGCGATCGATCAGGGGGCGGGTTGGTTTGCCCAGATGAACTGGACACGCCTCATAGTGAATCCCGTTTACCTGCTATTTGTCGTCGTCTTGTGGTTTACGGGAGTTCGCGACGTCGGCTGGTTCGTCGTAGGTTTGCTTATCGCAAACGCCGCAGTCGCTTTCGCTCGCGTGACCTTGGCAGTGCAACGCGCGCCCCTCCCTGGTCCAATGGAACCCGTAGATGCCGTTCTTCGCGAGGCGCTCCCGTACGGTTTGGCCGGATTGCTTGGTGCGCTTGCGGCATCCGCCGACAAAGCGTTGCTGCTTTATCTGCTTGGCACCGCACAGCTCGGCTTTTACGCCGTCGCTCTTACCGCAGCTTCCGTCGTCAACAGCCTCGCTGGCGCAGCAGGGACAGTGAGCTTTGGCATGTCCGCCCAGGTAAAAGATCGCGAAGGTTTCGATCGTGTCGCGCGAATGTTCCGGTTTACTGCCTGGACATGGCTAATTGCCGGTCTTGGAGTAGCGGTCATCATTCCAATCGTGTTGCCATTATTATATGGAGCGGTGTTCCGGCCGGCGATCTGGCCGGCGATTCTACTCATTCCCGCGGCAGCATTGACCGGGCAGGCGAGCATTCTGGAAGAATCAATGCGCGCGCAGGGTCGCGCGTTCGTTGGCTTGGAAGCCAGAGCGGCCGGTCTGGTGGTGATGATTGCGATGGGTTGGTTGCTTGCGCCGGTGGTCGGGATTTATGGCGTCGTCTTTGCCGCGATCGGTTCGCAGACAATCGTTTTAATTGTGATGATGTTCGCCGCGCGATGGCATTTTCATCGTGCTTTGCTGAACGCATTGCTGCCGCGAATCAGCGATCTTTTGGAATTGAAAACTCGATTGCTACGGTTTTGAACGAGACATACCAGGAATACAGATTTTCCAGCGGCGCCGCGTCGCACATGCACGCCCGCTTCATGCCGCACGTGTTTGCGTTTGCGGATGATTTGATGCCCGGCACACGGGTCCTTGATGTTGGCTGCGGAAACGGTTTCCTTTGTGGCGAATTCCTGAAGCGCGGCTGCGAAGTTGTGGGCACTGATTTAAGTGCGCAAGGGATCGACTTAGCGCGCAAGACATATCCCAATGGACGCTTTGAACTTCTCGCCGCAGATGCGGAAGTCTTGCAGCAACTCGGCGAACCGCCGTTCGACATCGTCATCAGCACGGAGGTCGTCGAGCACCTTCACGCTCCGCGCGCGTGGGCCAAAGCCTGTTTCGAGGCTCTGAAGCCAGGCGGACGTTTCATCTGTACGACGCCGTATCATGGTTACCTCAAGAATTTGATGATCTCGTTGCTCGGAAAATGGGACACGCACGCTAATCCGTTGTGGGAGGGCGGACACATCAAGCTATGGAGCAAGCGCACACTCGGTCGACTGCTGACGGAAGGTGGCTTTAGGAATCTGGAGTTCCGCGGCGCCGGAAGGATACCGGGACTCTGGATGACGATGATCGCAAGAGCGACGAAGCCGCTGTGAAATTTATCGTCGCTCAGATTGGCGCGCGGCGTGGGTACGCGGTGCCCGCAATTCTCGAAAAAGCCGGAATGCTCGAGCGTTTTTACACCGACATCACTGGCGATATCGGTCTTGGAGAGTTATTTTCCGCTGCGGCGGTCTTACCACTTTTAGGGAGACCGGCACGGCGATTAGCCGGGCGCCGTTTGCCAGGAAACATCCGCGCGAAGACGACGACATTTCCGGGAATCAGTCTTACCCATGGTTTGCGGCGAGCATTTACTAAACATGATCCCACCGCAACTGTTCGTGAGTCACTCCGCTTTTCGAATGCGCTGGGTCGCGCGATGACGCGACATGGCTTTGGCAACGCAACGCACATCTACTCCATGCTCAGCGAATGCGGGCCATTGCTCGTGTCGGCAAAACAGCGGGGTCTCAGTATCGTCTCGGAAATTTACATTCCGCTCAGCACGGAACGCATCCTTGCCGAAGAACGACGACGATTCCCTGACTGGGAACCGAACGTGCCGAACTCTTCGGCGATCCGCCACGAGTTTGGCGTTGAGGATCTGATACTGAAGCTTAGCGATTATTTCGTTTGCTCATCGGACATGGTGCGCGAGGACCTGATTGCCAACTGGGGAGTTCGGAGAGAACGCACGGCGTTTGTCCCTTACGGGATGCATGCGCGCTGGTTTGAGATAGAACCACATTCGGTACGTGGCCGCATTCTTTTCGCTGGAACAGCGGAGTTGCGAAAGGGTATTCATTACTTTGCGATGGCCGTCGAAAAACTGGTCGCGCTAGGAATCCGCTGTGAATTTCGAGTTGCCGGCAACGTGCAACGTTCGGTCGCGGATCAGAAACATTGCCGTCACCTGACATTTCTCGGGCGCATTCCGCGTGCGGACATGGCGCAAGAATACGCTGCTGCCGATGTATTCGTGCTGCCGTCACTGGCGGAAGCTTCGGCGGAGGCGATATACGAGGCTCTGGCTTGCGGAATTCCCATCGTCACGACGTGGGAAACGGGGTCTATGGTCCGCGATAGCATCGAAGGCCGCATCGTGCCCTCGCGCGATCCAGAAGCGCTCGCGAATGCGATCGCCGAAATCATAGAGGATCGACAACTACGTGAGCGCATGGCGCACGCTGCGCGTGAGCGAGCGCGCGACTTCACGTGGGAACGTTACGGTGAGCGTTTAGTTGCCGCGCTCAAATCACTAGCTGCAAGCGAAAGTGATTTGTTAGGCGCGGTGGTCGAAGGCCAAAAACGATGACTGTTCTGCACGTTGTACCCGCTAGACCGTTCGGCGGAATGCAACGAATTGCTGCACTGCTTGCTGCCGCGCAGCGACGTTCCGGACTGGATGCGCATGTGCTGGCGATATACGACAGCGTGGAGTTTCTCGATTTGCTCGAACGGTACGACGTGCCTCACATTTTTCTCCACGGTTCCTGTCCGAATTTCAGAGCGGTGCGACATTGTCACGAAGTGTTGGCGCGAGATTGGTCCGTTGTTCATGTCCACGGTGGATTGCTGTGGAGCAACACTGTCGCGCTCTTCGCAAAGCGAAGTCCCGTCGTTTACCACGCTCACAATTACCCGCCATTGGATCGTTCGTTGAAAACGCGAGTGCTAAACCGCGTCAACCGATCGCTTGTTGATGTGGTTATTGCAGTGAGCAAAGACGTAGCGCGCGCGTGGCGTGTAGCCGGTTTAGATTCTGCGGTCGAATGTGTTTACAATGCCGTCGACTTGCCGAATGCGGCAAAGCCGGACCGATTGCCACGCTCGACCGATTCACCTGTATTCGGAATGGCTACTCGCCTCGCAAAAGACAAAGGTATTTTCGAATTTCTCGATGTCGCCGAGGCGATCCACGCGCAACGCAGCGGCGCTCGATTCGTCATCGCAGGTGAGGGACCTGAGCGGAGCAAGCTGGAGGAAGAAACGAACCGCCGCGGGTTAAGCGGAGTCTTTTTTTTCCCGGGATATATTCGCGATCTCGATGCATTCTGGTCGGGTATTGACATTGCGCTCTTCACTGCGGCGAAGGAGCCTTTCGGTTTGCGAATTCTGGAAGCGATAGTGCGCGGTGTGCCCGTCGCGGCGTATCTAACCGGCGCCGGCTCGGACGAAATTCTCTGCCTAGGTTTAACTGCGGTCACCGCAAAGTACGGAGATGTGCCAAGCTTGGCAGAAAATTCGTTGGCGCTTTGTGACGATGCAAGTCTCTACAAGCAAATCACAGATGCGGCATATGATGACGTGAGCGCTCGGTTCTCAACTGCTGCGATGAGAGACGGGGTAGCGCGTATGTACGACTGGCTCACCGGCTCGGTCACAAATCCGTCTCCTTTATTCTGACCACACAAAGCTCATGTTCCCGCAACAATTCTGTAAGAACTCCTCGACTTTGTTCATAACGCCAGCGATGTGGTTGCCGTGGATACGTTGGTGTTCTAAGCGATCGCGATACGTCGAACTCGCGGGTGGCGGCCGACTCGCTGGTTTTGAAACGTTCGGCGAATTCTGGGAAGCGCATGGAATGATGCCGACGAAAAAGGAACGCCTGTTTATGGAGCGACTTGTGCTACCAAGCGGCGTAGTCTTCGACATTGGTGCAAATTCTGGAGCGTTTTGCATCACGATGGCGAAGATTCAACCTTCTGGTGCCATCCATGCCTTCGAACCTTCTCCAAGGACCTTCGAACGGCTGTTGGCGAATGTGAGAGCCAATGACGTGGAGAGAACAATTGAATGCCACGAATGCGCGGTTGCGCGTTCGACAGGGCGTATGAGTTTTTTTGCGAACCCCGCATCATCAGGAACGAATCGGCTACTGCCGTACGGTTATGCTGAGCGCAACAATGTCGTCGAAGTGCGAACTGTGTCATTCGATGACTTTGTGAGTGACTCTGGCATACGATCCGTAGATTTCGCGAAAATTGATGTCGAGGGGTTTGAATGCGAGGTGCTGTGGGGAGCTGCGAGAGTGTTGCGTGAGCGAATACTCGCCGTGGGACTGATCGAATTATGCCCTGCAAATTTGCAACTAGCAGGAGCGTCGGTCGAAGATCTATTTCAAATGGTTCGTGAAGTTGGCTGGACACTTCGTTGGATTACGCCATCCGGTGATATTGGTGATCAAATCGCACTCGACGATGCACGCACAGTTGTCTTAGAAAATGTTGCCCTTGTTCCAAAAGATGGAGCGGATCTGGAATAGACTGAAATCGGTACTCGTTGGTTGCGCGCCTCACGGCTTTGTTGAAACGCGGCGGCTGCTGCTTCGTTTGCGGGGTCTTGGATTGGTACCGAGTGCGGCGCAAAGCTATGATTGCGAAGCGGCGGTTGATGCATGTCGGTTCGATCTTTGGCCTTTATTTCTTCGCCATAGCTCCGACTGGATACTCATTGATGTCGGCGCAAACGACGGTGACTTCATTCGTGCCGCGACGCAGTTGTCAAAACCGGCTGCAGTGGTCGCGTTTGAACCGCTGCCGACATGTCAAAAAATCCTCGCGCCATTGCTCGCGAGCATCCCCGGCGGACAATTAGTTCGCGCCGCAGCCGGCGCAACAGCAGGCGAAGTAGAGTTAAATTGCACTTACAACACGAAAATGAGCAGTGTGCTCACACCACAAGAAGGTATTGAAGCCTCGTACGCCCGAGGTGATTACACCATCGTCGAGAAGATGTGGGCACCTATGGTGCGTCTAGATGATGTAATTGAGCCAAATGCGCGTGTGGGTCTCCTGAAAATCGACGTGCAAGGTTATGAAATCGAAGTGCTGCACGGCGCGACGCGCACGCTCGGACAAACGGAAGCTTTGTTGATCGAAGTCAACTACACCCAGCATTACAATCGCGCTGTTGCCTTTGACGAACTTCATGCGTTTTTAAATATGGCTGGGTTTCATCTTTACGGGATCTCCGCACCATATGGAAACGCGGAACGGCCGCTCTGGGCCGACGCGATGTATGTGCATTCCATCGAACCGAAGGTCAGCGATAGCAATTGAAGCGCCCGTGCTTATCGTGGCTGACATCAACACGCTTTGGCGAAGCTGCCCATTTCAAGCGCTAAGTGGACTCCGTCCTGTCCTCGGATTAGCGCCAATGGATCCGCTAATTGCGATGCGGCATCGGCGATTGCCATGGGGAGCAAAACGCGGCACACAACAGAAGATGACAGTGCTCTCCATCGTATTGCCTTTTGGGTGGGCTACGCGGCGAGCAGCGGAGGTATTGCCGCGACTTTGGACGGCTGCACTGAAGGAATGTCGTTCGGTAGGAGCAGACCCGTCAGCGCTTGTAGTCACCTCACCTCATTACGCCCCGCTCGTTCGGGATCTGAGTTCTGAATTTCCAATCTGTTATTATTGCTCTGATGATTACATGAACTACGCGGGGTGGAACTCAAATGAAATGCGGCAGCAGGAATCTGTCGTCGTCCAGAACGCGAAGCACAGCTTTTTCGTTTCGGAGGCTCTGCGTGATCGCGCGGTCAAAGAATATGCGATTGATCCCGCAAGAGGTTCAGTCAGCATGAATGCGACAGGTGAGGAATTTCTCGCTCCTGTTTCGGATTTGGAAATCGATCGGTTGCTGAGTCGTTTTCGCAAGCTCACACGTCCAATCGCCGGGGTGATTGGCGGAATCAGCGACCGTCTGGATTTTGATCTTATCGAGAAAGTTGCCGAGTCCGATGCGGTTGGATCAGTTCTACTGGTGGGACCGGTCGCAGCCGGCTTTAAAGATGCCAGATTGGATACACTACGACGAAATCCAAAATGTATCTTTGCCGCCGAGCAAGCTCATGACGCGCTTCGCGTTTGGCTTCAGGCCGTGGATGTGGCCTTAATTCCTTTTCGCTCGTGCCATTTCAATACAATGTGCTCTCCGATGCGTCTTTTCGATCATCTGGCAGCAAGCCGCCCGATCGTCGCGACGGATGCTTGTTCACAGGTTCGTGAATTTCAGGATTGCGTGATGATCGCTTCAACCGATGAGGAGTTTCTCGAAAAGGTAAAACAAGCTTTGAGCGCGCCCGCTGATTCGACTTATCTGGAATTGATGAGAAAGCGTGCGCGAGAACACACATGGGCAGCCCGCGCTCTCACATTAAATAGTCGCATTGACGCAGAACTGGAAAAAGCCGCCTGCAAAGCTGACTCGTTGCAGTGATTTTTGTTTCATACTAGGTGATCTTCATAGTTAGCTTGGTCTCGTAGACCGCGCGTGCCGATGCTCAACTTCAATTTTTTCTATCCGTTCGCGCTGACTTCTGTTGGGTTAGTTGCGTCAGCGATTTGGCGGCCGCGGCTAATTTACGAATACCCGTACTTCATGGGCGCGACCTTCACTGCGTTCATTCTTCCGCAGGCTTATGCGCTCTACGGTGATCAGTGGGGTGGTATTTATCTACGCATGACGCTTTTGATGTGTTTTCTGTGCGTGGCGTGCTGCTGGATCGGTTATCAGCGCCGCCCGCATCCGAGACTCCTCGAGAAATTCAATATTCCCATTGATCTGGCGCGTTTTCTGCAAGGCGGCATCGTCCTTGTCCTCCTTGGCTCGTACTTCACCTATAAGTTTAGCACGCTGGCCGAGGAGGAAGAATTGTCCACGCAGCTGACCGGGATCGGAACGGTCTACCTTTTTTTTGGTGGCCTGGTTTACCCCGGGTTCGCAATCTGCTTTTACTGCGCGCTGAAGGAAAAATGGATCACAGCGTGGGTGGCAACGGCGGGCGCGGCCGTGATCCCAATGCAGGCCGCTCTCTTCTACGGACGCCGCGAACCGACGGTGCTGTTCCTGATGTCCGTGGGTCTTGGAATTTTTTTCATCAAAGGAAAAGCAGCACCGCGCTGGGCCATCATAGCTGCAATCGTCGGAGCTATGCTCATAATCCCCTCAACGTCTGAGTACCGGGAACTGGCCAGAGAAGATCCCTTCGCAGCGTTCAAAGAGATCAATTTCACAGAACAATTTCGGGAGGCTCTTGCCCCTGATGCAATCGGTGAATTGAAAAATGCGACGGCGCTCATAGCGGCGACGGAAGAGACAGGAGATTACGAATGTGGTGCGGGCTACTGGAACGAGATCGTGTTCCGCTTTGTTCCAGCACAATTTTTTGGCAGCAGGTTCAAGAATGCTTTCATGATTAGTGGAGAGCATCGCGACCTGAGCGACTTCGTGTACGACGTGCTTGGATTCAGGTTGCCGCCCGGCCTGACCGTGACAGGCATGGGAGATTCGTTTAACCAATTCGGGTATTTTGGCTGCCTGTTTTTCGCTGCAGTGGGATACCTATTTAAGACCCTTTGGGCCGCAACGAACCGCCCAAACGGGATCGTCGCGCAAATCCTCTATATTCAAATCACGACGTCAGCAATGCGCGCTGCGACGCATCAAACAATAGATTTCCTACCCGCGTTTATTTATGGCCTGATCTTTATCGGCGCAATCGCATTCTACGCGAGAGAGCGTGGTGCTTTTGCCGCGCCGTTTTCGTCGTCCCCCGTGCCCGCTCAGCTCCTCTCGAAGTGAGAGTCGCTGTCATCTTTCATCGGTTCGGTCCCTATCATTGCGCGCGACTGGAAGCAGCGGCGCGCCATTGCGATGTCACTGGCATCGAGGTCGCAGCGGAAACGCAGGATTACGCTTGGTCGCCAGTTAAAGACACCCCGGGATATTCGGGGCTGACTCTATTTCCCAGCGGAGACACGCGTACAATGTCAGATAAGCAGATTTCTACACGCGTCGAAAACGCGTTGCAAAGTTGCAGTCCGGATGCTGTGGCAATTCCCGGATGGTCCGACAAGGGTGCCCTGGCAGCTTTGCGATGGTGTATGGAAACCGGCACGCCTCCAATTTTGATGTCGGAAAGCACAGCGCTGGATGAACCTCGCGTGCGCTGGCGCGAATGGATAAAGGAACGGATTATCCGTCTTTACTCAACGGCTTTGGTGGGCGGCCAGCGTCACATTGATTACCTGATCGAACTTGGGATGCCGAGGGACCAGATCTTCACGGGATATGATGTCGTGGACAATGAGCATTTCCGCCAGAAGGCGGCAGAGGTCAGAAATCAGAGATCAGAGGTCAGACGGAAATACGGGCTGCCGGAGAATTACTTTCTCGCGTCGGCACGGTTCATTAAAAAAAAGAACCTCCCGACACTTATCCGCGCTTATGCCGGATATCGCCAGATGAAAGGCGATGGAGATATCGGGCACCGGACAACAGACAACGGACCTTGGGATTTAGTCCTTGTCGGTGACGGACCGCTGAAGACTGACCTTTGTCGTCTGGTCTCCGATCTGCGTTTGCACGCCCACGTGCACCTTCCAGGCTTCAAACAGTACGACGAGCTACCGGTTTACTACGCGCTGGCCAAGGCATTTGTTCATGGCAGCGCGTCCGAACAATGGGGATTGGTCGTAAACGAAGCGAGCGCATCGGGTTTGCCGGTGATCGTGTCGAATCGCTGCGGATGCGTGCCGGAATTGGTGCAGGACAATGGGTTTACTTTTGATCCCATGAACCAGCATGAGCTGGCCTCACGATTGTTCGAGATGGCTTCGTTATCAGACGACGAGCGAGAAAGCCTTGGACATGCGAGCCGCAGGATCGCGACGAACCTCGGGCCGAATCGCTTCGGTGAAGGACTGAAGCGTGCCGCAACGATGGCAATTGACCTTCCGCGAAGGAAATTTAGAGCATTCGACCGCGCAATCCTGTCCGGCGCCACGCGATTTCGGCGATGAAGATTGCCTATCTGTTGAATTCGGTTTCGCGAAAGGCCGGCGGTCTGTTGGAGATTTGCAAACGACTTGCACAGACAACCTGTCATAAAAAGGAGATTGTCCTCCTTGGTGTGGAGGATGAGTTCACGAAGACGGACATCATCGAGTGGGCGCCTTTAAGGCCAACCGTTTTTTCGCCTGTATTTGCGCGCAGTTTTGGCTATGCCCCCGGCTACGGACAATATCTCGCGGACATATGTCCCGACATTGCGCATGTGCATGGGCTCTGGACGTATCCTTCATTTGCTGCATATCGGTGGCACCGGCGCACAAAACGGCCCCTCATATACACTGCACACGGTATGCTCGCCCCATGGGCGCTCCGAAATTCGGCGTGGAAAAAGCGCCTGGTACGCGCGTTGTGGGAGGACGCAGCCCATCGCAGCGCGGCCTGCTTTCACGTCAATTCGAAGGCCGAACATCTAATGTTGCGCCAGCACGGTTTACGCAATCCAATTTGCATCATTCCCAACGGAATTGATCTGCCCGCCAGTCAGAGTTCAGAAGTCAGCGGTCACGTATCACGCTTGGCGTCCGTCGCTGGAGGGAGAAAGCTGCTGCTGTATCTGGGGAGGCTACATCCAAAGAAGAACTTGGTGAATCTGATTCGCGCGTGGAAAGACGTTCTGAACTCTCATCCATCGACCCTCAACTCTTGGATGCTCGCCATCGCGGGCTGGGATCAGGCAGGACACGAAGCGCAGCTCAGAAAACTGACTACTGACCTGCGACTTCTGACCTCTGTTATCTTTCTCGGTCCCCGATTCGGGGCGGCCAGGGATGCGTGTTATCGCGCGTGCGACGCATTTGTGCTGCCTTCGCTTAGCGAAGGGCTGCCGATGACAGTGCTGGAAGCCTGGGCTTATGCAAAACCGGTGCTGATGACGCCCGAATGCAATCTGCCAGAAGGCTTCGTTGCGTGGGCGGCGTTACAAATTGGCACGACCTCGAAGGAAATTGCCGCAGGCCTAAAACAACTAATTGAAATGAGTGATGACGATCGAAAAGCGATGGGCGCCAGCGGTCGGGCTCTGGTAGCGGAAGCGTTCTCATGGGCACGAATTGGCGAACAGATGCGCTCGGTTTATGAGTGGATGCTTGGCGGTGGCACACGGCCGGAGACAGTCAGGCTTGACTGAGAGAAGTCGGAGGCAAGACACCGAGACCGCTGGACTATGCGCCGGCAGTCCCGTAGTCATGTGGTTCGTAGTCAATTGGTCTTTCGCATGCTGGACATCGAAAAAAACCGCAGCGCGCAAAAGTATTCTTCGGGTGAAATGGCTCGGAGGATGTTATGGACCTTGGTGCAACCGTTGTTCCGACTTAGTCCGAGACCCTGTTTCGCCTGGAGACGATTTCTGCTCCGCTGTTTTGGAGCAAAGGTCGGTCGTAATGTTCATGTTTACCCTTCTGCGACTATCTATTTCCCATGGAACCTGGACGTGGAAGAGGAGAGCGCCATCGGAGATTACGCGTTTATTTATAATCTCGGCCGTGTCACGATCGGCGCGCGCGCCACCATTTCGCACCGCGCTCATCTGTGTGCGGGGACGCACGATCACACAAGATCGGATTTTCTACTGCTGCGTCCGCCGATCACCATTGGCGCGGAGGCTTGGATTTGTGCGGATGCGTTCGTTGGGCCGGGAGTTGCCATTGGTGAAGGAGCGATTGTCGCCGCTGGCTCAGTCGTAATGAAGGACGTGAAGCCATGGGTGATTGTTGTTGGAAATCCGGCGCGTGAAAGCAAGCGACGCGAGATCACTCAATGAGCGAGCAAGATAACCGGCGCGCGCCGTTATCGGTGCTGGTTCCCGTCAAAAACGAGGCCGCAAACCTGCGAGATTGTCTCGCCAGTGTTTCATTTGCCGATGAAATTGTTGTGGTCGATTCGGCGAGCACGGATGGGACGCAGGAGATCGCCACTGCGGCGGGGACACAAGTGGTGCAGTTCTCGTGGAATGGAAAGTTCCCACGAAAAAAGAACTGGGCCTTGGAGAATTTTCCGTGGCGGCACGAATGGGTGTTGATCATCGACGCCGATGAACGCATCACATCGGAATTGGAAAAAGAGATCCGCGACGCGATCGGGCGCGATGACGTGGACGGATTTTACCTGAACCGGCGGTTCTGGTTTCTGCATGGATGGATTAATCATTGCGGATATTTCCCGAGTTGGAATTTGCGTCTGTTTCGGCATCGGTTGGGCCGATACGAACGGGTGGAGATCAACGGCGATGCCTGCTCTGGAGATAATGAAGTGCACGAGCACATCTTACTCGATGGCCGCGCCGAATATTTGTCCGCGCCGATGGAGCATTATGCGTTCCCCGATATCGCGACCTTCATCGACAAACATAATCGCTATGCGACTTGGGAAGCGGCAGCCCGAGGACAGCTGCATCGGCGCGCGGGACAGGAAGCGTTACGCGCGACACCGTTTGGAACAGCGCTAGAACGCAAACGCTGGCTAAAGAAACTCGCGATGCATGCGCCGTTCCGTCCAATCCTGCGTTTTCTATATCATTACCTTTGGAAACAAGGTTTTCGCGATGGCTACCGCGGTTGGGTGCTCTGTCGCCTGCTAGCGTGGTACGAGTTTGTCAGCGTCGTAAAGACCCGGGAGATGCCACGACTGACCACAAGGCAACGAGACAATTGAAGACGAGACCACGATTGGAGAGAAGGGTCTTGTAGTCTTGTAGACCATTCTTTCCACTTCTCCCGGTCGAGCATATAATCCCGGCGCGCTATGGCAAGAAGCAGTCAGTCCGACACTGAATCTCGAAGATTGGCCGGGCTGAGCGGCGCGAAATTCACGTTCCGGCAGGAATCAAATCAAGGCACTTTTCGCAGAAAATTGGTTGCATACCTATCGCGATTCGCGAGGCACGAGTGGTCGGTTGCCATTCTTTATCTTTTTCTGGACATCGCGAGTTGGATCGCGATCTACGGAATCGTGGGCTGGTTGCGGTATGATGCCTTCTACGCGACGCCATTTCAATTCTTCATCATTGATCTGATTCAACTCGCCGTCATTGTGCAGGCGCTTTATTTCATCGGCGGCTACGATCGTGCCGTAGAGAAACGGACCCTCGCTTATGCGACTGAGCATCTTCTTGCCATCATCGTTGCCTCTGGGGTAAGTGCGCTGCTGATTTATTCGGCAGCGACATTCGATCAAACCATGAAACCGAGCCGCGCCGTGCTGCTCCTGAGTTTCATGATTTTTCTGCCGGTGTCTTTGTTCTACCGTCGCTGGATTCAAAAATATGTCGCTGCCGGCGACATCAACCGTGCGTTTCTCGTGATTGGCAGCGGCCCTGCAGCGGTTCGCTTTTACGAGGCGTACCAGCGTTCGCCAAATAGCCAGCAGCTTCATTTTGTCGATCTGGGCGGCCAGCGTGCGGGCCAGCGAATTGCCGGCGAAGCTTCACCGGTCGTGGAAGGAGACATTGCGAGCAGGCTGGATGATCTGGGCGAGCATTACAGCGGGATTATTCTGACGGAGAATGTCAGCTCGCTTGGCACGCGATTGCTGGAGCGGCTTGTGCGGACGCAATTTTATCAGACGCGGGTCTATACCCTGGAATCGTTTTATGAGACTCACTGGCGTTATGTGCCCTTCGATATGATCGATCCGGTTTGGCCGCTCCAAACCGGCTTCCAACTGGCGCGCACATCGCCATATCATTATCTTAAGCGCCTCTTTGACATCGGCACTTCAGCCGTGGCGTTGATCCTTTGCGCTCCTCTTTTGGCGTTGATTGCTTTGGTGATCGGCATCGAAGACGGTCGCCCCGTACTTTTTTCGCAAAGACGAGTTGGTCGGGAAGGAAGACGTTTCGACGTTCTCAAATTCCGCACCATGCGTCCGCGTTCCAGCGGACAAGATGAAGACATTTACACGCGTAAAGACGATCCCCGTATTACACGTGTTGGACATTGGCTGCGGAAACTTCACCTTGATGAGTTGCCGCAACTTTGGAACGTCTTTAAAGGCGATCTTAGTCTGATTGGTCCACGCGCCGAATGGACCGAGTGCGCCGAGCGCTATGAGCAGGCGATTCCATTTTATCATTTTCGGCACCTGGTTAAACCGGGAATCACCGGGTGGGCTCAGGTGAATTATCCGTACGGCGAGAGCGACCAGGACGCGGTCAAGAAGCTCCAGTACGATCTCTACTACATCCGCCATTATTCACTGAAGCTCGATGCAATGATCGTGTTGAAAACAGTGTACACGATGCTGTTTGGAAAAGGGCGATAGCAGCGACATGGCAGAAGGTAGTAGCTGTAGTAGCAGGCGTGTCGCCTGCGGCGTCGAAGAATAAAGAATCGAAATCTTTGCAGGCAGCACGGCTGCATCTAGAGGGAAAAACAGTAGTCGGTGCTCAGCAGTCGTTCTGACTCGTCACTTGTCGCTCGTTTGTCTAGTTTCCGTTTGCCATGGGTTTCTTTCGCGATGCGGCTCGCTGGATTTTTTGCGTCGCTCTCGTTTATGCTCCATGGGCCTACGGCGGTACCACGTCCACAGGCATCCAGACAATCAACGGGTTGCTGCTTGCTGCGTTTATTCTTTGGGGCGTCGAGGTGATTGTTAGTCGGCGAAAGCCGAGATTTCCGCGAGTTCTACTTCTCCTAATACTCGCGCTGATCGGAATCGGCGGCTGGATGGCCATTAACTCGGGATCGATTTACGATTCGGATTTTTATGCGTTTGTGCCACTAAGAAATTTCGCGCCGCACCTAGCTGGCTCGGTTGATTATGCGATCAGCACTGCGTGGATGATACGAGGCACGTTGTTGCTCTGCGCGATCTTGTTCGTTGCCGATCTTTCTCAGAGCAATCGCTGGTTACTTCGTTTGTGGTACGTGATTGGTCTCGTCGCCGGCTCGATCGCATTTCTCGGTTTGCTGCAGAAAGCGACAGGCGCCCGAATGATCTTCTGGCACAAGGCGCCTCCCTGGGCGGCGACTACGTTTTTTGCGACTTATTATTATCACGCGAATGCCGGAGCGTTCTTGAATCTAGTCTGGCCGTTAACTGCCGGGCTCGCGATCCGCGCCTTCACCACACGTTGTCATCCGACCATGCGCGCAATGTGGATAAGCGTTTTTGTTCTGACTGTTGCTGCGGTATTAGCCAATACGTCGCGTGTGGCCCAGTTAGTCGCGCTTTTGTTGATGGTTGCGATCTTCCTGCAATTTGGCCCGGCGCTTCTACGAAAGCTTTCGCGCGCAGAAAAAAGCGTCGTATTTGCCGGCGGAATCGCCATTCTTCTCGCTCTCATTGCACTCGCGCAGGCGACTCACCTGGAGCAACCGCTCGCCCGCTGGCAATCCCTTAGTGAACGGATTCCAACCGATGCCCGTTGGCAAGCCTCGCGCGTTGCGATCGGTGCGCTGCGCGACATAGGATTTCTCGGGTTTGGGCCGGGAACTTTTCGCGCTGTATTTCCCTCTTACAACAAGGAATCGACTAACCCTGTTCCCGGAACCTGGAGATTTTTGCACGAAGATTATCTGCAGACCGCGCTGGAGTGGGGTTGGCTCGGGAGCAGTTTGTGGGCGGTGTTATTTTTCGGAGGAATAGCGAAAGGGATACACAGTTATAGAAAATATGGGGCTCGGGATTGGACGCCGCGGAGACGCTTACTCCAACCCATCATTGTTATCGCGCTGATTGGAGTGGCCCTCCATGCGCTCGTCGATTTCCCCCTTCAGATCGTTTCCATCCAACTGTATGTAGCGACGTATCTTGGACTTTGCTGGGGAAGCGCACTGTGGCGGGGAGCAGAGGTCGCAAGTCACAGGTCAGAGGTTAGAGATCAGGAATCAGGGCTCGGCAGGAGACGAAGTTAAGCGAAGGAGTGCCTAGTGGCTACGGCTTTCCCCTGCAATTCCTTGATGTCCGCAGGCAACAGCGACTACCGACCCACTCACTACTGACTACGATCTACGATGCGCCGTTGCCTTTATGACCGGAGCCTGATCGATGATGATAGCTGCGAGAATAGGATCCTTCCTCGGCTCCGTACCCATGCGACGCGTAATAGTAGTAATAGCCAACGCCGCGGCTCCGGCGCAAGCGGTTGAGAACCAGGCCAGCCGGGCGAATCCCTGCGCTCGTTAACAGGGAAATTGCGCGGCGGACCGCTGGGCGCGGCGTTTTTCGCGCTCGAAGAACAATGCACACCGTCTGCACATATGGAGTCATGAGGAGAGTGTCACTGACTGCAAGGATCGGCGCGCTATCGATCACTACTCGATCAAAAAGCTTTGCGGCCTCAGCGACTAATTGGCCGAAGAAGGGACCGGCAAGGATCTCAGCCGGATTGGGGGCCCGCCGTCCCCCTGCCAGCACGGAAAGCTGACCTCCCGTTGCGGTGAGAATATTCCCGGTCACTGCAATATTATCGCTGACGATCTCAATTTCTCCGGCGGGAATCGGACGTGCCGCCGAGGCTATATCCGCTTCGCCGACCAGGCAATCGATCACTCCTGGGGCACTGTCCTCATCGAAATTATTTCTTTTTGCGGCTTCCGGAAAACGGAAGATTTTATGCATGTTAGGCCGGCGCAGGTCGCCATCGATTAGGAGAACACGATAACCCTGCTGTGCGAGCGCGAGCGAATAATTGGCGCTGGTGAAGCTTTTTCCTTCATTCGGCACAGCGCTGGTAAAAAGTGAAACCTTTCGCTCCGCTTCCGGGCCCAGCAATGAAAGCGCCGCGCGCAAATTGCGAAAAGCTTCCGCCGCGGGACTTTCGGGGGTTTCCACAACAACGCGATAGTTCGAACTTCCAAAAGCTCTGCGTCGCCGCTTTAACCGCGTTACCGTACCTTCGTCGGTCGTTTCCGGAACAGCCGCGAAGACGGGCAGTCCGAGCGTGTTTTCCGCTTGATCAACGGTTTTGATGGAGCGATCGAGCGTGTCGGCACCGAGAACAAACGCCAGTCCAGCGGCTAACCCACCAAGCAGACCCAGGGCGATCGCCTTCGTGGCGCTGGGACTAACAGGCGAATGCGGAAGAGGGGAATGCTCGATCACACTGACGGCATTCGTCTTCACGTCTTTTGTTAGACTTGTCTCTTTGATCTGGCGGAGAACGCTCTCGTAGAGCGCGCGATCGGTCTCCGCTTGCCTGGCCAATTCCTGGTATCCGATCGCTGCGCGATTGAGCGCGACCGCGACGCCCTGCTGGTCTTGCAGTGCTCCCAGCAAACTAGCTTCGGTGGCCTTGGTCTGCTCGATGGCATTACGCAAAATAGGAGGTTGCGCCATGACTGCATCACGAAGCTTTTCCTTTGCCTCTGCCAGAGAGGCCCGCGCTGCCATCATCTTGGGATGCTTTTCCTTGTATCGTAAAGCCAGGGTAGCGATTGCCGCATCTACCTGAGTGACGTTGCGCTGCGCTTCGGTTACCAATCCTGCTGCGGAGATGCTCGGAATCGCGAGCAATGCATCGATGTTGTTGCCGGCCTGTTCGATTTGGTTGAGCTCGCCTTCAAGGCGAAGCCGGTCGGCTTTGGCCGCCGTCAATTTGCTGTTTAATTCCTGCAGCTTATCCTCGACCAGGCCACCTCGAGGTCCACCGGCTCCCGCCCCCGATCCCTGCTGTGACCCTGTTGCGGCCGTGCCGCCGCCAAGTTGCAGAGCGTCGGGAGTTTTCGCTTTGTATTCAGCAACGGCCGCCTCGCTTTTCTGTAGATTGGCCTTCAATCGCTCTTCTTCCTCCAGCAAATAACGCAACGACTCCTCGCTGAGCAAAGCACGCCGCTCGATCGAATTGCGGATGTACTCGCGGCCGATTGCCTCGGCGAGGCGCTGTGCCATGGCTGGATCCCGGTTCGTTACGTACAAATCAATCAGTCGCGAGCCACGACGAATCACCGGCTTCACCGTGCCCGCAAGCGCGCGACCCAGTGCTTCTTCGAGCGGTGTAAAACTCGTCACACTAATAGCGCTCTGAGTTCTGCTCGCGCCCGGCGACGGACCGGTGTTCGGCGTTGCGCCGGAGGCGGCGCCACTGACAATACCCTGACCGAGAAGCGCGCGTCCACCATCTTGAGCCAGGCCTTCTGAGCGTATGACTCGGGCTAGAAGGGTTTGGTTGGTGAGGTTCTGCTCGATGGTTCGCAGCGCCTCCTGGCTAGCAAGAAACATCGAGCGCATGCGCGCCGTGGGGTCTTCCGTGGTGATAATCGTCGGCTCCTCGAACTGCACCTCCAGCACCGTATGTCCCTGATAAAGGTTCGGCGTCCTCCCGAGATAACCCAGCGCAAGGAAAAGACCAGCCAGAACACAAAGCGCTACGATCCAAATCCGCTCGACGAGAGAATGCCAGAAACGGCGAAAATCAAACCCGTGCTTCGGCTCGGAGTACTGCCCGGCTAAATGAGGCAAGGCTGGCTTACCAGAATTAGGCAGAACAGCCGTCGTGGTAGCAGAAGGCACAGGATCAATCACGGCAAGATATTGGCTCGGACGAGATTCTACACGCGAGCAGCGCGCTCGGAAAGTGAAGGCGCAAAAACTTTTCCGCTAAAAAATGCTTTCGCCTACGTTGATGGTATCGCCTGGCTCGACGCGAAAGCCTCCGCCGCTCCCTTTTGTGAACCGCTTCGCATTGACCTTGAAAATCTGATCGCCAGCCGCCGCGGTATGTCGCCGCACGGTCACTCTCTCCGGCGCTGCGATACGCGTGTATCCGCCCGCCATCGCGATGGCTTCCAGCAGATCAATACCGCCAGGACTGCTATCGGGCATTTCGTAAGTGCCGGGCCGATTTACCTGACCCAAAATCGAGAAGCGCCGCTTCGCATAGCCGAGGAGCATGACATTTACTCTTGGATTTACGAGATAATCGCGACCATAAAGATCTGTGAGTTTTGACGCTGCCTGGGTCAGGGTCAATCCCGCCAAATGAATCGATCCGAGCAACGGGACACTCACGTTGCCTTCGGGGTTCAATCGTCCGTTCGTGCGCAGGTCGTCTTCGCCAAAAACCTCGACGGCCACCTGGTCGTTCGGGCTCAAAATGTAACCGGCGGGCGCGCTAATGCCGTTGCTTGATGTCGACGCGGAAGCGGTCGGCGGGAATGTAGACGGAGCGGAGGGCTGTGACGCGACCGTCCCTGGAGTGAATTGCCCTAATAAGATGCCCGGAAGCAATGAGACTGCGAGTGCAATTACCGGCCACCGGCGGGTTCTTGCTCGAAGCCGATTCGGACCCCGCCTAAAATCTGAGCGTAGCTCGAACGCCGACCTGGTTATCATAGAAACTGAAAAAATCGAACGAGCTGCTGTCCTCGCGGTGGAGATAATAGACGCCGGTACTCAAAAATCTGGTGATTAGCACGTCAACGGAGGGTTCGATAAAATAGTAATCGTCATTCCGCGTTGCACTGACTCCCCGAGCCGTGGGGAAATAATCCGCGTTCTCATACCCGGCCGCCAGACCGAGATAAATACGCTGGAGCAAACGCTGCTGAATTCGAAGGATGACGTATGTCGTCGCAAAATCTTGATCGGCAAAAAATCCAGAATTTAGCATCCGCCGCCCGGCGGTCAGCGTTACACTGGTGCCGTCGAACGGGTGGTAAACGGCCCCGGCATCAAAGACCGGCGTAACGCGTTCGCCCCGGTGGCCGTCGAACTGACGGAACTCAACTCCTCCCGAAGCAGTTAGATTCAACTTTCCTGTCGCCTGGTAATTAATGCGAACATTCACCTGCTCGAAGGTTTGATCCGGATTTGGATCGTCCACAAAATCGTAGCCGGCGGTGCCGCCAATGCCGACCACTACCTTTGGCGTCCAATTGTAGTTAATGTAAAGCCCTCCTGAAATAATTTCGGAGCTGATGAAATCGGGGTAGTCAAAGATTGAGGCATCAAATTCACCCGTCAGAAATAGCTTGCCGGTGAGCTCATAATTTGCTCTCAGCCGTGTCGTATAGAGATTCAGCCGTGTGCGCGCGCTCACATCGACGTTTGCCAGCAGTCCGGTCGTGTCGAGCGTGCTGTTGAGGTTCGCCCCATCGAGTATCGCCACTTCCTGGCCCAGATTTAGCGTCAAACGGCTAAACCGATACTGGCCCTCGAGGCGGATCAAATGCTCAACCGTATCCTCGTCCGAGTGATCGACGAACAGAATTACGCTCGGCATGTAATCCAAACGGATGTAATTTCCTCCGCGCCCTTCGATGTCGCCGAATCCGACGGTAATCGCTGGTTCGATGGCAAAATAATAATCGGAGACTCGATCCGTATGGCTGATAAAGATGTTGTCATCATAAACCCCTCGGACGGTGAGCCGCAGGCTGTAG
Source organism: Verrucomicrobiota bacterium (assembly GCA_005887825.1). Taxonomy (GTDB): domain Bacteria; phylum Verrucomicrobiota; class Verrucomicrobiia; order Chthoniobacterales; family UBA10450; genus Udaeobacter. The sequence goes on along the minus strand of VBQC01000174.1, from coordinate 18,229 downwards.
TGAAAACGACGCGGTTCCGCTGAGGAAACATTCTCACTACTACTAGTCATCACGCTCTTCGAGTCGAACGCACCAAGAGGAGTTGTTGGCGCCGTTGGCGGCGGAGCAAGGTCGGTTTGCGCTGTTGTATAGTCAGTCGAAGAAGGCAACGGCTCTTCCTCAACGCGGTCTTGTCCTCGCGCAGAAAAAGTGGATGCAATAAAAATTCCCGCCATCAGCGCAAGACTCACACCGCTCGGTTGAGTCAGCTTTCCGAGACCGACTGATATGGAAGAAAGAAAGCAGCGGGACGACACCGCGGCGAGGCTAGGATGCCGCTCCCAAACGGTCAATCGAAAAATTTTGTCTGCAACGGCCTCGTTAGAATGGGAGCCGATTCTGCCAACCGGCGCGCAGCTCGCGCCACCGATTCCCAATTTCGAGTGAATCCGTGATATCGATTTGCGCTGTTTCGTCATCGGCCGCTGCAACCGGCTCGGGATGAGTTGATGGCCATTGTTGGAAGTAGCCGGCGCCGATTATGACCGGCGGCTGCGCACCGGCGGAGGCGTAGATTTTGCCACGCACGCAAGTTATCCGGGTCGTTGTATTGTCAGTCAGAACACGAAACAAGCAGTCCGAATCAGCGTTAATCGTTACTTGGCGCGAATTAATGAAAAATTGTGATGCGCTTTTATCACTCCGGCTGAATAGGACAGTGATTTTTCCCTGGCTCAATTGTATTCGCGCGCTTCGATCGCGCATGCCGCCATCGGTCTGGTTTCCGTCCTTCACTATCCGTAGTTGTTCAATCTTGATTTCAGAATTTCCCGACACTTGGGCGAGAGCAGCAGGAATCAACGCAAGGTCAATCGACGCGCCGTCTCGTGTCCTCACTGTATTGCCATCATGAATCGGGCTTTTGAGCGTGACCGGCTGAAAATTATTTTGCTCAGCGCTTCCGAAGACGACTGTTCCTTTGACGGAAAGCACAGTGGCTGCCGTTCCCCGGCTGATGCCTTTTGAGCATCCGGTTGCCAACCCGCCACAGAGCACGAGTAAAATGGCAAGTGCGGGGAAACGCATGAGAAATTCTCGGGATTGGCAGCGCGTACGGGAGTCGAAGCTGATTTTACCATTTCATAAGTTAGGGTAATTACGACGGAAACTTGCGACAATCAGCGTGTTAACAGCACTAGCCGAGAATCGAGGCTTTGCACGAGTCGCGCCGAATTACGCAGTTCGAGTGTCCCATTTTCTCCGAAGATGTATTTACAACCAGTTGAGGGTTGTTCGAGTCGAGCCGGGACGCCCAGCTTCTTGATTTGCGCCGCTTGTTCTCGTGGTAACGGAGATTGCCCGATTTTCGTATTGCCTCTTCTAGAATCGTCGTTCAGCTTTTTTTTCGGGAACTTCGTTCTGCCGTTTCCGTAGAATGAGGTGAGAAATGGTGGCAATATGCCCCGGGGGCCAACCACCCCAAATCGGCGTCGCCACCATTCATCCTGGCGACCGCCGTGTCACATAACCGTTTTACCGACCCTTCAATTTTCGAACCCGAGAGTTTTATGCTGGAAAAATCCTCTGCTTCAATCCGTAACTTTCCAATCCGTGAGTTTACTCCGTCCGTGGCGTTGCGGCGCCAACTGGAAATGACGGAGGTCGAGTTCGAACAATACGAGCTTGATCTGATACGGGAGGCCGCTGCTAACGACAGCCAATGCTTGCAGGAATTTCTGTGGGCAGCGATAAAGGATTTTTGCAACTCTACGAAGGTTTCGGCCTGTTTGCCCACATGAAATCCGCTTTACTTGCTGCAATTTTTGCGATCACCGGAGGGGTTGCGATTTTGCTCGCCGTTCCCGCCGAAGAAAAAACTCCGGTTGTTAAAATGAGTCCGTCTAAGTGGGTTGAGGATGCGCCGGTGGTACCTCAAATAGAGGAGGAGGTTCTGGTCGTTCCTGAACCTTTGGAGCATTATTCAGTCACCCAGGCGACGAAGACTGAAAAACAAGCGCCGCGCCGCCCCAGGCATGTCGCCCGCCCGCGTCCAAACTTCTTCGAGAAATTAGTTATCGGTTTCATTAACCTCCAAAAACATCAGCCGGCGAAATCATCTCGTAAACAGTCTCGTACAACCTCGCCGCGAGGTTGAGTAAAAAGGCTAGAAACGTCTATTTTTACGTGGGAAGTCTCCCCGTGAGAGGGCAGCGCAGCGCGGTAGGCGGCGTGTTCGCTCGCGAAAACCAGTTCGGTCCTGCCATGGTATTCCGAAAGCCACTGCATTAAATTTGGCTGAATTGGAACGAGCCGACGCGTGGCTGTTTTCGCTTTGCCTTTTCCGACTTGGATATGCTCGCGCGCAAAATTTACATCTTCCCATTCCAAGCGATCAGCTCCGCCGATCGCAAGCCCGTAAACGCTGCGATCGCGAAATAAAGTTTGGCCTCCTCATCTGAAGCTGTGAGCAAATCCGCCAGCTGTTTTGGAGTGAGAATTCCGATCTCTCCGCCGCGGTCTTTCGCCTTCGCAATCTCGCCGGCCGCTATCAACGAGAAGCCGATTACATCGCGCGTAATGTCTTTGGTTATGCGGACCATCGCTCGATGTGTCACGTGCGGAATGTCGAGAGGCTTCGAGAGATTTTAGAAAACCGTGCAGACAGCGCAGAATCCGAATTGTTTGTCACGCGCGAAGTAGCTGATGCGCTCCACTCTACGCCCAAAGTCATCAGATGGCTGGCCTATTGTCGGCACATCCCAGCCATTCTCGAGCACTTCGTAGCGCGACGATTGCAGCGAACCCCCATTTCGGCGGAACGGCAGTGACGAAAGACCGCGCAGCCGAGGAACTCAGAATTACAAAACACGGTGTGGAGTACTATTTGGCCCGTGGAATTTTAAAGCGCGCGCCATCAAGCAAGTGTGTCACGTTAATCACGCGCAAAAGCCTGGCTTCGTTCGCATGGAAGCGAATTGCGAAAGCCGAGCGCGCATACAAGCTGGCTGCCGAAAAGCGAAAAAAGATTTGCGGAGTATAGTGGCAATTCGGGTCACTAAATGCTCGCCCTGAATGCCACAAAAAGCACAGCATCCCCATTGTCGGCGACCAAATCCGCCTGATAGCTGCGGTTTGGCGGAAATAGAGGGAAGCATTAAGCGCCTGCTGCGCACAGCATCACAAGTCGCATTTGTGCGAAATTCCGCGCGCACATGCGCAGGCAAACGGACGATGAATTATTGACGAAGCGTGAAACGGCCGCCGAACTAAAAGTGAGCCGGCGCACGATCGATTATTGGACCGCCGGCCCTACGCCGCGATTGCCTTATGTGAAATTCGGCAACGAAAAACGCTTTGTTCGCGGCGATCTTCGCCGGTTCATCGAGAAACACAAGGTTCATGTGCGGCAAGAGGCTGCCTAACGAGGCCCCTAACGAATGAAAATTGCTGCCCTCGCGCTCGATGATCGCGAGCAAGACGGCCGACGCGAAATAATTCAGAGCAAAGTCGATACGCGCCGATGGTACTCCTGCATCACGAGCGTCGATCTTCGCTATGTCGTGCCAATCATAGTAACGAAGGGCCGCTACGAGACCAGTCTTCCAATAGAATTCAGGCGCCTCGGCATCAAACAGAAAATGAAGAAATTCTTTTCTCACGTACGTAGCGACGCTGAAAAGATGATTTTTCAAGCGGCGGCAACCCGCGGCGAAGATCCGCCGAAGTTGATGATTTTCGAGCCGGTGCTGGCAAAGCCGAGAATGTCCGTTGAAAAAGACCCGTCGAAATTTCCACAACCGCACGCCGTGAAGCTTGAGTTACCGGCGAACTGTCAGCCAAGGCTTACCGCGAAAACGGAAGCTCCGTTCGTTTGGGCGGCGGAAGGTGCATTCCAGCGGATCCAGGAATCCGACATCGTGAGTAAGGGAACAGCGATGCTTACTTATTTGGCGCACGTGCGGGTTTCGAATGAGGTCCGCAGCCATACATATCGGACCCACTCAATCCATCTTCAAAAACGTGCCGGACTAAAGGAAAGCGCGGTAAGGAGGTCCAATCGCGAGCTTGTACGGATCGGGCTCTTGTTCGTGCACCGGGGGATTATCGCCGGCACGGCTGGAAACGAGGTAAACGCTTACACCTTAGGTACCACGTACCAAAGGCGGGGCGATGCGGGGCGCTCTGTACCAGAGGCCTCAGGCGCATTGAACCAGAGCCCTTGGGTACCAGATAACCGAGGGGAGCCCCCCTCTATGTACACGTATAAAGAAGGAACCTCTAAGACGAGTAATCGTGTAAGCGCGCCGTTGAAGTCGGCATCTACTCGAAACCTCGAAATTACGCTCTTGGCCGAAATCGAAGCAATCTGCGGACAGCAGGAAAGAAACGAAAATGGAGGCCTCTGGCGCAATCTTATGCGCGAAAGCGAGGACAGCTTGCGCGCCGTGAAGAACGCGATCGAAGATTGGAAGCTAATTAGGCCAGATTTGCACGGCGGCGTAAAAAAAAGCCGCGGCGCCTGGTTGATGCACCGCTACAAGCTGAACCTCGATCGAATTCAGCGCTCAAATGAAAGCTTGCGTAGCGGAAAAGAGGGAGATCGTACCGATGCGCAGCAGACGAGAGCGTAACCACGCCGAACAATTCGAATTCGTTCTCGTGGCTGTGCAGCGAACGATCACGTAGGCCAGAGCCTATTTTTGTCGCGAAACGCCGCGTGGATACTTTGCGGGTTCGAGCCCCGTAGGCTCCGCTCGATCCGACGAATCTAGCCACTTCGGCCAAACAGGATGAGCTCAAGGCCGTCATCGGTTCAGCGTCCGGATCCTACTGTTATCGACCTTCTCAAGCAGATCGCGGCAAACACGATGCCGGCGTGACGGTCCGGCCGGTCCCCGCGCGGCCCCACGCGCCCATGCCCCCGGGGTAGATAACTTTTACGCCAGGGCGGCCCGGCGGGGTTGATTCAACTCTCGTCGTTTTCGCACGCGATGCCTCAAAACCTAGTTCCCATGAAATTTAGCGCTCTCCCTTGGCTCTTTTTCGATTTTCATGGGAACTAGGCATCATTTGGGGTTGTCCAGGTTTTCTCATGCCCGGCGAAATCCAAGCTTCGTACCCCGGTTCGGTTGACACGGCCCGTGCTCAATGAATGAAAGCGCCAATTGCGTTATTTACCGGCCGCGAGGCCGCAAGAACTTTAAGAATCACGCAGCAACGATTTGCGCGCGCGGTCCGCGCCGGAAAAATCCCGCCGGATTTTGCGGCGAATGCCGTGGATCTCTTTTCGCAGGCATCGATCACGTAGGCCAGAGCCTATTTTTGTCGCGAAACGCCGCGTGGATACTTTGCGGGCTCCTCTTTTTTGTTCTTCGCGCAAATCACACGAATGCGGCCACGACGGCGAGAAAAAGAAACGCAACGTTGAAACCGGCGCGCTGCACGATGAAACCGGTAATGCCATTGGAAAGCGACGCACCCAAGCCGGTCGCGGTCGCGACCACGCCCTGGGTGAAATTAAATCGCCCCGTGCCACGTGTTAAATCAGCAATCACAAGCACGCTGAGCACACCAAAAATCGCGGCGCCGATTCCGTCCATCAATTGTACGCCGACGAGATAATAAGGATTGTCACTCAGCGTATAAAGTGCGCCGCGGATGGGCAGCGCGGCAAAGCCGATGAGGAAGACAGCTTTGCGCCCCAAGAGTGCGCGAAGCGCCCCGCCGCCAACGCGACCGGAATCATCACTGTCTGTGCCCCGACAATACAGACTGCCATAAAAAGTGACGAACCTCTCGGGTGGCCTAACGACAACTTCTGTCCGATGAGCGGCAGCATCGCCGCATTCGCAAAATGAAAGAGCACCACCGAGATCGTGAAAACGAGGAGGGATGTGTTTTTTAGCACTTCAAAAAAACCGCTGACTGCACTGCCGCCTTTCTTGGAATCTTCGCCAGTTTCGGAGCCGCGGGAACGCTCAAAATCAATCTCGTTTTGTCGGATGAAAAAAATCGCGATGATCGTTACCGCGCAGAAAATAACAGTGGAATAAAAAATGGAACGTCGTGCGAGCAAACCGGCCGTGACCGCGGCGAAGACATTCCCGGCGTGATTGAAGGTTTCGTTGCGCCCGATGCGAAGGTCGAGTCAGCGCCGCCGCACGAGAGCGAACCCAAACCAAACTCAGAATAAAAACAGGTTGATGATTTCGCTCCAGCTGCGGCCTTGTCGGGGCTCATTGCGCCGTGCGAGGACCGGCCGCAGACTTCTTCCGTTCGCTTGGATACCGCCAAGGGAGTTCCTTGGATTAAGCCATTAGCGGCGATGCCTGTTTCACCTCGCGGGCTGCGACAGCCGAGATGGTGTCGGCTTCCGATTGCGCATAGGTTTTGCTTACCCGAAGTCGTGTATCGAATGCCATCGATTTGAAATTTTTGAGGTGGATGGGAGCGACGTTGATTGTAACGTGCTTTTCCGGTCACTCGCATCAACGTAGAGTACGGGACCGTGACGAGCGGTTAGTCAAGGCGCTCAGAGTGAACCCAAGGAACTTCTTCGCCGGGCTCAAACAGCGGAATCATTTTCTCGTGGATTATCTCGTTACCCGCTAGAACAGGGCTAAAGCGATGGTTGAGAAGGCGCCAGTTGAGACGGAGTTCGAGATCGGGCATGTCTTGTTCATCGATCTCGTTGGCTATTCCAAGCGATTGATCGACGAGCAAAGAGAGTTGCTCAACAAGCTCAACAGCGTTGTTCGCGAGACGGAAGTGGCGCGGACCGCCGAAGCGGCTGGCAAGTTAACCCGCATTCCAACCGGCGACGGCATGGCACTTGTCTTTCGTACTTCGCCGGAAGCGCCGGCGCGCTGTGCACTCGAAATTACTAAGGCGTTGCGGGAGGAACCGGAACTACAAGTGCGGATGGGAATTCACAGCGGACCGGTGAGCGACGTCACCGACGTAAACGAACGGGCGAACGTAGCGGGAGCCGGGATCAATATGGCGCAGCGGGTGATGGATCTCGGCGAGGCGGGGCACATCCTTCTCTCTCGGCATGTGGCCGAAGATCTCGAACATTACGCGCGCTGGCAGCCTTTCCTGCACGATCTGGGGCTAGTGGAGGTGAAGCACGGTGTCCGCCTGGGTATTGTCAATCTTTACAGCGGCGAGGTCGGGAATCCCAGAGTGCCTAAGAAGCTCCCGTCTGCGCTTAACGAATCGGCTAGGCCGAGGACCAGGCGCAAACTCAGCGCGACTATTGTTATCATCGCGCTGTTCGCGGCTGCGCTGTTTGCGCTTCTATTCACGCGAGCGAAACACCACAACTCTACAGTGGGTCCGGCAGCGGCCGTCAGCGACAAATCGATAGCAGTTCTTCCATTTGTTGATCTTAGCCAGGCGCACGATCAGGAATATTTTTGCGATGGAATCAGCGAGGAGATTCTCGATGCGCTCGCGAAGGTAGAAGGGTTACGCGTGGTCGCGCGCACTTCGTCATTTTCATTCAAAGGCAAAAACGCAGATGTGGGCGAAATCGCTCAGAAACTAAACGTGCGCAATGTTCTTGAAGGCAGTCTGCGTCGTGAAGGGAATCGCATTCGGATCACAGCACAGTTAGTCAACGCACGTGATGGTTTCCACATTTGGTCGGATACGTTTGAGCGCGAATTGCAAGGCGTGTTCGCCGTTCAAGATGAGATCACGCGTTCGATCGTTGACGCGTTGAAGATCAAGCTCGCCGTGACGCCGCCGCCACGCGCGCGACAGAACACCGAGGCCTACGATCTTTATCTGCAAGGTCTTTATCTCTCGAATAAGAGCGATGAAGAAAACTTGCGGAAAAGCCTCAACTTATTCCAACGTGCCCTGGACAAGGATCCAACGCTCTCCCGCGCGTGGGTAGGAATAGCCAAGGCGTGGTACTGGCTGGCAGACGCCTACCTTAAACCACTTCAGGCGTATCAAGCTGTAGAGTCGGCAGCCACCAAAGCGCTGGAGTTGAATGAAAAGGATGCCGACGCGCACGCCTATCTAAGTGATGCGAAGCGGGTCTTACACTGGGATTGGAAGATTGCTGAGCGCGAATTGCAGCGGGCGATCGAGATCGACCCGAATTCGGCTACTGCTCACTTAATATTCGCGCACCATCGAGTATGCTCAGGCGATTTGGCAGGAGGGCAAATGGAGCTAGACGAGGCGGAGCGTCTTGACCCTCTTTCACCAATCATCAGCGACCATCAGGCGATCTTGTTTCTCTATTCGGACCGGCTGGACGATGCGGTCGCCGCTGCAAAGCGAACACTGACCCTCGATCCAAATTACAATTACCTGGAGCCCACGCTGGCTCGCATTTATCGAGAACAGGGGGAGCTCGAGGATGCGCTCGCCTCAACAAGGGACGAATGAGCCGGATGCAGGGCTGGCGATCGATTATGCCAGGCTCGGTCGGATCACTGAAGCGCAGCGCATGTTGCAGCAGCTGATCGATAAAGCAAACAGGGGTTACGTCGCCGGCGAGCAGATCGCATGCGTCTTCGTCGCGCTCGATAATCACGATGAAGCCTTTCGCTGGCTCAATCGCGCCGTAGACGAACATTCCGGGAATGTCATCGCCACGCATCGCGAGCTTCGCCCGCTCTATTCAGATAGCAGGTTTCCGCTGCTGCTGCGAAGAATGGGAATCGATCCCACCAAAGTGGTGGGTCGACAAACTGCGAAATGAATCGCCGCAACTTTTTCGCCGAGCTGAAGCGGCGTAACGTTTACAAAGTCGCCGTCGCTTACGCGGTCGCCGGCTGGGCCCTCGCTCAAGGCATCGCGCAGGTTTTTCCGGTCTTCGACATTCCGAATTGGGCCGTCCGATTGATCGTACTCGCAATCGTGATCGGATTTCCAATCGCGCTCGTGGTCGCGTGGGCCTTCGAGCTGACGCCGCAAGGAATCAAGCGCACGGAAGATGTCGATCTTACATCGGCCCAGCGACCGGCAAAGCGGACATGGATTTTTGTCGTAGTCATCTGTGGCGCGATATCGCTGAGTTTGTTTTTTCTCGGACGCTACACGGCGCGGAACAACAGCAGTGCGTTCGAATTGCCGGCAAAATCGATTGCGGTTCTGTCTCTGTTAAACGAGAGCGGTGATCCAGCCGATGAATATTTCTCCGATGGACTTTCGGAAGAATTGATCGCAGCTCTGGCTCAAATCAGAGGTCTCAAAGTCATCGGCCGCAGCTCTTCCTTTCGTTTCAAGGACAGGAAAGAGGAACCCAAAACGATCGGCGAGAAGCTGGGTGTGAGCACGCTTCTGGAAGGCACCGTGCGAAAGCAAGGGGACAAGGTGCGGATCGTCGCCGAACTGATTAACGCCGCGGACGGAATTGAGCTGTGGTCGCGGACGTTCGATCGCGAGCTCAAGGACATCTTCGCCGTCCAGGAGGAAATCGCCGCTGCGGTAGCTTCGTCACTGAAGGTAACGTTGCTCGGATCGGATGAACGGTCCTCCGCAAATCCAGCAACTAAGAATACAGAAGCCCATAACGCTTATCTCCTGGGTCATTATTATTTCCAGCGACGCAATCTCGAAGACTATCGCAAAGCTGTCGCTTACTTCGATGAGGCGATCCGGTTGGATCCTGATTATGGGCTGGCCTATGCAGAGCGTTCCGAAGCGTGGACGCTGATCGGGGATCTTAGCGGCCAGGGCAAAACCGCATGGCCGAAAGCGCGCGAGGATGCGGAGAAGGCGGTGGCAATTGCGCCAACGCTGGCCGAGGCGCATGCCGCCCTCGGCTGGGTTCGGTTTTTTGCAGAGTGGAAATTTGCCGAAGGTCTGAGCGAACTAAGACGCGCCAAAGAACTTTCGCCTGCGAATCCGACTGCGAACGATCTGCTGGCGCGAGTCGTCGTTTATCTGGGTAAACCTGGTGAGGCTGAGAAACAGGCTCGGCAGGCAGTGGAACTGGATCCGCTTGCGTATCCGGCGCAGAACAACCTCGCTCGGGTTCTTTGGTTTGAGGGCAAACTGGATGAGGCGGACGCGATTGCGCGCAAAGCAGCAGAGTTGCAGCCGTCCGCTGCTTCCGCTCATCGATGGCAGGTTCTGGTCGCAGCCAAACGCGGCGATGGTGAGACGGCGCTGCGCGAAGCGCAACTGGAACCTGACCCAGGCTATCGTCTCTTCGAGCTCGCGCTCGCGCAATATGTGCGCGGAGATCGTCAGGCAGCAGATGCGGCTTTAGCCGATCTCATCGCCAACGGGCGGGATCAACTGGCCTATCAAATTGCTCAGGTTTACGCGGTGCGCGGCGAGAAAGAGAAGGCTTTCGAATGGTTACAGATTTCGTTCGATACTCACGACACCGGCACGCTGGGTCTTTTAATTGATCCGTTATTGCGCGACCTGCGCCCCGATCCGCGCTACAAGAGTCTGCTAACAAAACTGGGACCATCGAAGTGTAAAAAGCAACCCCGTGCCAACTGGACAAAAGCGTTGCTTCCATTTCTCACCTCGTTCTACGGAAACGGCAGAACGAAGTTCCCGAAAAAAGCTGAACGGCGATTGAGCCTGTCCGCAAAGCAGCCCAGCTAGAAGGAGCAATACGGAAAATCGGGGAATCTCTGCCACCACGAATGCACACGAACAATGACCTGTCCCGAAACACACGAATGGGGTTTCGTGTTTTCGGGCTTGCGTGCTTTGCGGGCTTTCGGGGCTTTCGAGGCTTCGGGCTACGGCGAACTAGCGCTGGAGCAAAACAAGAAGCCGCTACGCGGCGAAGCGCGACGGCTGATTGCGAGATTAGGCTGTGTTATCGACCCGGCTGCTTTACGGATTGTTGAGAACGATTTGCGGGAGTGACTTCCCCGTCCCGACCTTTGCGCTGCCAAGAAATGTCGCATTCTCATTAACCACCAGCCGGGGCGCTTCGATGTCACCACGCAGCGTGCAACCCGCTTGGAGCTCGCAGCGTTCAGTCACGAAAATATTGCCCTCCACCGTCCCTCGCACCTTCACCGATTTCGTCCTGATCTCACACCGTATGCGCGCGTGCTCCCCGATCGTGAGCGTTCCGGTGGAATCGATTGTGCCCTCCACCTCGCCGTCGATGAGCAGCTCGTTCAGGAATTTGACCGAGCCTTTGATCGAAACTCCTCGGGAGAGAAAAGCGCCGGATTGCGTCGGCATGAACGTGCGGTTGGATGGCCCTGGGACGACAGATGGTCTGGCCGATTCGTTTGCGCGGGCCGCGGGTTCGGTCTTTCGAGTGAACATGTGCATTCCGTGATTCCTCCGGGTTTGGCCGCGTGGGCAAGCTGGTTAGGTTCATCAGCGGCGGGAGTTGCCTCCCGCCGCTCGTCAATCCAAGGCAGAATCACCAAGCGCCTTGGATCTCCTTATGATTCACCTCTTTCTACGGAAACCGCGGAACGAAGTTCCGGAAAATCACTGGCGCGTCTCCACTTTGGCTACGTGTTGGATCGCGCTTTAGTAAGCAAAGGCCCTTAGGGCAAGCATTAGTTGCACCGTCCCTACTGGTTCCGGGGCCAGGTCCAGGAACTCTCGAAAAGCTTCGTGCGATTCCCGGGGCGTCCAGTCGTCTGATCGGCAGATGAAAACGCCATCGAACGGCCCGGGGAACTCGCGGTAGCCGTCGCGCGCTACTCTGAGTCGTCCGAGTAATCAAAACGCTTGCTACACCTTCCCTCTACCCATTCCCTGGCGCTTTGTGATTGCCTGCAAAATATTTTGAGACCTTCGCTCCCCAGTTTCCGTAGTAAGTCAGCATGAACACGATCCGACCACTGAGAACGGTGCTTCCGGCAACCCGAAACGGTCTGCGGTTGGCTGGCGATACAACGAACCCGGACAAGTTGGAAGATGACTTGGAAAAATACGAGCACACGAAAGAGTTGACGGCAATGTGTCACCATGGAAGCTGGCAGCGCGATTGCACGAAGATGCTAGAACTTCTATGAAAGAAACACTGGGGCGTTTACGATGAAGCTGGCAACGTGATCGAAACGCACGAGCACGCGGGCGAGTTCAAAGACCCGTAAGATGCTAAAGGGCGTTATTGTCATCGTTGTTGGTCTCGCCTCAACTGTTGTTCTCGCATTTGCTTCGTACCGATCCAAATCAGGAGCCGTGCGCGTACTGTTTTGGACAGCTTTGCTCGCAACGGAAGGTGTCATTATATATTCCGGCATTAAGGGCATTCGCAGCGACCGCGATTTGCGGCTTCTTAAACGAGACGCGGGAACAGTACGCCATTTTGATGTCGCAGCGGTTGTAACTCTTGCTGGTGATTGGAAGTCAACAACGCCGCCAGACTTTTCCCGCTACCTCAGGACGGGCGAACGTGGAGCGAATCTTCGTATAGAACTCAAGACAAAGGACGCCGACACGCGATGGGTAGAATTTACCGAAAGTAACCCACCGAAAATAGTTGTGGGAGAGCGTAACAGCTGGGTTCTTGACTACACCTCTCAGGCGTCTGTCGGCTCCTGGGTCTTGGGCGTGAACCGGGATGATTTGCAGACATGTGGTACCGTGGTGATGAGGCTGTATGGGATTGACTATAATGCGACTCAGGATGGCGTTGTCACTGTGGACAGCTTGACGCTGAGCTTTTATGTGAACGGTGTTCCAGCCGGTCGCTGTGAATATCACCCAAATTTGAGAGTTCAGTTGACCCAAGAACTTGGATCGCCAGTGAGGGTCGAACTGTATGGCCCGGTCGCTATCGAACGACCCTAATCGCTGATTCGAGTTCCACAAACGCAGTCAGCTTTTCATCCGCTCGCACAAGGAAACGCTTTCCATCGTCGCGATGCGCGTCAGCAACGAAGATCGTTCGCCCGCAAGAATCGACGGCTGAGACGCAGCCCCAACTCCAACCAGCTTTACTGAGATTCAGGCAATCGACGGCTGGCCGATAAACCCTCATCGGACGTAGGCCGTATGTTATTTTTTGCCGGCGGCAGCTTTTCTGGTTGCTGCCCACCGAGCTTTCATCAGTTGGGAAAGTCTCTTTCGTCCCGCTGGTGTGAGTTCGCCTTTCTTTCGCGCTGCTTTGCTGACGCCGATACGTTTTCGCTTTACCCATCGTGCTTTTGCTGCGGCGGAGAGTTTTGCTCTCGTAGCGGCTGACATCCGTAGTTTCCGGGCGGTAGCGCAGCGTGATAGTTGCCATTCCCGTCCGCAGTGACTCGGGCGATTTCTTTTTGCCTGTCCTGGCTCAAGACGATCAGCGGATATTCCGCATAGTTTTCAGCCGTGGTCGCAGGAGCGTTTCCATCGGAAGGCTCAACCTCTCCGAGCGAAGCAATGTTCAAGTGTCCCTCACAAAACCGGGCGGCACCGCATTACTCCATGCCGTACCGCTGGCCAGCATTAAAAAAATGCAGGCACTGATCGCCTTCCTGAGGAACACTGACATTACCTTATCGAAAATCCGGGCGGGATAGATTTTCACCTATCCCGTCGATCTCAGCTTCCGTCAAAAAGTTCTTGGTGCGGGTGTCGACGGCGTTCTCGGTATTGATAGGTGCTTTCACTACTACCTATACTCAGACGGCGACATTCCGTCAGGGTGTTTCTTTACAAATCGGCCCAAATGTTACGAACCAAGAAGGACCCATCCAGGCAGCAGCGGCGAAAACGAGCCTTGGCCAAGCGCCGAAAAGTCAAGAGTCGCTCCAATCGAGGGCTGCAACTCGTTTGATAGAGCGAGTGACTTTGAATCAGATGCCATGGCGGCGTTTTCGGCACCGGGGCTGGTTTCAAGAAAGCGCTAAGTCTTGCGCAAGATTTGTCGCGGCCTGAAATATATCTGATTCATGATGATGCGGCCACGAGCTGCGCACCCGTCTCCGCGTCGGACCTGGGACTGCCAACCAAATCCGTTCTTGAAGGAATGTCGCTTTGCATGAGACCTGCCAGAAAGGCGCCGACATGTTGGGCGTGTTGAGTTTTGGCATCACCCTCCATCGAAAAGATCAGCACCGAGGGACAGCTGCTCAGCTCAAATTCGAAAGTTCCGGGCGTGACGAGATTTTCGGATGAAGCGGATGCTGTTTCTTGATCGCGAGAGGACTCAATGAATCGCGTCGGTTCATTGTGATATTCGCCATTTGTATCCGCGATAACTTTCGGTCCGCGTACATTCGGCAGCCAGATGAGACGACCGCCATTCTCTTCTGAGTCAAAGTGGAAACCAAGATCGCGATAGGAGCGTGGGCCGCAGCCGGAAAACAACGGCTTGACTATGAGCCGCCCTTGCAGGGGCGATTGAGCGTGTAGTTGCCAGGAGGATGCAGCTGCTGATCCATCGTGTGGCAAAAACATCCGCTGTTCCAACACGACCCCGGGAGCGAGTCGGAACTGCGATCGCGGCCAGGAGATCGCGCCAAAAAGGCCGCCGCTAAAGGGGCAGCTGAAATCTGCGACCGAGCCGTTCGACGAAATCGTGTAAGTGCCGCGTGCGGTCGTAAGAGTGACTTCCAAACCGATTAATGTTGGCTTGGAAGAAGCTGCGGAAGAGCGGATTGTGATCATGGTTTGAAGGTTTTGAAGATGCGTCGTGGACCGGGCCAATTCCTTACAACCGTCGAAAATTCAGGAGCGCTGAGTTAGAAGCGTCGCGTTTCCGCGTCTATGTCGATCTTGCGCGCTTTCTTTTTGTAAGGTTCCGAACGGTTTCCTCGACATATGATTGTGGGAATCAAAACCGGGCGGGCGAGTTACATCCATCGCTGGTTTGATAGCCGAAGGCAGGGATAGCGTATGGCAGAAGAACCCTATAATCCATCGTCCATCGGTAACCCATCAGTGCTTGCACGGCGCAATTGGTTTCAAACCCAACTCGTCATTTTCATTGGCAAGCACACGCCGAAATGCCGGGAGATGGTGCGAATTCTCTCGCAATCGATGGACCAGCCGTTGCCGTTGAGCATGCGAATCAAGAAACGGATTCATTACCTGATCTGCTGCTGGTGTCAGCGCTACGAAGAACAGCTTCGCTATATTCGCGATACTGCACGGCAATTCCCCGAACACGCTAATGAAGTTTCGGGGCCGCCGCTCAACGAGGAAGCGAAGGAACGAATGAAACAAAAGCTCGCAGAGCAGGCGCGATAAATTGATTCTTCTGTAACCGCGCTTTGTGAGCGTCGCGCCTTTTTCGAATCAATTATTCGACGGTCACAATTTGCCACTACAAAAGAAATCCGGATAAAAACATTCCGCAATCTCTTTACGAACCCATGGTTCGTTTTCGCTATCGTTCTTTATCTGATTTCATTGCTGGTCCTTTCCCAGCGAGCGGAATTTTCCATCAGCGATGCGATGGTGGAGTTGGTTATTTTCGGCATCGCGTTTCCGTTGCTGGCGTGGTTAGCCACGATACGGGCGCGGCTTTTAACAATTCGTGTGCATCCGACTGGGTCGTTCAAGCTCGGAGAAGCGCTGTAATGTTTTGGCAGCTGAGCCGACCAATCAGAGGATGGTACGCGCATTCCGAGAGCACTGGCCGGAGTATTTTTGCGAAGCAGCCGAACTCGGCTTGTTCATGATATCCGCCGCCCTGTTCATGATGTTGCTTTGGCATCCGTCATCACCAGTTCTCAACCTGATTCCAGATCCCTTTGTCCGGCGCATGCTGATGGGAATGGCGATGGGCGGCACAGCCATCGCGCTGGTCTTCTCGCCCCTGGGCAAGCGCTCCGGCGCCCATTTTAATCCAGCCGTGACCCTGACGTTTTGGCGCCTCGGCAAAGTGAAAAACTGGGATGCTTTTTTTTATGTAATCGCGCAATTCATTGGAGGAATCGCCGGCGTGTTCGTCGTCGCTTTGGTCGCGCGCGCGACGTTGTCGCATCCAGCCGTGAACTACGTCGCTACATTGCCGGGTCCACACGGCATGGCGATAGCCTTCATCGCCGAGCTCATAATCGCATTCATTCTGATGACAGTTGTCCTCAATGTGAGCAACACGCCGCACCTGGCGCGCTTCACTGGGATTTTCGCAGGATGCCTGGTTGCGACCTACATCACCTTCGAAGGGCCTTTTTCTGGCATGAGCATGAATCCCGCTCGCACGTTCAGTTCGGCTTTTGTCGGTCATCTCTGGACCGGACTCTGGATTTATTTCATCGCTCCGGTGCTCGCCATGCAGCTTGCCGCCCTCATTTATCTACGATCGAAGCGCACAGTTTATTGCGCGAAATATCATCACCACAACAACCAGCGCTGCATTTTTAATTGCCGGTTTAACGAACTGCTCGAACGCGAGCAAGCGAGCAAGGAACCGTACCAAGCGACGACAACTCTGAATGAGAGCTCAATGGCACATTAAATTTGTGATTATCGCGCTGTTCGCGCTGCTCAGTGTCACGGGTTTCGCGCAGTCGCCGCAGGTCGCGGTCGAATCTGTCGGCATGACGGTGAGCGACATGGACCGCTCGGTGGCGTTCTATTCGGCGCTCGCGTTCCAGAAAGTCTCAGACGTGGAAGTTCTAGGAGAGCAGTACGAACATCTGGAAGGCGTTTTTGGCGCGCGGATGCGCATCGTGCGGATGCAGCTTGGGAACGAATATCTCGATCTAACAGAGTACCTCACGCCGCGCGGGCGACCCATTCCCGCCGATTCCCGCAGCAACGATCTTTGGTTTCAACACATCGCCATTGTCGTCCGCAACATGGACCAGGCATTTGAAAAACTGCGCACCCTCAAAGTGCAATTTGTTTCGACTGGTCCGCAAACGTTGCCGCCATCAATCAAAGCCGCAGCTGGGATCAAAGCGTTCTATTTCCGTGATCCCGACCAGCACAATCTCGAGATTATCTATTTTCCGCCGGGCAAAGGCGACCCGCGCTGGCAGGAAAAAACGGATAACCTCTTCCTCGGTATCGATCATACTGCGATTGGAATCGCGAATACGGAGTCGAGTCTGC
This sequence comes from Verrucomicrobiota bacterium, assembly GCA_005887825.1. GTDB lineage: Bacteria > Verrucomicrobiota > Verrucomicrobiia > Chthoniobacterales > UBA10450 > Udaeobacter. Next base: position 1,297 of record VBQC01000174.1, on the reverse strand, counting down.
GATTTTATCGTGACGTGCTTGGGCTGCGCAAAGCGGGTGAGACCGAAAATTTTGGGACGGAGCAGGAACATTTGAACCAGGTGTTTGGCGCGCACCTACAGATCACAGGAATGCGGGCCGCGTCAGGACCAGGAATTGAATTTCTCGAATACCTGACGCCGCGGGATGGCCGGCCCCGTCCGGTCGATTCCAAGGCGAACGATCTGCTCCATTGGCAGACGACGGTCGTTGCGAGTGATGTCGATGCGCTCGCCAGCAAGCTGCGGGAGGCACACGTGAGGTTTGTCTCATCAAGCGTGGTCGTGATGACGAAGGAAAAGGCGGGTTTCTCGAAAGGCGCGCTTGTCAGTGACCCAGACGGGCACCATCTACTGCTGATCCAGAAGTGATGGCGGCCGCCGTTCGCCTGCCGCTGACAGGAGCGCGAGCCACTTTTGGACACGAGAGGTGTGAAGTGCATCTTTACGAAACGCACATCCCGGTCAGAGACACTATCGTCGCCGAACAGTTCTATCGAGAAGTCGTCGGACTTCCGTTCGCCTACCGTGATCCCACGCGCGACATCGTGTTCCTCTGGGCGGATGTGAAGGAGAAGGCGATGATTGGCCTCTGGGGACCAGGCACCGCGTATGGAATTCGCGATGAAGTTAACTTGAAGTGTCACATCGCATTTTCGATCCCGTTAGATCAGTTGTTTGGCATGATTGAAAAGCTAAACAAAAGCGGGATCGATACTTTCGGGTTTGGAGGAGAAAAGGCAGAGGAGCCGACTGTTATCGGGTGGATGCCATCGGCTCAAATATATTTCCGAGATCCCGACGGGCATATGCTGGAATTCATCAGCATTTTGCCGCAGCAGCCAAAACCCAGCTTTACCGGAAGTTACTCAGAATGGAAGAACCTGCTCGCTCACGAAGCCTGAGGCCGAAACTGAATCTGGTAATACCGGCTAGGCCCCCGGAATATTCTCTCTCGCGTAGCGGAGCGCGCGGGCCATCCAGACAAGTTCGTTGAGAAACTTGTCCACTCGACCCGTATAAGCCGGATCGGCAATTGCGCCGGTCGCGGGATCAAAAAGTTTTCCGGCGTTACCGAAATAAACATCCGAAAAGATCGTGACCAGACCAAGCTCACGCAGCACTGGCAGCAAACTCTGAATCATGCGCGCGCCGCCGAATGGTCCCGCGGAAACGCCGCACACGCCTGCGGCTTTGTGAATGTACTCCTTCAGATTCGTGTCGAGCACATGCTTCAGCAGACCTGGAAAGCTGTGATTGTATTCCGGCACGACCAGAAT
>VBQC01000173.1 GCA_005887825.1 Verrucomicrobiota bacterium | reverse complement strand
TCCGAGAAAATAGCTAGCGAAGACAAACAACGCGATGGCAACAACGCCCCAATCAAAAAACTGGTCGCGACTCCTGTCTGCTTCCGGATGCGAACCATACCCCGTCAGCTCCAATGGCGTGGCCAGGTTTTTCATCCCTCAAACGCACTATTTCTCATAGGCGAAGTAGGCTCCTTCATGCTTACAAAGTTGCCTACAAGCGATGATTATCAAGAAGATGGAACAAGACAAGATCGTTTAATGTTACAATTGGGTGAACATCGAGTAGCAATCCGAAAGGCTCATCTATACTCTTGACAGAAGAACCTGACGAACCGCGAAAGCTGAAACCGTGGGCTTGCAATCAGCGTTACGCTCCAAAAGGAATTGCCCGACGCAGCGGCCGCAGTACGTGAAAGCGGGAACCGGCGAAAGCGGGAACCGGCGCGAAGGAAAACGACTGCGGCGGGCCGTCTATCTAGCATTTTATGCTTGTATAGAAGAGGGAGAACCACAATGTTTGCTCGTGAACGGAAAGCCTGGGGAGCAGGGTGGAGGCGAACCGCGTGAGTTTGTAACTACCCGCTGGAGCCTAATCCTTTCCGCCGCCAACTTGGGGAGGGAAGAGCAAAAGGCGCGCGACGCGCTCGCCGAGCTTTGCCGGACTTATTGGCGGCCCATTTTCTCGTTTGTCCAGGCACGCGGCTATTCAATAGAGGATGCGCAGGACCTCACGCAGGATTTTTTTGTAATAATACTGAAGGACAACTGGCTACAGCAAGCCGATCGTAATCGCGGCCGATTCCGTTCGCTCTTGCTGAGGTCGCTCCAGAATTTTCTCATTAACGCCGCCGAGAAAACGCATGCCCGCAAACGCGGCGGTGATGTGGAATTTATTTCCTGGGACGATTGGGTAGCGGAGGCGCCATCGCAATTATCCATCTCGCCTCAAGCGCTGGACTCGTTGCCGCCTGAGCGGCTCTTCGACCTTAGTTGGGCCACGACGGTGGTAGAACACGCGCTTCGACGCCTGCGCGAAGAATGCGAAAGCAAAGGTAAGCTCTGGCTTTTCCAAGCGCTAAGCCCCCACCTCCCAGAGGAACGCGATGAAGTGTCATACGCCAATCTTTCTGCGGATCTGGGAGTGGCCGAGACTGCCGTGAAAAAACAGCTGCACAAGATGCGGCAGCGTTACCGGTGCCTGCTGCGCGCTGAAGTCTCGCGCACGGTCGAAAATCCCGCCGACGTGGACGACGAGATCCGGTACCTATGTGCGGTCCTCGCAGCGGGAACGGAGTAACTCTGATGAAGAAATTCGGACGGCCGCTCGGACTCGCTCCCGAGTATGCCGGAGAGGCAGTAAAATGCGAGAAGTGCGGCGCAACCACGCGACTCGACACTGGAGTTTGCGTCAGCTGCCTCTTACGCGAGGGATTGGAAGCTGGTGGCGAGGTATCGAGGGCGGTTTATGAAAGCGTACTCGCTGAAGTGGATGCGCCGAATAAGCAATGGCACCTGGGCAACTACGAAATCCTCGACGAGATCGGCCGCGGCGGCATGGGCGTGATCTATCGCGCCAGGCAACGGCATTCCAGAAGGATCGTCGCCGTAAAGCGCGTCCTAAGTTATCAGGCTGATTCACATGAAACGCTAATGCGCTTCCGACACGAAGCCGAAGCGGTGGCCAGCCTCGATCATCCGAACATTCTTCCAATATACGAGGTAAGCGAGAGCGAGGACGGCCTTCCGTTTTTCAGCATGAAATTCGCGACGGGCGGAAGCTTGCATGGCGCGGCACCTTCTCTCCGCAACGAACCGCGAAAGTGTGTGCACCTTATGGCAAAAGTCGCGCGCGCTGTCGAATACGCCCATGGCCGGGGAGTTCTCCATCGCGATCTCAAACCAGGAAACATCTTGCTCGATGACCGCGGCGAACCACTGGTGAGCGATTTCGGTCTGGCAAAATGGCTCAACGCCGACACGGACCTTACGAAGTCGCTGACTACTTTCGGAACCGCAGGTTACATTGCGCCCGAACAGGCCGAGGGCACAGCCGCCGATCTTACTCCGACCGCCGATGTTTATAGTCTTGGTGCGATTCTCTTCGGCTTGCTCAGTGGCCGTCCACCGTTTTTGGGCTCCAATCCACTTTCCGTGATTCGGCAGGCCTCGGACACGCCCGCACCGAAACTGCGCTCGCTCGCGCCCTCGCTCGACCGGGATTTAGAAACCATTTGTGCACGCTGTCTCGAGCGCGATCCGAAGGCTCGCTACCAGTCCGCCGGAGAAGTCGCAGCCGATCTGGAACGCTGGCTGGATGGTCGGCCGATTGTCGCCCGTCCGGTGTCACCTCCAGCGCGAATCTGGCGCTGGTCGCGGCGCAACCCGAAGTTGGTGGCAACGGGCGTTGCCGGCCTGCTTCTAGGCGCCGCTGCGATTTGGTTGTTTCAAGGTGAGCTCTTCCGAGCATCGCAGTTTAATCCTCCAGAAAAGAGTATCGCAGTTTTGCCATTCGTCGATCTTAGCCAGGCAAAAGATCAGGAATATTTCTGCGACGGCGTAAGCGAGGAAATTCTTTATACACTCGCGAAGATTGACGGCCTGCGTGTCGTTGGCCGCGCCTCGTCATTCTCATTCAAGGGAAAAAGCGTGAACGTGAGCGAGGTTGGGAAAAAGCTAAACGTCCAAAATGTACTTGAAGGAAGCTTGCGACGCGAGGGTAACCGCGTTCGTATTACCGCCGAATTGATTAACACGCGTAGCGGCTTTCATATCTGGACGGAAACTTATGATCGCGAGCTGGCTGGCGTCTTTGCGCTGCAGGATGAAATAACTCGCTCAATTGTTGCCGCGCTCAAGATCAAGCTTGCTGTTTCCCTTCCCGCCCATGAACAGCGTAACACAGAGGTATACGATCTCTATCTACAGGGCCTTTACTTCTCAAATAAGAGCAGCGAGGAGGATTTGCGGAGGTCGCTCAATTTCTTTGAGCGCGCCATCGAGAAAGATGCGACATTTTCGCGTGCCTGGACTGGGATCTCGAAGGTCTGGTATTTCCTGGCAGACGTTTACGTACAACCACTTGACGCTTACCCGGCGTCAAAAGAAGCAGCGTTGAAGGCAATCGCGCTCGACGAGAAAGATGCTGAGGCGCATTGCTACCTCAGCGAAGCGAAACGCGTCCTCGATTGGGACCTGGCTGGTGCCGACGCAGAATTGAAACGCGCCCTGCAACTCGATCTCAACTCCGCACCGGCTCACTTGTTCTCGGGGCTGCACCCGCTCTTCCGCGGCGAGCCAAAAGATGGTCTTCAACTTATCCTGAAGGCTGAGAAATTAGATCCGGTCTCGCCAATCACCAGCTACGTCGCTACCGCCGCCTACCTGGCCAATGACCAGATTGACGATGCAATTAGCGAGGGCCAGCGAACACTCCAGCTCGATCCAAATTATTTTTATCTGGATTCGGTTCTGGCCGCCGCGTATCGCGAGAAAGGCAATTTCTCTGAAGCAATCGCGCTCTACACCAAAGCCCAGGAGGCAACACATTTGCCGAGTAGCGGTCTTGCCATCACCTACGCGCGCATGGGCCGCCAGACCGAAGCGCAAAATGTTTTGGCTCAGCTTCTACAAGCGAGGGAGAAGCGATATGTCTCGGCGCCTTTGATCGCGGCAGTTTCTGTCGCGCTTGGCGACAAAGAAGGAGCTTTCCGCGAACTCGAACGCGCCTATGCCGAACACTCTGGAGTGTTACAGTGGATCGCGTTTCTTCCGGAGTTTCGTGCGCTCCACTCTGATGCACGGTTCCCTAATCTTTTACATCGAATCGGTGCTTCCCAGAACGCGATCTTGGAAATCACCGAGACAACTCTATCAGAAACGACCGACTCAAGCGCCCAGACACATCTGTCAGTCAAGATTGGAGTAAGGCCACGGCCAGGTACGCCAAATGGCCACGCTGTAAAGATTGTCGTCTCTTTTTATGACCTCACCCGCGATAATAAAATGAAGCCGACCAACGCACAGGTCGGTTACGATTGGCTTACACCGACAAATGACTGGGCGGACGCAACTCCAAAGTTCCTCCTTGCGACTTACGTGCGCCCGAAAAGCCAGAGGTCTTCATCCGACGGACGGCGCTATGGGGGATTCGTTGTACGAGTTTATTTCGACGGCCAGTTACAAGATTCGCGAGCCAACCCGCCGGACCTATTAACGCTCTTTCCGGCTGAGAAGTAGTCCTCTTTGTTCGAGAGCAACTCGTGGCTTTCCAACCATAGTTGCAGCAGACCGCAAGCTTGTTAGCCAATGGAAAAATTATTACACCTGTTGGCGGAAATTTCCCGAGATGCCCTGTAAGAAACGCGCCAACATAAGTATCTGTCTTGCAATTAGCGTCTGTTCCTTCGGTCTTCGAGCGTTAGGGCAAGATGTCACGCCCACGCCACAGCCAGCTGGCCAACCCGTTGTTACAACGGTGCAAGTTATTGTGACCGGCTCGAACATTCCCACGGCCGAAGAGGTTGGCCCGAACCCGGTGGACACATATCGCCCAAGCGACCTCGAGAAATTGGGCATCCGCAGCGCAACAGACCTGCAGGAATTCATCCCGCAGGAGGCGGGCGGGACGGTCAACCTGAACATCGGCAACGGCGGTGATGGGACTGTCCAGTTCAACCTGCACGGCCTGTTGCCAAAGGAGACTTTGGTTCTAATTGATGGCAAGCGCGTCGCCTACGGATCGCTCGGCGTCGCCGGCTTTAGCGGAGGCGTGGACATTAACCTCATCCCCTTCTCGATGGTCGATCACGTGGATATCCTTAAGGATGGCGCCTCGGCGGTGTATGGTTCCGATGCGATCTCAGGCGTGGTCAACTTCTTCTTGATCCACAAATACCGCGGTCTGGAGATCGGAGGCACTTACGGCAACACAAACATGGGAGCATCCAACGAGATGGGTGAGTGGGAGGCATGGTTGAAAGCTGGCACCGGTGATGACAAGACCGACATCGTAGTAATTGCCGACTTCTTCGAGCGCACCGGTGGCGTTTTCAGCCGTGACCGAGACATTTCCAGCAACGCGTTTCAAATACCCTGGGGTGGGTTCGATGCTCGCAGCGGAAATGAGCCTGCCCGCGTCATAGACCGCCGCTTGGTTCCCAGACTGTTTTTCGGTCAAAGCCCCAACGGTCTGCCGCAGATCGGCGTGAATACGCCGCCGCCACATTCAGCTCCCAATGCTGCGACTTCTCCGTTTTATGCTAACCCCTTCGCGGTTAATCCAAATGCATTCCCAGGCGCACCAGGTATTCACAATTCAAGAGTGAGTCTTGACCAGACGGGCACCAAATACAGGGGAGGTGGCGACTACTTCTTCTATAACTTCGCCGCTGTTACCCCAGCGTTGCCGCCGGAAGACCGTCAAGTGTACTACGGCTCGTTCACCCGCGATCTGTGCGACAAATACTTGACGGTATTTGCCGACTTCAAATATGCGCGCTCGTTTTTCGATTCGTCCCTGGCAGCTGTGCCGTTCACGCCCGATCCATTTAAGACACCCGGCAGTAACGCCTTCTTTAGTCCCAGTGGGATTAGCGTCCCAATCCAGAATCCGTTTAACCCCTTTACCGTTGGAGACACGACCTTGGTTGTGAACGGGGTGCCGGTACCTATGACTACTGGGGTTCGGTTTCGCGCCGTCCAGGACACCGGTACGAGAAGCGAAAAATTTACTTACTGGGACCAACTCTTCGACGTCGGTCTGCGTGGTGAGATGGGAGAGTTTGGCGATTACTTCAGAATGTGGAACTGGGAACTGGGGTTCCGTTACTCTCGGAACGAGGGACAGGATCTCTCCGTTGGCGCAGTCAGCCAGCTCGGGTTGCGCAACGCGCTTTTGGATACGGATCCAGCCACAGCGTTCGATCCTTTCCTAGGAATTAATGGTCGCAACAGCAACCGGGCCAGGCGAGCGGTTTATGTTACGCTGCATAACTCCGGCGAGTATGAGTTGCCCATAGGTTACGCAACGATTAACGGCGACATGTTCAATCTTCCCGCCGGACCAGTCTCATTTGCGATTGGCGGCCAGTACGATGCACCGAGGTTCTCCCGCGATCGTGACGCGCTCAATAACACGTTCCAAACCATCGGCTCGGTGGACGGGCAAAGCTTCCGCGTGAATCGGGACGTGTGGGGAATTTACGAGGAGGTGCGGGTGCCATTCACCAGCCCGACATGGAACTTCCCGTTGTTCCATAGCCTCGAGGTGGACTTTGCTGAACGCGAGGAATGGTACAGCAACAATACTTCTACCGTGCTACCTTCTGGACTGTTCCCGGGTCTGCCGGCGGCGCACATCAGGTATAACGCGCAGAAGCCGAAGGTGTCCGTGCGCTGGCAACCGCTTGATCCCAAGTATATCGGTGCCGTAACCTTGCGTGGCAGCTACACTGAAGGATTCCGTGCGCCGACGCTCGGAGAGCTTACGCCTGCTTCGTCGCAGGTCTTCCCAGTTGTGGCCGATCCATTTTCGCCACAGACCAACTCCCAGGTGGAGGAACGCATTTTAGGGAACCCCAATCTACACCCGGAAGTCGCCTATGAATGGACCTATGGCATTGTTTACAGCCCGAAATGGCTCAAGGGTCTGACACTGAGCGCCGATTGGTGGCATATTGACCTGCGCGACATCGTGGCGGCCGCTGGCGCGCAATTCCTCGTCGAGAGTAATCCCCCGACCCCGGGTGTTCAGCAGAACGGGCCCTTCGTGTTTCGTGGTCCCAGTGAAGTTCCCGGCGCGAATGGGCCGGTCACGCTGGTGATCGATCCCAGCAACAACCTTTCTGGCGCAATCTTCGAAGGTCTCGACTACGAAGCGATCTATATTCTGGATTCTTCGATCTTTGGCCACGGGGATTTTGGAAGGTTGACGACGACGGTGAACGGCACCTGGCTGTCTCGCGCTTCGTTTCAACCTAACGCCACTACGAAGCCATTTGGTATCGCGGGCTCATTCCTACCGCCGGGATTGGCGCTGACCAGTTCGCTCCCGTGGAATCGGGCTAACTTTAGTATCTTCTACGACGGCCCAGCTGATACGTGGATGCAGGGCTTGGACGCAGGCGCCGTAGTTCACTGGACCAGTCAATACGAGGACGACAATGTCAGTCTGACAGGATCGACGAAGCTAAATGAGCCCAGGAGTGGTGGATTCCCTGACTTTGGCGAAATACGCGCGCGCAAAGTGTCCGCGTGGACTACGCTTGATCTGATCTTGAACTACACGTTTAACCTGCCACCGCCTGCACCGGCGGACGTGCCTGGCTTTGCCAAGGATGGTGGTAAGAACGTGAAGATGAAGGACGGCAACGAGAAAAACATCGTCCCAGTATCCACGGCTGAGTATGGCTGCAGCACCTGGCAGTGGTGGCTTAATAACGCGACCATCACACTCGGGATGCAAAACGTGTTTGACGAGGATCCGCCGTTTGTGGCTGGCTCGTTTGAGAACGGCTACGATGAGTCTATTGCGACCATCAAAGGCCGATTCTGGTACGTCGGATTGAAGAAGCGATTCTAAAACTGCGGTATCTCTGTTTTTGTGGCCACGGCCCTGTGGGCCGTGTGCACGCGTCTCACAGGGGCGGCGGCTACAGCAGCAGTCGATGCCGCTCTTTTTTTGTCGTTTAGCAAATTATTTGGGAACTTCGCGTGTTGTTTCCTGTAGGAACTAATGGATAATCATATTTATGAAATTACTACGGGTTGTTTTTATTGGGTTGGTTCTTTCTGTTGCGACCGCATGGGCTGCGACATCGGTTCTTCAAGGGACCGTCAAGGATCCTAAGGGACATCCGATAAAAGGCGCAGATGTTCGGATTGAATCGAGAGATGGCAGCAAGTTGATCAAAATGGTCAAGACGGACGCAAATGGCCGCTACGTTTCAGATGGTCTGCCAGCAGGTGTTTATCGGGTCACGTTGGTAGTGAATGGGGCCGTCAAGACTTCAATCAACAATACGAAAACTAGGGCGGACGGCCCGACGCAACTGAATTTCGACTTGAAACCGGTGTCGGCATCGCAAGCAACCGCGGCCGCAAAGAGCGGAAAACACATGGTCTGGGTGCCGAACAACACAGGAACTCATATCGGCGGCCGTTGGGTCGAAGTTCCCGACACCGGCAACGCCGAGGCAGGTGCCTTGAACGTCAAGAGAGGCAGCGCCGAAGCACTACGGCGCGAACAATTAAATTCGACCCAAGGGGGATTGCCGGCGTCAGCGTCGGGATCGGGGTCAAGGCCTTGAGCTCTCGCGGCCGACTGTTCTGACGGGAGTGTGCATTGCGCCATTTTCAAGGTTGGCGCAGTGTTAGCTGATGCCTCGGCGGGGTTTTATTGCCAATTTTCTTCTCGCAGGTTCGTTCGCTTTTTCGGCGACGCTCTCAGCGCAGACTTCAGAGCGGCTCGATCACCTACTCCTTAAAAGTCCCAAAGTGGAGTTTCAACCCGGTGCTTGCGCCGTCGAAAATAAGGCCTTCACGGATTCGCGCGAGAGCACGACAATCGTAAACACGCCGAGAATTGTTCCGAAGGGAATGAAGAGACATTCGATGCAGGCTACAACAAGCGCGAACCAGTAACGAGTGCGTTTCGCGAGTGAGCGACCGGCGATTAAGATGCAAATCGCGATCGCAATCCCGAGTAAAAACAAGAGGGAGCCAACTATGCCAAAGATCCAGCCAATAAATTCAGGTGGCGGTTCTTCGCCCGGTTTTGGTCCGGCAGCAGCCGGATGGCGCGCGGCAAATATGAAAATGGCTCCAACCGTCATGTAAAGAAGTGGAAAAAAAGAAAATAGCGCCGCCAAGCCAGCGACAACGTAATGAAAAATCGCAAGCAATCGCAGATGCTCCCTATCCTGGTTCATTTGCTAAAGACTTGCCGTTGGATCGACCCGTTCACGGAGTGATATAGCCTTCTTCGCCGTGCTGATTGATATCGAGGCCTTGCCGCTCGATGTCCGGCGCGATGCGCAAACCGATCAGCCCCCTGACAATTGCGCCGATAATTGCGCTTCCCACCACCGCAAACAAAATCGTGACTCCGATCGCTTTTAATTGCTCCAGCCAGAGGGTATGCCCCACAATTCTCGCAAGACCGTTTTGCGTCGCAGGATTAAGCGATCCGGCGACGCTCAACGCAAGATTTGGATTCACACTGGCTGTCGCGAGTACACCGGTAAGAAATGCACCGAGCGTCCCGCCAACGGCATGCACCCCGAATGTATCCAGGGCATCATCGTAGCCGAGCCAGGATTTTAATTTTGTGCAGGCGAAGAATGGAACGATTCCTGCGGCGATGCCGATGATGACCGCGCCAGTCGGATCGACATACCCGCACGCCGGTGTGATAACAACCAGCCCTCCAACCGCGCCCGAACAAAATCCGAGCACACTCGGTTTGCCGCGCAACAGATACTCGAGCATGGCCCAGGTGAACGAAGCAACAGCCGTGGCGAGTGTCGTGGCCATAAATGCATTCGCGGCAATGCCATCGGGCGCGAGCGCGCTTCCTGCGTTGAAGCCGTACCAGCCCACCCAGAGCAACCCGGTCCCAACCATGCACAGCACCATGCTATGCGGCGCCATGACTTCTTTCCTAAATCCAATCCGATGCCCGAGAAGAATGCACAGCACGAGCGCCGACCAGCCGGACGACATGTGCACGACCGTGCCGCCGGCGAAGTCGATGGCGGTAATCTTTGCATTGGGATTCCAAACGCCATTCATCCAGCCATCGATTCCCCAGACCATGTGCGCGATCGGGAAATAGACTGCGAACATCCACACTGCGACAAACACGAGCACGGCCGCGAATTTCATCCGCTCCGCAGCCGCGCCAATGATTAATGCGGGCGTGATGATTGCAAACATGAGTTGATACATCGCGAAGACATTTTGCGAGACCCAGTAGGAATAATCGCTGTTCGGGTGCGCATCGACACCGCGGAGAAAAGCGAATTTCAATCCGCCGATAAACGGCGAGCCGTGAGAAAAAACGAGCGAATAACCCACCGCCCACCAAAGAATCGTAACCAAGCCGGCAATGCCGAGACACTGCGCCAGGATCGACAAGACGTTTTTTGCGCGGACGAGGCCGCCGTAAAACAGGGCCAGGCCGGGAAGGGTCATGAAGAGCACGAGCGCAGCGCAGGTCATCATCCAGGCGTTGTGCGCGGGACCCGGTCCGGAAATGTTTGAAATGGCCTGCCCATTCGCGGCATCAGCGCCGCGCGCAGAGTTGTTCACGTAGGCCTCAAGATCGGCGACGCGCTGCTCAAGCGATGGCGAAGCAGAAGGCGAAGATGCCGATGTTTGCGCGGACGAGAGTTGTCCGAGAGCAAAAAACAGACAGAAAAGAGAAATGCGAATAAGCAGGCCGTCCTTCACCCGCAGCGTTTATAGAGCCGCGCGGCGAAGATCAGCAAGGAAAACTCCGCCAAGCGGCTGGTCAGGCCAAGTTAAGGTGCTCGGCGGAGTCTCTCTGCCTCAATAGATTTTCCCAGCGTTACAAAGCAACTATTGAGACCTCTTCCATCGACTCGCTGTCCTCATCATCGCCATCGTCCGCATCGCCCGACTCGTCTTCATCGAAATCGGCTCGCGGCGCGACTGCCGGCAAATCGTGTTGCTGTAATTTTTCGTAACGCTCACGAACCTCTGCCGGTATTTTATCGAGATCCCCTTTTGTTTCGACTGGACCGCTAAAGAGCAATGTGCCTTGCGGATCCTTGGCCGTGAGCAGTTTTTTCCCGTCCACCGTTTCCACTTTCATCTCGCCTTTATCATCCGAAAAAACGATCTGTGCTTTGCCGATATCGATCTTGGTGGCTCTGAGCGCGCCGTGATCCCTGCTCAAAATGCGGATTTCTCGCGCGGCACGACCGGCGTCCTCGCGTGCGCGCCTCGCTGCCTCGCGAGCTTTCATCACCGCTTCCCGGATTACGCCGTGTTGCGCGCCCCCCAATTGTTCTTGCAATTGTTTCTTCAAATCTTGCATCTGCTCGCCGGGATCGCCTACATCATCGAAATCCCAGTGCGGTTCGGGTTTGCCCCCCGGAATCCAGGAACGACGCTGCGGCACTTCTTTTTTGGTGAGCTTGACGGTGATCTTCTGCTCCTGTCCCTTGCGCAGAATCGTGAGTGTTACCTCGGTGCCTTCAGAGAAATTCTGCAGGAGCTTTCGTAATTGGCTGGGCTCGATCAAAATCTGATCGTTCAACATCTTGAGGATGTCGTTCTGTTGAATGCCGGCCGCGGCGGATGGACTATCCGGCACCACGTAATCGACAACCAGCCCAAAACCTTTGGGGAGGCCAAGTTGTTCGCTCACAACACTTGGGACTTGCGATGTCTCCACACCGAGAAACGTCATCGGAACCTTCGGCGCCTTTTCATGTTCATGTTTATGACCCGGCTGACCCGGCGGCGCCTGCGGAGCGGGCGGAGGTGGCCCTGGCGGTGCAGGTGGTGTTTGCGCAAATCCTGCGATCGGCAGGAAAGCGATGGCTGCGATTGTAGCGATAGATTTTATTTTCATGGTTTTGTTTGGTTAATCATTGACCCGAAATTGGAATGAGGACGATTTCATCGCTTGGGTAAGAGACGCGGAGCGATGCGCCGGTGACGGGATTACGCCATTGCCATGTCTGGTGCGTCTGATAACGAAGGCGCCGTAGAGGTTGCTCCGAACCACCAGGGAACTGCAATCCCTCGTCACGCGTGTTGTAAACGACCTGCGTCGCTCCGGCCGGAACGAATTCGCTCGATGATATCGCTCCTCCGGGTCCGGTCAGGACAGGCCTTGTTTCCGGCGCAGACGAAATCTGCGCAATACTATCGCCCTGTTTTGGCGTGTCCGGCAGCTGCCGGATGCTGATTTGCGCGAGTACAATAAACAGTGCTGCGGCGGCGAGGCCGAAACCGATCGCGACCCAGTTAACGCGAAAACGATTCGGCCGAATAATTTTGTGCTCGCTGATTTCCGGACCGACCAACCTTTGTTCGATGCGCACGAACAACTGGCGCGATCCCTGCGCCGGCCGCAGCTTCTTCAATTCATTCTCGATCTCGGAAAACTCGTTCATTGTGGTTGGAACATTCTTTTCAACGCTGCCAGGGCGTAGCGATAACGCGATGCAGCCGTGTTTTGCGAAATACCCATCGCATAGGCGATTTCTGCGAAAGTGAGCTCGTTCCAAATCTTCATAACCAGCACCTCTCGTTGTTCGTGCGGCAAGCGTTGCACCGCTGCAGCGAGCGCAAACTGCGTTTCATCCACCAATTCAAACTGCGGCTCGACCACTTGTTCCAATTCTGAAACAGCTTCCGCTTCGCGTCGTGTACGGCGACTGTCACGGCGAATACGATCCAGCGCGATGGAACGCACGGTCGCGTAAAGCAAGCCGCGGTTATCGATCTTGTGATTGCGTCGCCAAAATTTGACGAATGCTTCCTGAACGATGTCTTCCGCGTCAGCGCGCGAGCGCACCCATTGCCTGGCGAAAAGCAGCAAGCCGGGCGCGAGTTCAGAAAAACAACTCCTCCAATCTTCATGAGTGGCGACATTCTCCATGACCTTTCACGGTCTTTTATATTCAAGACGCCGCCAAATGCAGATTTTGTCTACGACGAGGAGGATTTTCTGAATCCTCATTCTCCCCCATCCGCCGCATGCTGTAGCCGGCATCGGGGATGCCGGTTGCCAAAAACTGCGCACGCCCGACCGGGATCACCGATCCCGGCTACAACCGCGCGCTGTAAAACACGAACGGCAGGTCGCCAGACGGAGGCCAGTGCAGATCACAACGCGATCTGCAGAAGAAGTTTGAACAGATCACGCGAGATTACTTTGATTTTGGCAGCGCTCGCAAAATGAGATCGCCCAGCCAGTAGGGATTAGCAACGCCCTCACGATATGCATTCAATGATTCAACGGAAGAATTGATGCGCAGATTGCTGTAGGATTGGTCGGGATTTTGCCAGCGCTCGTGCCAGTAAACCGCAGCTTTGATGCGCGGATAGCGAGTGCGAAAAAGCTCCAGACCCTGCTTGATCCACTCCGGTTTGCGCATTGCGCCGGGTTCTGCCGTCACGAGCGGGAACTCACCGGTCGCCCATTCGGCAATCATAACTGGCTTATGCGGATCGAGCCTGCACATTTCCTTGTACGGCCAGTTCACGAGTGAAGGAATGTCCGGATTTGGTTCATCCTTATATTGCTGCCCGTAAACGCTCAGGCCAAGCCAATCGACATAATCGGACCCGGGATAGTAAGCAGGCGCGCAGTTCCAAGTTTCGTAGGGATACGGATAATTGTTGGTGTGAAACATCCACTTGATATTTGTTGCGCCACGCGCGCGAACGCGATCGACCACATGACGGTAGGCCGTCCGGAATGTTTCCGGACCCTTCCAGTTGTTGTGCTCTTTATCCCAATCGGCGCCGCCGTAATAGCTTCCCGACCACGGGAACCAGGTCCCGTTCATTTCGACACCGAATACAACAATTAATGGGTGACCAAAATCTCGGGCCGCGTCCGCCCACTTGTCGATGTACTCGTCCCACGTCCCGGCAATAATCTCGTTTAAATTAAATTTCCCCGGCCTGCGATCTTCTTCATAGGGTTTGTCCCAGGGCGACCAGAAGACGAGCGGCAACGAGCCGTGTCGCCAAATGACATTTAAATTGTCCGTCGGGAAACTTTGCTCGCCCCAATAGCTCGAGGAAGCGATGATGGCCTGATGTTTGCCGACCATCGTCTCGAAATCCTCGATCATTTCCAGCCTCACGTCGTCTTCCTCGTCGCCGAAATCCATGAACGCGCCGGTGTAGGCGCCATGCTCGGGAATCACAACCTCAACCGGACCATTGGGGTCGGCAGCGGCTGTGGCCGACTCTTTCTTACAGCCTGCTAAGAGGAGTGCGGCGCCAAGCGCGAGAAGAAGTGATTTCAATAGACGTTGAGACGAAGTGAGGTCAACGAGCATGAGGATTTAGCCGAGCTATACTACGGCCTCATAAATAAATCTGCATGTTAAACAGTACAAAGCGACGCGAGGACGCGTGCGCACTCCAAAAGCTTTCGCGAAACGAGACTGATCGCTCGATGAATTTCGCACGGAGTGCTTTCGGAGTGCGATGCGCCCTCGCGTCTCTTTTTTCTGCCACGATAGGTCTTGTCCAACTGGGCTTAGAAACAGAGGCCCGTGCCGATGAGAAGCTGTTCCCCGTCTCGGCCACTGTTGTTGCAGACCGTCCTGTAAACGAGTGTGTGCCAACTAAAGCATTGGGCGCGGGCGTGGACGGCCACGAGCAAGGCGAAGGCGCCCGGATGTTCACGGACACGAACATTCCCGAAATGCGGTCAGCCGGACTCGGGCCGTTGACCTATCGGCTGCGCACCGAGCTTGCCGGCGAAGTTTGGCACTGGAATCCGCGCGGCACCTGGAGCGATGGATCCCATCATTGCGGCTATTGGACCTCGGACGACTCAATTGGCAAGCCGATCGATGTCTCATACGGCTATCGTTTGCCTCGGCGCGGAAACACAATCGATCAAGCAAACGATGACGGCTACTCGCGTATCACAGACGGTAACGAAGATTCGTTTTGGAAAAGCAATCCATACCTTGATTCTCACTTCACCGGCGAATCCGACGACGACGCGCATCCGCAATGGGTCGTGATCGATTTGGACGCCGCCAAGCCGGTAAACTCTATCCGTATTCATTGGGGCACGCCGTACGCTGAACAGTATCGCGTCGAGTACTGGATAGGGAATGATCCGATGCACCTACAGGTTGACCACGCGGACGAATGGCGCGCGTTTCCGCGCGGAGTTGTCGATCACAGCGCGGGCGGAGACAGACCTTTCAGGCTGAGCGAGCAGCCGATTTCCGTTCAATTCGTGCGGATCGTGATGAAGCGGAGCTCGCGAAAGACGACTGAACTTTCGAACGATATTCGCGATCGTCTCGGGTTTGCCATTCGCGAGGTAGACATAGGCAGGATCGACAGCAACGGTCGTTTTCAGGATTACGTCCACCACGCAGCGGATCGATATAAGCAAACGACCGCCTACGTGTCGTCGACTGATCCGTGGCACCGGGCCGAGGACATCGACTACAACATTGAACAGCCTGGTCTCGATTTCATTCTGACAAGCGAACTCACGAATCATTTGCCCATCCTTGTGCCCGTTGGCGTTTTGTACGACACGCCCGAGAACGCGGTCGCGGAGATCAAATATCTATTACGGCGAGGATATGACCTCGAAGGAATCGAACTCGGTGAAGAACCTGACGGACAATGGGTTTCACCGGAAGATTATGCCGCGCTTTACGTCGGGGCTGCGCGCCGCATTCGGGGATTGAGTCCTCGACTGAAACTTGGCGGACCGAGCTTGCAAAATTTCGAATCACAT
Organism: Verrucomicrobiota bacterium; assembly: GCA_005887825.1. Taxonomy (GTDB): domain Bacteria; phylum Verrucomicrobiota; class Verrucomicrobiia; order Chthoniobacterales; family UBA10450; genus Udaeobacter. The sequence goes on along the minus strand of VBQC01000173.1, from coordinate 14,626 downwards.
CTGCTCACCTGGCCGGACGCGTCGGGAAATGGTTTTTGGATGAACCGATTTCTGCGCTACATCCGCGCTCGCGAAAGTCCATTCGATTTCTTTTCTTTCGAATACTATCCGTTCGACAACGTCTGCGACGATGCGGCGCCGCAGTTGTTGAAAATTCCAATGCGCCTTAGTGCGATGATGGCGAGTCTTCGGCAAGATGGCGTCCCGTCTGAGATACCGTGGCTGCTTACTGAGTACGGGTATTCCGTTTTTGCCGGTCAGCCGGAGGTCGATATCGAGGGCGCGCTCTTTCAAGCGGACGTAGTCGGATCGTTTCTGACGCAGGGCGGCGCCAAAGGCTACTTGTACGGCTATGAACCAAACTATCTGGTCGATGAACTGAAATGTTCCTGGGGCAATCTTATGATGCTCCAGTTGAACCGGAAGAGTCAAAAGCTGAATCGCTTATCCACGTACTACGGCGCTCGCCTCATCACAAAGGAATGGATGCAACCCAGAAATGGTCCGCATGAAATTTTCTCGGTCGCGGTCGATCAGGGTGACCCGACCGCTTTGGCCCTGGTCACAGCATACGCCGTGCAGCGACCGGACAAGCAGTGGTCGATTCTCGCGATCAACAAGGATCCAAAGCATCCGGCACAGCTAAGTGTGCGCTTCAAATTCTCGGATACGCAGCCGCCAGTCCCATTTTCCGGGAAGATCGACATCATTCAGTTTTCGCGACAGCAGTACTTGTGGCAGGACGATGGGCCCAATGGGCGGCCAAAGCAAAGTTTGCCGCCGGCGTATTTTCGACGCGATGCTTCTTCATCGTACAGATTGCCACCCTATTCGTTAACAGTTTTACGCGGAACACTCCCGAGTCCGTGACGCTGCGAGTTCAATAGATGCTAACGCCTTTCAGGCCAAAATGCGGCGCAGCTTCTAGCAATATTCGGTCACCGCTGTAAATCTCAGAAAATCGATTCTCTACCGCGCAAGCGAGATGAAGTGCATCGCTGGCGCGAAGAAATATTGTGGCGTCCAGCTTCTCAAACGTATTACAGGCGTGCCGAACGACGTTTTCCGTCACTGCGAGCCAGTGCCAAAGGCCCGAACGCTCATCGTTCTCAAACTGTTTCCACACAGCGGCTACGTCTCGTGCAGATAGGTGCTTCTCGCGAAGGCGGCGATGCACCGCGGAATAAAACTCTGTTCGACTGTGCAGTGCGCTACTGCGCCCAGAACTTTTTTGAACCAACTTCAATACTTCGACCGAACCAGCCTCGTGGAGGTAACACTTCACGATGTAACTGGCATCCAGGTAAATCACCGCGTATCGCGCTCCTCTGAGATGTAGATGGTCGAATCGCCGGGAACTTTGGGCATCTTGCGAATGTCGCGTTTGGGAAAAGGTTTGCCCACCAAGTCGGCCGCCTTTGCGCTTTTAAGAACTGCGACTGCCTGTCCACGTTCGGTTATGAGGATGTTCTCGTGAGCAGATGCCCGAACGAGCCTGCCGGTGTTCATGTGCAATTCGCGAATCGTCGCGGTCTTCATGTGTCCAATGTGTCACATCGCGACCGCTGTCGCAATTAACATGGCGAATATCACGCCCGCACGGGCACGCTGGCGGTGCGTTCCAGTTTACCCCAACTTACCCAGGCGCCCTTGATCGCGCGCAGGATCGCTTTCCAAATGCAATAGCTGAGCATCGGACGATAAATCAGTCGCATCGGCAAAATACGCCAGGCGCGCACGATCGGTTCACGCTCGAGAATGCACGCGAGCGTGGCAAGAATCAGGTCCATCGCCAGGAACGTGATGACAAATGGCATCACAGCATTCCACACGCCGAATGGCAGTGAGGCGAGCAAAAACAAATCCACCATCGGCGTAATGGCCACGAGAATGATCTGGAAAAACCAGATACTTGGTAAACTAAACCAGCCGAGCGCGCGATAGTTCCAGTTGAACACCATGTCGCGATGTTTCCAAAGACATTGGAGCGTGCCGTAGGCCCAGCGAAAACGCTGCCGCGCGAGTGTGCGTACACTTTCCGGCGCTTCTGTCCAGGCGATCGCACCGGGCACGTAAACGATTCGTCGCCGATGTCTGTGCAACGACAGGGTGAGATCGGTGTCTTCGGCGAGGGTCTGCAAACTCAGGCCACCCGCTTCGTCGATCGCATCCTTGCGGATCGCGCTAATCGCGCCAGGCACCACCGTGATGCAGTTCCAGCGATTGTAAGCGCGCCGGTCGAGATTGAAACCGCAAGTATATTCCAGCGCCTGACAGCGCGCGATAAATGAGCGCAAATTTCCAACTTTCGCGTGACCTGACACCGCGCCGACACGCATATCGGCAAATGGTTCGAGCAAGCGCGGGAGCGTATCGCGCTGACATTGCGTATCGGCATCGATAAAAACGACAATGCCATGATGGACGGCAGCAAGGCCGCGCTGCAAGGCATGGGCTTTCCCACGGTTTTCCTGCTGCATCAAGCGAACGCGTCGATCGACATGCGCAACGCGTTCAACTTCGGCGGCCGTCTCATCACGCGAGCCGTCGTTCACAACTATGACCTCAATTTCGCCTGTATAATCGGTGGCCAGAAGGGAGCGCAAAGTTTCCGCGATCACCTTCCCTTCATTGTAAGCAGCCATCACCACACTGATTGGTTCCGTAAAATCCGCTTTCGCTCCCCGCCGAAACCGGTAGGCCAGCCAGATGACAACGAGCGTACGGGCGACTACGAGCGCCGTCGCCACAATCATAAACGCCCAAAGGAATTCCTCGATGCCGTGAAAAACGCGAAAGCCAGCGCTGCTGACGAAACGTGTGAGCGATCGCCCATTTTCTTGCAAGGGAGGCATAACCGCATCGCGCGTCGTGCCAAGAAGCGTGCTCAAAGGCACCACGGTATCACCCCGCGTGTGCAGCCATTCAAGAATGCGCGGGAGTGCTTCGACAGTCTGGGAGCGATCGCCACCGGCGTCGTGCAGCAGAATAATACTTCCATCGCGACGTTGTTGTTTCACCCGCCGCAAGATGATGTCAGCGCCCGGTTTCGCCCAATCTTGCGGATCGATGCTTTCCAGAACCACGAGATAGTTGAGGTCTTCAGCGATTTGCAGCGGAGTCAGTTCACTTAGTTGCGATGGATCAGTATCAGCCGCATAAGGCGGACGGAACAATGTTGTCGCGCGACCTGTGATTGTTTCGAGCAAAAGCTGCGTTGCATTCAGCTCAAGCCGGATGTGCTCCGGCCAGCAGAGCGCCAGGTTTGGATGATAATACGTGTGGTTCCCGATCTCGTGCCCTTCATTGACAATGCGCCGGACAAGCCCGGGGTAACGCTCCGCGTTCACTCCCACGAGGAAAAAGGCGGCTTTCACGTTTGCTGCTTTGAGGATGTCCAAAACCTTTGGGGTCCATCGCGGATCGGGGCCGTCGTCAAAAGTGATTACGACCTGATGCTCACCGCCAGCGCCTTGATGATAAAGCGTTGGGAATTGTGCAAACTTCACGTATTTCGCCGTCAGATAGCCGTCCGCGTCAACCACGAGCCTGCGTATTCCATCCGAGCGATTCTCGTCAACAGTTACAATCTCTCCGTCGCCGACATCCGTGATTGTGTCCGTCGACTTGATTAGTTCGAGCGACTGACGCGTCTGATTGTCCATCTTGAAATCCCGCGGAACGCTTAACCCTTCCCAAATCGCAGGGTCTTCGCTGCCGAGCCGATAGAGAGCGAACCCACCCACCTTTTGATCGCGCACCTCGCGCAGTTCGTTGAGGAATGTCACGGCATCCAGAAACCAGACGGCGTGCTCCTTATCCTCATCTTGAAAATAAAAATAGGGACTGTAACTCGGCCCCTGCACTTCTGCGCTCTCGACTTCCGCATCATTGGCGCGGCTCATCGCTTCTGAAAAACTGATCAGCTCCCCCTTTTTCCCGCCGATCGTCCAATCATATCCGTAACTACCGAGCGCAATGATCCATTGCTTCGTATCGGAATCTTCCAGCAGAACGTGCACCCAGCCTTCAAACCACGAGCGCGACGCCAGCGGACCCGGCGGATCTATGTCGGAAGTCTCGTCGAACAACATCGCCACAAAACGATCGACGTTGTCCGCGAGCTTATCGAAGTCGATGTAATCCAACTCCTGACCGGGCTCAACGCAAAGCCACAGTTCTTTGTTATCGTCGTGCAACGCGTCGGCGAACTTGTCGATGAATCCAGTAATGTCTTTCTTGTACGCTGGATCGATTTGCTCCCAATCGACCACCACGCCGGCAGCCTTGGCATTACGCAAGACAGAAAGCACACTTTGGATAAACCGATCCTGCCGATCCCCCGGACCGTGCGCCAGATTCTCGATCGCCTCCGGCTGCCAGGTGTCGCCGACGAGGTTGGTCAGCAGCGGCATAAGCGCAATCCCTTTGTTCGCGGTAAGTTTCGGCAACCGCGCGTCTGCGTCGATTTGCAAATCGCCCATGCCATTGATCACAGTCATCCATTCCGGACAGAGATGTGTAATCTGCGCCGCGTGTTGCTGGAGCGACGCGAAGCTGGCCGGATCTCCATTAGTGTAAAATGCGAGCCGCACTTCATTGCCGGGTGATTTCTTCCGCGGCCGCGCCGGAGGCGTGGGGGCTGAGCCGGCGAGCTTTCTTGCCGCTTGTCGTGCCGCGCCAAATTTCTGCCATAGCAGCGAAGCCGGAGACAATTGGCCAGCCGGATTCTTTTTTTGTAACGCTTTCAGTTGACCTTTTAATTGTCGCAGGGAAAAAGGCACGTTCATTTTCGGCGCGACAAAAAGCGTCTGAACAAATAGTACCGTCCCGAGGAAGAACAGCACGCTTGCGACGAGCACAATCAGGCGCAGGCGCGGCCAGCGTTTACCCGAGGGATCGGAGAAAACGAACGGCGTGACTCCTTCCGGAGGGATCTCGTCCATGAATTCGCTATAATCGCCCATGCGTCACAAGAAGAAAATCCCAATCTCTTGCTCTTAGTCGTCCACCACGCCGGGAGGTCGCCGCGCGACCGAAGGCGGGCCTGCCGTAGCGAAGCGAAGGCGGGGGTTCCCTGCTCTGGCTCTCACCCTATTCGTAAGCCGCTTACGCTGACACGCCTGGCTCCGCACGGGAAGAGGTTCGGCGGTTGCAAATCAAACATCAAACATTGAACATCGAATATTGAAATGCATATCGAGCCAGATTCATTGCCGGCGGGACACGCCGGTATTGCTGCCCGTTTAAAGAAAGGTCCAACGATCCATTCAAGTGCGTGGATTGTTCCCGGGGCAACGGTAGTTGGCGACGTCACGCTCGCAGAAGAATCTAGTGTCTGGTACGGCGCGGTGCTGCGCGGCGACATCAACCGTATCATCATCGGGCCACGCTCGAACGTTCAGGATAATGCTGTCGTTCATCTGGACACAGATTATCCAACAATGGTGGGCGAGCTGGTCACCGTCGGCCACAGCGCCATCGTGCACGCGTGCAAGATCGACAATGAAGTGCTTGTCGGAATGGGCGCCGTCATTCTCGACGATGTGGAAGTCGGCGCACGCTCCATCATTGGCGCAAACGCGCTCGTCACTATGGGGATGAAAATTCCTGCCGGCTCGCTCGTGCTCGGATCACCTGCGAAAATCCGCCGGCAACTCGGCGTCGACGAACAAAAGGACATCGCACGATGGGCATGGAGCTACGTCGAGACCGCGAAACAGTTTCGCGAATTCTACTAAAACGCCGCTACAGCGCCTTCGCCAATTCCTGTGCGCGCTCGCGCAGTAATTCCGCTGCGCGCTTTATGTTTTCCCTTTCGCTCATCTTCTCGATCTTTGGTCGCGCGGCCGACAATTGCGAAAACGCGTTTGCCGAGTTTTCTTGCGAGCTGCGCGACGCCGGCAGGGGTTTTTCCCTCTAGGGTCTGTCGATCCAAACTCCCCTCGCCTGTAATCACAAGATCGACATCTTTCATTTTCGATTCCAGCCTGACCGCTTCGGCAACCACGTCGAAACCCTGCCGAATTCTCGCTCCGCAAAAGCTCATCAGACCGAATCCAAGTCCGCCCGCCGCGCCAGCGCCCGGTTCGTCGCGATAATCAACGCCGAATTCTTTTGAAACAACGTCAGCGAGTTTGGCAAGGGCGCGTTCCAAGTTGTCAATCTTGTCGTCCGCGGCGCCTTTTTGCGGGCCGAACACCCGCGTCGCGCCATTTTCGCCGAGCAGCGGATTCCGCACATCGACGGCCGCAATAATCTTCGGCAACGTCAGCTCTTTCGGCTTCGCGATTTTTACGAGGTGAAAAAGGCAAGTCACTTTCTTCTCGTGCTCATGCTCGTAATCGAATCGGAAGCCAAGCGCGCGTGCCATTCCAAACCCGCCATCGTTTGTCGCGCTCCCACCGAGACCGATGATCATTTCGCGCGCACCGTACTGCGCCGCATCCAAAATCATTTCGCCAACGCCGAATGTGTCTGTACGAAGTGGATCGCGCTCATCCCTAGAAAGTCTCCACATACCTGCGGCTTCGCTCATTTCCAACACGGCAAGCTTTCTATCGGCGATCCAGACGTAACGCGCGTCGATCTCACGGCCGAGTGGATCGTGCGCTTTGCATTTCAACCAGGAACCGCCGAGCGCATCGCAAATAACCTCCGCGGTTCCCTCGCCGCCGTCCGCCATCGGCACGATGGCGATATTTGCGTCACGCAAAACATCGCGCAAACCGAGCGCGATGTTCTCTGCCACCTCGCGCGCGCTGAGCGAGCCTTTGAATTTATCCGGCGCGATTAAGATGCGCATAGTGGCACAGGCATCTTGCCTGTGAGGCCGGCGGGCGTCTCGCCTGCCGAATCAAACAGGCTGGAAGCCGGCTCGCCCCACGGACAAGGGACGTCTGTACTATGATTTCAATTTCCGCTCCAAAATTTCCCCAGCTAACTGCGGGTTTGCCTTGCCTCTGGACAGTTTCATCACCTGGCCTTTGAGAAAATTGAGTGACGCAGCGTTGCCCGCTTTGAAATCCGCGGCTGGCTTTGGATTTGCGGCGATTACTTGCTCGCAGAGCGCTTCAATCGCGCCCGCGTCGCTCAACTGCTCGATTCCCTTTTCCTTTACGATCGCCGCCGCGCCCTTGCCGCTCGCGAACATTTCCGCGAAAACTTCCTTGCCTTGTTTGCCGCTGATTTGTCCGCTGTCGATTAGATTGACCAACTCATCCAGCGCCTCGGGCGGAATCGGACAATCGTTGATGGTCTTGCCGTCCGTTCTGAGTGCGCTTTGCAAATCGTTAAGGATCCAGTTCGCGACGTTCTTCGGGTTCTTCGCGCCTTTAGCGGCTGTTTCAAAATATCTTGCAAGATCGAGATCATTCGCCAGCACGCCGGCATCGTACGGGCTCACTTGATATTGCTCGACGAAGCGCGCGCGCTTGGCTTTTGGTAATTCCGGAACGCGCGAGCGCACATCGACGAGCAGCACGTTGGTTTTCACCGGCACCAGATCGGGATCAGGGAAATAACGATAATCGTGCGCGAACTCTTTTGTGCGCATGAGAAACGTTTCCCCGGCGACATCATCCCAGCCGCGAGTTTCCTGATCGAGTCCTTCGCCGCTCTCCAGAACACCGATTTGCCGCTGAATCTCGTAGGCAAGCGCGCGCCGGACTCCGCTGATCGAGTTCATGTTCTTAATCTCGATTTTAACCCCCAGCTCCGCCTGCGTCGCCGGTCGCACGGAAACATTACAGTCGCAGCGGAGTTGTCCTTTCTCCATGTCGGCGTCGCTAACCGCTCCGTAGATCAAAATTTGTTTGAGCGACGTTAAAAACGCGAACGCTTCCTCGGGCGAATTGATTTCCGGTTGCGTGACGATCTCCATCAATGGCGTCCCGGCGCGATTGAAGTCGATTCCAGTGCTCGATTCGAAATGGAAACTTTTCGCCACGTCTTCCTCCAGATGAATGCGCACCAGATGAACTTCTTTGTCTGGACTCGCGATCATTCTCTGTGCGTCTTTGGGATAAGCGAGGTCGTGCAACGGCACGCTGCCGTTCGTGCAAAGCGGCATGTCGTATTGTGAAATCTGATAATTTTTCGGCATGTCTGGATAAAAATAATTTTTCCGGTCAAACTTGCAGATCGGCGCGATGTCGCATCCAAGCATAAGTCCAGTGAGCACAGTCATGCGCAATGCCTCGTGATTCATCACGGGCAATGCACCCGGCAATCCCAGGCACACCGGACAAGTATGCGTGTTCGGCTCAGCCCCAAATTCGACTGGACTCGCGCAAAACATTTTCGAGCGCGTCTTGAGCTGAACGTGGACTTCAAGGCCAATGGTGGTGATGTAGTTCATCTGCCTTCAGATTCCTCGCACAAAGGACACAAAGTTCACAAAGAGACTTCGAAGAAGGGTCCGTCATCTAATTTGCCATTAATGATTCGCTTGATCCCATTCTTCAAATGCGCCTCGCCGAAATTGATGAGCAAGCCAAGTTTCAATCCGCTCAGGCGCAATTGAGTAAGAACCTGTTTCGCGTGAATCGCAGAAGTTGCTTCCACAGATTTCAATTCCGCAATCACCTTCCCATTTACAACCAAATCTGAGCGGAAAGCTTCATCAAACCGAACGCCATCATAAACAATCGGCATTGGTTTCTGGCGCTCAACTGTCAGTCCGCGCTTTCTGAGCTCATGGGCGAGAACGACTTCATACACGGACTCAAACAGACCCGGACCCAATTTTGTATGCACGACGAAAGCACCATCGAGAATCTGTTTAGCAATTTGATTCTCCGTCATTCCTTGGTGCACTTTGTGATCGTTGTGCGAGATTATTTCTGCTCGACGGCATAATCGAGCGCGCGTTGAAGATCGAATTTCTTGATGCGATTGGCGAGTGCCGGATCATTTGCCGCGTCGATGACGCGTTGATCTTGGATAAGATCGAGAAAACGCCTCTGCGCGATCATTTCTGAGATTTCAGGATCGGATCGCAACGCAATAATTTTCGGGTGCTCGCTCAACTCGCGTGCACCTGGGAATGTAAGGAATTTCTGCGCGCGTTCCGCACTCGAAAACACCCTGCCCACTTTCTCAAGCATTTCATACGTCTTCAGCGGAACCGGGTCCGTCTGCTTGACCGCGTTTCCGAGTGGCCCGAGCTCGAGGGAATTCTTTAAGCGCGCCAGCGATGTCGCAAGTGCCGTAAATCCCGTATTTGGCTCCGAGAGAAAACGTCGTCGCACAGCCAGAGCGCGCAAGGTCGCAGACTGGCCAGCCTCGGGAGAACTTGCCTGGCTGCGGACTTGTGCGTCGGCAACAGCGCCAACGGCACGAACGCTCGCCACGATCGTCCAGAGGATAAAGGCGCCGAAAAACAATCCAACGATTGCTCCTGCGAATCCATAAATAAGCTGGACCAGCTTGGAATTCTGTTGGCCGGTGCGCTTGAACAAAACCATTCCCATGCTGGTCCCGAATGCATAGATGACAAGTGCAAGCACTGCGCCGGCCAGGATCGAGAGAACAATATCAGGCATTTTCAAAAACGGCCGCGCCATCGGGACAAACAATCTGCCGCCGAAAACCGCGGCCGCATACGCCGCGGCAAGCGCGGCAACACGCACAAGTTGACGGAGCAAACCGAGCCGCCAGCCGCGCACCACTTCAAACAAAATCAAAACAACGGCAAAAGAGATGAAGACTGCCTGCCAAAGCGGCGAACCAGCCACCGCTTGAAGTTCAGGGTTCACTTCCATCGACCCCGCAAACCGATCGCTTTTTGCCGCAGCGCATGATCGCAAAGGACGATCGCGGCCATCGCCTCCACGATCGGGACGGCCCTTGGAAGAACACACGGATCATGACGCCCGCGCGCGGCGAGTTTGGTCTGCTCCCGCGACGTGGTAACGGTTTTTTGTTCGTGCGCGATCGTCGCAGTCGGCTTAAACGCAACGCGAAAATAAATCTCTTCGCCGTTGCTGATCCCACCCTGCACGCCCCCTGAGTTGTTTGTCGCTGTACGGATTTTCCCACCGCGCATTTCAAATGGGTCGTTATGCTCCGAGCCGCGCATCCGCGTCGCCGTAAACCCGGAACCAATCTCAAATCCTTTGGTTGCCGGTAAACTCAGCATCGCTTTTGCCAGGTCTGCCTCGAGCTTGTCAAAAACCGGTTCGCCCAGTCCGGGCGGGACGCCACGAGCAACGCATTCAATCACGCCACCAACCGAGTCGCCTTCGCCGCGAATTTGCTCGATAAGCGACGCCATCTTCTTCGCTGCCGCGGCATCGGGACAGCGAATCGCATTTTGCTCCACATCCCTCATTTTCACAGTGGAACGATTGATTTTCGCGATGATCTCATGAATCTGCGCGACGTAAGCGACGATCTCGAACTCCGAGTAAAAGGCCGGCAATATCTTTTTTGCGACTGCGCCCGCTGCGACCCGGCCAATGGTCTCGCGCGCCGACGCGCGACCGCCACCCTGCCAGTTGCGAATTCCATATTTGGCTTCGTAAGTAAAATCGGCATGTGACGGTCGAAATTTTCTTGCGATCTCCACGTAATCCTCCGGCCGAGCGTCTTTATTGCGGACCAGAATCGTAATCGGTGTGCCAAGCGTTTTGCCTTCGAATACGCCGGAAAGAATCTCGCAACGATCTTCTTCCTTCCGTTGCGTAGTGAGTTTGCTTTGGCCTGGGCGACGGCGATCCAGCTCTCGTTGAATCTCCGCATCGGAGATGTCGATGTTCGGAGGGCAGCCGTCGATTACTAGAACGTGTTGCCCATTTGGGCGTATTGTAGCACAGGCATCTTGCCTGTGGACGCCCCGCCTACCCCACAGCCGAGACGGCTGTGCTACTCGATGGCCGCGAAGGCGAATTGCAAATCGTCGATCAGATCGCGCACGTCTTCCACGCCGACCGATAGCCTAACGAGCGAATCGGTTACGCCCAGCGCCTCACGCTGTTCCGTCGGCACCGACGCGTGCGTCATGAGAGCGGGATGATTGATCAGGCTCTCGACGCCGCCCAGGCTTTCCGCCAGCGAAAATAGATGCGTGTTCTCCAGAAAACGCTTCGTCCCAGCAAGATCGGTCTTCAGAACAATCGTCACCATGCCGCCGAAGCCGCGCATTTGCTGTCGGGCGAGGTCGTGTTGCGGATGCGATTTTAGGCCGGGGTAACTGACCGATTTCACTTGCGGTTGTTCCTCCAGCCAGCGCGCAATTTCGATCGCGTTCGAACAGTGCCGCTCCATGCGCAGCGCAAGGGTTTTCAAACTGCGCATGACCAGAAAGCTTTCGAACGGCCCTGCAATTGCGCCAACTGAATTCTGTAAAAACGCAATCTGGTCGCCGAGCTCCTTGTTCTCGCCGACTACGACGACGCCGCCGACCAGGTCGGAATGTCCGTTCAAATATTTGGTGGCGGAGTGGATCACCAGATCGAAGCCGGCCTCGATCGGCCGCTGAATCCACGGAGTCGCAAACGTGTTATCGCAAACCGAAACGATATTGTGCTCGCGTGCGATTTTCGCGATCGCTTCCAGATCGATCAGCTTGAGCAGCGGATTGCTCGGAGTCTCGATCCACACCATCCGCGTGTTCGGCTTGATCGCGCGCTCGAAATCTTTCGCATGGGTCAGATCGACATAGGCAAAATCGAGATTAGCCGAGCGACGTCTGACTTTCTCGAATAATCGAAACGTGCCTCCGTAGAGATCGTCGCTCGCGACGATATGCGAGCCGCTTTCGAGCACTTCCAGCGCAGTGGACATCGCAGCCAGCCCGGATGCGAACGCAAATCCGCGGGTGCCACCTTCCAAATCGGCGATGCAACGTTCGTAAGCCAGCCGCGTCGGATTAATAGAGCGCGCGTAATCGTAGCCTTTGTGTTTGCCCGGACTTTCCTGGACGTATGTTGATGTTGCGTAAATCGGCGTCATGATCGCGCCAGTGAACGGGTCGGGCTCCTGGCCGGCGTGAATCGCTCGCGTGGCAAACTCGTGCTGTTTTTTCATTTCGATCTAACCTTAACCGCGGATTGCGCGGATATCGCGGATAAAAACACCCTCGTTAATCAGCGCCTGCCACACCGTAGCCTCGGCGAAGGCGGGTAATCCGCGGTTCACTGCTTCGGCATGTGCAGCCGCAAATAAGAGAGCAAGTCGGTTCGAGTAATCAGCCCAAGGAACTTATTGTCATCCATCACAATGGTGACGCGACCGCGATCGAAAACCTCCAGCAGATCACTGATTTTTGCCGTTGGTGGGAGCGTTTCGAGCCTACCGGTCATCGCATTTTTCACCGAATCGTTAAAGTGCGAAGGATCCCGGTGCACTTTCACGAGCACATCGGATTCATCAAGAATCCCGACGGCGCGCCCGTTTTGATCGACGACTGGCAACTGCGAAACATCTGCGTCGCGCATGCGCTTGAATGCGGTCAGCAACGTGTCCGTCGGTCCGACTGAAATTACTTCGCCGGCTTCGTAACGATGCGAAATCAGATCGCTCAAGTCCCCGTGCGGCGCGCGGTGAATGAATCCTTGCTCCGCCATCCAGAAATCGTCGTACATCTTGGAAAGATATTTGTTCCCCGTGTCCACCACAAAGCTGACGACGCGTTTCGGTTTCGTTTGTTCCCGGCAATAACGCAGCGCGCCGGCCATGAGCGTGCCCGTGGATGAGCCGCCGAAAATCCCTTCTTTGCGCAACAGCTCGCGCACAGTTGCAAAACTCTCCTCGTCATCGATCTCGAATGCGTCTGTGACCAGCGACATGTCCGCGATGTCGGGAATGAAATCCTCGCCGATCCCTTCCACGGCCCAACTCCCTGCTTCCCCCAGTTTGCCGGTCCTGACATATTCGTAGAGAACAGAGCCGGTCGGGTCGGCCAGAATCATTTCGATGCCACGCCGCGGTTTGACGCGATTGAAAAAACGGCCGAGTCCAGTCAGCGTCCCGCCGGAACCTACCCCCACTACGATCGCATCAACATCATGCCGCATCTGTTCCCAAATCTCCGGCCCGGTGGTGCGCTCGTGCGCGAGAGGATTTGCCGGATTGCTAAACTGATTGACGTAAAACCCGCCCGGGATTTCTTCAGCGAGTCGCGCGGCCATGTCCTGGTAATATTCCGGATGGCCGCGCGTCACATCTGAACGGGTGAGCCGCACCTCGGCGCCGAGCGCTTTCACGTGCGAAATTTTCTCCTGCGACATTTTATCTGGGATCACAAGCAGGACGCGATAACCTTTCGCGCCGGCAACGAGCGCGAGGCCAATCCCGGTGTTCCCTGCCGTGGCTTCAATGACCGTGCCGCCAGGCTCCAATTTTCCCTCGCGCTCGGCCGCTTCGATCATCGAGAGTCCGATCCTGTCCTTAATCGACCCGCCCGGATTTTGATTTTCCAATTTGAGAAAAAGGTGACACGGGCCAGTATCGATCTGCGTGACCTCCACCAGTGGCGTGTCGCCGATCAGCGAAAGGATCGCTGGCGGTTTATCGTGCGCGATCGACGGGACGGGAGGAATTTCGATCATTCTAAGGCCTCACTGGATCTTCGGTTCGCCGTCGTGCGACCATTCCGATTTGCTGTCCTCAAGAAATTGCTGCAAGACTGGAAATCGGACTTCGCCGTAGTTCAACGCGTAATCCAGATCGCCGCCTTTATACACCCAGGTTGTTGGAATCCACGAGAGCGGCAGACCGGCAAATTGCTTGATGTGATTTTTGCCGCGCGGCCCGGGATCGGCCAGAATCGTGACATTCGGTTGATCGGCGATGTCGAATTTTTTCAGCATCGCGCGCCCGTCCTCGCCGCCGTTCCAGACGGAAACGAAATAGAATTTCACCTGCGGATTGTCTTTCGCCATTTTGAGCCAGCCGCCGCCTTTCAATTCAGCCTGGCAATTCGAACACCACGGCGCCCAGAGATGCACGACCGTCAGGTCCGGAGATTTAATTGCGTCGAGAACTTTTTGCTCCGCAGGTGGTGGTTCCGCGCGAAGCGATGTAACTGCGATAAGCGCAATCAAGATCAACAAACGGAGAGCCAACATGCGTTGTTAAAATAGAGAGAAACGAAGCGGGCTCAAGGAGCACAGGCATCTTGCCTCTGGGGCCACCGGGCGTCTCGCCTGGTGGCTTTCCGGCCTCGGCAGGCGAGACGCCCGCCTGCCCCACATTCGAGACGACCGTGCCACACGGTTGACCTCGACAATGAAAGCGCCTAGTATGGCGCTCCGTTTCCGTGCTTAACTGCGTGGAAACTTCGGCGGTCCCGACCGCCGCTACAGCGGGCCTGAAGGAGGCTTTTTATTTTATGGTGCAAATGCAGGATGTGATGTCGAAGCCGATGCCGGACTTCCGCGAGGGAAGCATCGTTAAGGGGCGCATACTGGAAGTTCGTCCACGCGAGGTGTTGGTCGACATCGGATATAAATCCGAGGGGGTAATCCCGATAGCGGAATTTGATGAAGTCGATTCGCTGGAAGTGGGCGACGAAGTGGACGTGTTGCTCGAGCGGCTCGAAAACGACGAGGGCATGGTTGTCCTCTCAAAGGAAAAGGCCGCTTACCGCCAAAACTGGTACAAAATCGTGCATGTTTTCGAG
>VBQC01000099.1 GCA_005887825.1 Verrucomicrobiota bacterium | reverse complement strand
CAGTGATCGAAATCAGACCGCACGGTAACGGCCGGAAAGTTTTTGAAGCGCCCGGCGTTGAACCGATCTTCGCGGCAAAGGAACAGGCAATCAGCTATGCGCAAACGCGGGCGAGCTTTTGCTCCGGCGAGATTCGCGTTCTTGATCCAATCGGAAATATCGAGCGCACCATTTCGTTCACCGAAGCGAATCGAAAACTGTGATTCTTTCCGTCGCGACTAACGAGAACAAGATCGGCTAACGGGCTATATCCGGGGTCCGTTCAAAAAGGGGTTCAGTTGCTTTAGTATTTTGCATGGATGTTCTATAGGCCAGCATCCTATAGCAAAACCAGGATATTATCTTACTTGTTTTGCTTGCGATTGTTAGGCCGATGTGCACAAACTCGCGCACGATCGAATAGGCGAAGCCATCCCGGCGTTTCATGGGCAGCCGGTGGGACCAGCGTTGTGATGACTTTCCCCCTTCGGTGGAAAAGGAATCACATCATGAATATCCGTTTTCCGAAAATACACGCATCGGAAACCTCTAACCCACCACGCAAAGGAGTTAACATGAAATCCAGAACATCAACACACATCACCGCAATAACCTCAAAAAATATGACAACTCTGCACCGGAACGGTTGGACAGGTCGATCACAGAGCCGAAAAGCAGCAACACGGATGCGGCACAGCTTTACTCAGTTCAAGCTGGTTGCTGACCGCGCGCCCTGACAGACGCGTACAAGGCGAGTTTCGAGCGGAAAATGTGGCGAGAATAATGATTGCAGCTCATAAACAGATCACGAATTTTCTTGCAATTGTTAGGCTTATGTGCAAGTTCGCGCTGATCCAGCTTCCGCGGACATGCTTCGACGGGGCTCAGTAATGGTCGGCGTTTTTGGCGAAGCCGGGTCCCTAATAGGAGGTTCACCTTATGAGAAAGACTGTCCTCAAAGCGGTACTGAGCGCTACCATCTTTGCTTTCGTTGCCACCGTCAGCCACGCTGGCAGCGCGATATGGGACCTTAACCCCGGCTCCGGCGACTGGAATACCGCTGCCAATTGGACGCCTATGACCGTGCCCAATGCCTCGACAGACACAGCTACGTTCGGCCTTTCGAATACTACGAATGTCTCCATCTCGGCGAATACCGAGGTCAACGGCATCACGTTCACCCCGGCCGCGACGAATCCCTATACCATCACCGCCAGCGCCGCCTTCACGCTTAGAATTACCGGCACCGGCATCACGAACAATTCGGGGAGGACACAGCATTTCATAAGCCCCGTGGGTGCAAACGGAGAGTTCGGGCTAATCGTTTTCAGCAACAGTGCAACCGCCGGGAATTCCACTATGTTTACCAATAACGGTGCATTCCTAAACGGTGAGGTCCGCGGTGGCACAAGGTTTCTAGACACTTCCAGCGCTGGGAATGGGACGTTTATCAACAACGGTGGTTTCACCGAATTCTCCGACAGTTCAACCGCTGGTAACGGCAGCTTTACCAACAACGGAGGCACGGTCAGCGGCGCAGGCGGTGGCCAAACGATCTTCCAGCAGACCTCGATCGCCGATTCCGCAACTCTGATTGCAAACGGCGGGACCGGTGGTGGCCAGGGTGGACAGATTTTGTTCGAAGATGCTTCCACAGGCGGCACATCGCGGGTTGAGGTGTTCGGCAACGGCAATCTTGACATTAGCTCTCATAACGCTCCCGGCGTAGCGGTTGGCTCGATTGAGGGCAGCGGGAACGCTTTCTTAGGAGGCAATAACCTGTCCGTCGGCACCAACAACTTGAGCACCACCTTTTCCGGCGTAATTCAGGACGGTGGCCGAAGTGGCGGGGTAGGCGGCTCGTTGACGAAGATCGGGACGGGAACGCTCATCCTCTCTGGAGCTAACACCTACACCGGCAACACTAATATCAACCGTGGCGTGTTGCGGGTCGACGGCTCGATTACGAGCGATACCTCCGTGCATTATACTGGCACGCTCGCCGGTACTGGAATGATCCATGGCAATGTTATGAACAACGACTTCGGAATTGTCAGACCGGGAGGTGCACTAGGCACGCCGGGCGTGCTAACCGTCGTCCAGAACTACACGCAGACGCAATACGCCACTCTCATGATCCAAATTACAGGTGGGAACGCCGGCCAATTCAGTGTTCTGGATGTTATGGGAAACGCTAATCTCAACGGATACCTCGATCCCGTGCTTTTGAGCGGTTTTGTCCCCAACATCGGTGACTCCTTCATCTTTCTGAATTACGCGTCCTTGACCGGCGGATTTTCCCACATTAAGCACCAGGTTTTCGACAATGGACTGTTGCAATGGTCGGTCATCTACCAAAATAATAGTGCCATCCTAACGGTGGTACCGAACACGATCCCTGATCAGGGTTCAACATTGCTACTCCTGACGTTGGGCTTGCTCGCTTTGGTGACGTATCGGCGACAGTTGTCGACAGGTATCGGGTGCGCGAGGCGAAGAAAGTGCCCTCTGATTAGAAAATGAAAACTATACGAACCATCATTGTTAGCAGTGCGCTACTCATAAGCGCGGCTCACGCAAACCTGATTGATCTAACACCGGGCGGTTTTAATATAGACAACGACTTACCGCCAGCGTTTCACCGACTACAAACTCAAATCTTTTTCGATCAGGCTGCGCACGGCGTTTTTGGACCGCCACCCCGGTATTACAACGGCTGGGTCAGTCAGTACGGAACACTAAACGGCGGCACATACTTTTTCACGAATTTATTTGATCTCGGAGACACACCGAGCGCTTCAATTTGGTGGAACTTCAATGGAGCACCTAACGGCTACTCGTTAAGCACGATTGACGTATTTGGTCGAAGATCAGATGGCACAGCGTGGGAAAACATCTACGCCGTTCCTTGGGGGGATCGTTTCCTCAGTCCAGGTGACCAGATAGTAACACTGGACGGGATTACAACAATTATGGGAATTTCGTTTTATGGGCTGAATCCTGCGACCGTGCCTGAGAAAGTGAACACAGCCGCGATACTACTACTTGCCGTGAGCGCGATCTTACTCGCATACGAAGCACAACGGCGTAGAAATGCCTGAAGTCAATCATATCGGCGCACAACCCGTGCCCGAATCCATGTCAACCCTGTGGTTGACGCTGCCGCAGACGAGTATGATTCTGAGGTCGAATCATGTAAATCACAGTAGGACGACCCTGATGATGTGGATGGATTGCGGCAATGCATTCAAAAGGCGACGGACGAATACGAATTCTGCATCGAGGAGTGCAATAGCTGACTTCCCCTATTGCTTGAGTGAGAGCGACGAAAGCAGGAATAAGCCCAATTATCTTGAGCTAATCTGGGACGGGGACGTTACAATGATTTCCGGCTTCCAGTGGTATAAGTAATCTTTCCAGACACAGCGGCCGTTCGCCCTTCATATCGTTGCGGCCGAAAAAACCGCGCGGCGCTCGCAGCAGGATAAAGGCCGTGAAGGTTGGCGAGCACTGTTTAGCAAGACAATCGGCAATATCATTACGTTTCCAGCAACTCCTTTGCTCGCTGCGTCGCTTTGACGACCGCTTTGATCAGCGTCACACGCAAACCGCCTTCTTCGAGTTCGAGGATGCCGTCGATGGTACAACCGGCGGGCGTGGTCACCATGTCTTTGAGCTTTGCCGGATGCTCGGCAGTTTCAAGCACCATTGAGCCGGCGCCAACGACGGTTTGCGCCGCCAGCTCGGTGGCGATGTCGCGCGGCAGTCCTACTTTGACCCCCGCTTCGGCGAGCGATTCAATGATGATGTAGATATAGGCCGGGCCGCTCGCCGACAATCCGGTGATGGCATCCATGTGCTTTTCGTCAGCGACCACAGTTCGCCCGACCGCATCAAAGATAAACTTTGCCAGCGCCACGTGCTCGCGTCCGGCATTGCTCCCGGGTGCGATGCCGGTCATGCCTTTCTTCAACTGGCAAGGCGTATTCGGCATCGCGCGAATCACCGGCACGGGCGCAGACAGGTGCTTCTCGATAAATGCCGTGCTGACCGACGCGGCAACCGAAATCAACATCTGCGCGGCACGCAGCACGTCGCTGATTTCAGAGACCACTCTCGGAACTGTTTGCGGTTTTACGGCAAGAATGATGATGTCAGCCGACTCTGCCGCCGCTTTGTTCGATAGCATCCCAGCGACGCCGAAGCGTTCACGCATCTGTTCGAGGCGCTGCTGATGGCCTGCGGTGACAATGACGTTTGCGACTTCTATCACGCCGGCTTCGAGCAACCCCTTGATGAGCGTTTCGCCGAGCTTGCCGCAGCCCAACACCGCTAGCCTCTTGTTTTTCAACATATCGTCGACTCCATTTGGTTTACTATGACTTCGATAATAACAGGCCAAACCACGTCCGGCCATCGGCAATGAAAAGCAGGAAAGGATTAAACTAGATCTCCGGGATTCCTTTAATTCAAGCAATCCTGTAAATCCTGTCTGAAAATGGAGCGGGCTCTTTTCATTCCACTGATTCTGGGGACAGCGCGAGAGGGGAGACAGAGCGAGAACGTCGCGCGCTTTGTTTTTGAGCAAACAAAAAAGCGTGCGGATGTGGAGACGGAGTTGATCGATGTGCGCGAGCTTCCAATGAAACTAGATGACGCAGGCGAGCAAATGAAGGACCCAAAGTTCTCAGCAACCATCGAGCGTTGCGACGGGCTCATCATCGTAACGCCGGAATATAATCACGGCTATCCCGGCCTTCTGAAACACGCACTCGACATGAATCTCAAGGAATACATTCACAAAGCCGTCGGGATTTGCGGTGTCTCGGCAGGGCCGTTTGGCGGTGCGCGCGTAATCGAGGGTCTGCTACCGGTCATGCGCGAGCTCGGTCTGGTCGCCATTTTTGAAGACGTAAATTTTGGAAACGTCGCGAAGATTTTCGATGATGAGGGAAATTTGCTCGATCAAAATTATGTACGACGGTTGGACAAATTCCTGAATGAATTGGTCTGGATGGCTCGAGTGCTTCGGCACGGGCGCGAAAATATTCCGGGAGCGTAGGATGGAGTGATGGAGTAATGCCGAAAGACGCGCTATTCGAGCGAATGCAGCGGCTTGGCATCCGCGATGTCGATGTGGAAGAAACCTTCGCGCGATCCTCCGGACCGGGCGGTCAGAATGTAAACAAGGTGGCGACCGCTGTGACGCTGCGGCATAGGCCGAGCGGAATCAGCGTTACGGTGCGGGACTCGCGTTCACAGGTACAAAACCGGAAGGTGGCGCGGGAAAGATTGTTCGACGCCATTGAAGAGGCGGAAGGAAAGCGTCGTGCGGCCGAGATCGCGAAGCGCGAAAAAGAGCGTCGCCGCAAATCGCCGCGTCCACTTGCGCTCAAAAGGAAAATTCTGGAAGCAAAACGCAAGCGCGGCGACCTCAAGCGACAGCGCGCCAAGATTGAAATGTAGGCAGAATTTTTCTCTTTTAATACATCTTTCGGAGCAACTTGAGACGAATTGTTCTTAAAGAAACAATTCATACTATGAAAAAATTGATCATTGTTACTTCTGGGCTCTCGGTGCTCGCGATGATGCTGGCCTCCTGTTCGAGCGAACCCGAGTCGACCACGACCACAACGCGTCAGACTACTGTAACTGCGCAGCCACCACCCGCCGCTACGACAACAACAACGACGCATCAGAGCACCGGCTATTAAGCGGGCGCGGCTGAAAACTTGAAGAGGAAGACTGAACAGCAGTCTTCCTCTTCTTTTTCCACCCGATGCTATTGCAACAGATGCAGCTTACAACGGGCATTATCTCGACAATTGTTGCTGCAAGCTTTTGTTGCATATGCGACAAAAGTTTGTCGTAGGCCCAAGCTCACCATTGTGGAATTGCCGCGAGGACACGGCTATCCTTGCCATGAGTGATTGGCTGGAGGCCAACGCCTCGTCGTCAGGGACGCGAGTTTCTGCAAATTGAACAGCCTCCTGGCTCTACGCCTTCTCTGCCGTTACTTCAGCGGTTTGGGCTTCTTCTTCCGCCTGGCTGACCACGGGCGCGATTGCCTGGAGCTTTTCCCCGTCGCGCAAATCCATCAACTTTACGCCCATCGTGTTTCGGCCAACAGCGCGGATTTCTTTTACGCGCGTTCGCACCATCTGGCCCCTGGTTGTGATGAGCATGAGTTCATCCTTATCGGTGACTGTCAGCGCGCCTACAACTTCGCCCGTCTTCTCTCCAGTTCTCATGGTAATGATGCCTTTGCCGCCGCGCGATTGGCGGCGGTAATCGTCGAATGGCGTTCGCTTGCCGATGCCATTCTCGCCGGCCACGAGCAACATCGCGCCTGGATCAACAATGGCGAGGGCAACGACGTGATCGTTCTTTCCTGGCCGAATACCCCATACACCAACGGTGTTGCGCCCTTGATCGCGCAATTGCTCCTCGTGAAAGCGCAGGCTCATGCCTTTTTTGGTAATGAGAACCGGCTCGTTGTTTCCATTGGTGAGCTTGGCATCGATCAGGCGATCGTCCTCCTCGATCTGGATTGCAATGATGCCGCCTTTGCGCACGTTGGCGTAGTCAGAAAGATTGGATTTTTTGACGATGCCGGAGCGCGTGGCGAAAACGATGTGGAGGTTTTCGTCCCACGTTTGATCGACGGCGCTCGCTCCGGTTCCTGATTTCCTGGACTGAACCCGGATTGTGGCCGCGATCTTTTCGTCGGGGCGCAGCTCTAGAATATTTGCAATGGAGCGTCCCTTGGAGGCGCGCCCCATTTCGGGAATCTCGTAAACTTTTTCGACGTAGGCGCGTCCGGATTGCGTAAAAAACATCAGGTAGTCGTGTGTCGTCGCGGTGAAGAGGTGCTCGACGAAATCGCCTTCCTCTTCCTCAGTCGCGCCTTCGCGCGTGGACATGCCGATCACGCCCTTGCCGCCGCGGCGTTGCGCGCGGAATGCACTGACCGCTGTGCGTTTAATAAATCCGCCGTGGGTGATACTGATAATGCATCCTTCGTTCGCGATGAGATCCTCCATGTTGATCTCACCTTCGTCAGCGATGAATTCAGTTAGGCGCGCTGAGCCGTGTTTGTCGCGAACTTCGCGCAGCTCCTTCTTAATGATGGTGAAAACGCGCGACTCTTTCGCGAGGATGTCGCGCAGGTCCTTAATTGTGCTGATCAATTCCTTGTATTCTTTGTCGATCTTGTCCCGCTCGAGTCCGGTCAGCTGATACAGGCGGAGATCGAGGATTTGATTAGCCTGGTGTTCGCTGAAGGCGTAACGACCTTCAACCAGGCGCGTTTCGTTACGAATCAGGATGCCGATTTGTTCGACCTGTTTTCGGGTGAATTCGAAGGCGAGCAACTTCACTCGCGCTTCGTCGCGATTGGCCGATCCGCGAATGATGCGAATGAATTCATCGAGATTAGCCAGCGCGATCAGATATCCTTCGAGGGTTTCGGAGCGCTCCTCGGCTTTGCGCAATTCATAGCGCGTCCGGCGCAGAATTACTTCGCGGCGATGATCGATGTAAGCCTGATTCGCTACCTTTAACGGGAGCAACTTGGGCCGCCCGTGATCGATCGCCAGCATGTTGACCGCGAACGAACTTTCCAGCGTGGTGTGCTTGTAAAGATTGTTGATGACGACCTTCGGATTGCCGTCGCGCTTCAACTCAATGACGACGCGCGTGTTTTCGTCGGACTCATCACGGATCGCGCTGATATCGCCGAGCACTTTTTCGTTCACCAATTCCGCGATCCGCTCGACTAGCGTGGCGCGATTCACATTGTAAGGAATCTCGGTGATGACGATCTGTTCCTTGCCGCCTTTGATCTCCTCGACGCCGGCTTTGCCGCGCACTTTCATGCTGCCACGACCGGTCTTGAGGTATTGTTTAACACCGCTCACGCCGCAGATCGCGCAACCGGTCGGAAAATCCGGTCCCTTCACATGTTTCATCAGCTCGTCGAGCGTGATGTCCGGGTCGTCGATTTGTGCGCAGATGCCATCCACGACTTCCCTGAGATTGTGCGGCGGAATGTTCGTCGCCATGCCGACGGCGATGCCGGTGCCGCCGTTTACGAGAAGATTGGGAAACGCAGATGGAAAAACCGTCGGCTCAGTGCGCGTCTCATCGTAGTTCGGGACAAAATCGACCGTGTCCTTCTCCATGTCGGTCATGAGCGCGGCGCCGAGATGCGTCATGCGCGCTTCGGTGTACCGCATGGCCGCGGGTGGATCGCCTTCGACTGAGCCGAAGTTCCCCTGACCGTCGACAAGTCGTTCGCGCATCGCCCACGGCTGGGCCATGTGGACGAGCGTTGGATAAATTACCGCTTCACCGTGCGGATGATAGTTACCGCTGGTGTCGCCGCAGATTTTCGCGCACTTCCGATGCTGTCGATTTGGAAATAACGATAAATCGTGCATGGCATAGAGAATTCTTCTCTGCGATGGTTTTAGCCCGTCACGCGCGTCTGGTAGCGCGCGTGAGATAATGACCGACATCGAGTAATCAAGGAATGACCTCGACACTTCTTCGACCACGTTTATCGGTTCTATTTTTTCGTTGGCGTTATACATATGATTAGGAGGCGACAACCTGATGCGCACGAGGGAGTGCGAGGTAGCGTTCCTGCCACTCGCGTGAGGCCGCGTCGGTTTGCCGCACAGTGATTGGCGCTTCCACGCGAACTCGCCGCGGCAGCTGGATCTCTAAAAATTCCAGGACTGAACGAATTGTTCCTTCGTAGTCATGGCAAAGTTCTTCGTATTCGACCGAGAAGGGCTGCGTGCAGATTCCATCGAGGAAACGGGCCCAGACTGTTTCTTCGCGTTTAGCATCTTCGAGACAACGCGCGATTAACTCCGCGTCGAATTCGGCCTCGCCCGAGGCAGAGTTCCCTGCCTGGATTTTCCAGAGTCCTGTCTGTGTAGCCCGCGCCTTGGAAATCGCCTGCTGCAATTTGTTTCTGCGAAGGATTTGCACGAATTGCAAACGCGGAAACGCGTTGAGCAGCATTTCCAGATCAGACGACCGTGTGTCGCCAAACGAGCGAGTCTCGCGCAGTCGCCGAAGGAATTCGTGCAAATACCAGCCCATCAATTTAAAGCCGAAGACCTCATTTGATGTCGCGGTTGCGGCAACGATGCCGCGCACATATCCGGCGAAATCTGAGACGTCGAGCCGGTGTGCCGCGGCGTAAGTTGACTCGTATTTTGGCAGGAAAAATTGTTTCGGCCGGCCAGCGCGCCGGGTCGCGTGTAGACCATCAGTGAGCAGGTTGCTGCCTGATCGAGGGATTGCGCAAACCACATAGCAACGCCTGGGATGCCGCAGGTTGTGAAACAGACCACCCATGGCTGAACTAAACGTCAAGGTTCCGGACGTTGAGCGCGTTGTCCTCGATGAATTGACGCCGCGGTTCCACCACGTCGCCCATCAGGGTCGTGAACATTTTGTCGGCATCGACGGCGTTGTCGTCGTTTAAATCCACTTTCAGGAGCTTGCGTTTCTCCGGATTCATTGTGGTCTCAAACAGCTCCTTCGCGTTCATTTCGCCGAGGCCTTTGAAACGCTTGATTTGAACACCGCGGCGGCCAATCTCTAAAATCTTCTGGAGGATTTCGGGAATCGAAAACAGCGGATGGGAAACGACTTTCTCGCCGTCGCCCTCGATCAACTCGAAAATCGGCTGGTCGCTGGCCGCGTAATCGCCCACCTTCAAACCTTTGCGCCCCAGCTCAGCAATGATCTTATGGATCGCTGCCGATTCATGTAATTCAACCAGTTTTCCACGTCTGCTCCGAGAGCTTTCGGAGTTCAGGCGGGCGGGCCCTTCCCCAAGCGGCAGCAATTCCTGGCCAAGCTCGGCATCGAATAAATTAAGATCGAGATTATCCCGGTGAAATTGGCGCACCTCCTTCTCGTCGTGAAAATAATGCACGGTCTCCTCGTTTCCGTCGCGGACTTTGACGAGGTAAGTTGGAAGCTTGCCCGATTTGGAATTCCGTTCCGCGAGATAAGCTTCGAAATCGCCGCCGTGGCGACGGACTGCTTCGCTCAGCTTGGCCAATTTCTCGAGCGATTCGAGAATGTCCTTTAATTGAGCGGCTGTGACTTCTTTGTCATCCGCCGGATTTTTTAATCGCACATCCTCCGCGCCGAGCGAGATCAAGATTTTGTTTAACTGGACGTCATCATCGACGTATTCCTCGCGCTTTTTTCGTTTGATTTGATAAAGCGGCGGTTGGGCGATATAAATTTTCCCGGCGCGCACCAGTTCGGTCATCTGCCGAAAGAAGAAAGTGAGCAACAAGGTGCGAATATGCGAGCCGTCCACGTCTGCATCCGTCATGATGATGATCCGGCCGTAACGCAGCTTGGTGATATCAAAACGCCCTTCGTCCTTACCATTGCCATCCTCTTTCGGTTTGCCGATGCCCGCGCCGATGGCGGTGATCATCGACCGAATCTCGTTGTTTTTGAGAAACTGGTCCTCGCGCGCTTTCTCGACGTTGATGAGCTTGCCGCGAATCGGCAGGATCGCCTGATAACGCCGATCGCGCCCCTGCTTGGCGGAGCCGCCTGCCGAATCACCTTCGACAATATAAAGTTCGGTTAATTCCGGATCGCGCTCGGAACAATCCGCCAATTTTCCCGGCAATCCGCCACCCGTCAGAGCGCCTTTGCGAATTGTCTCTCGCGCTTTTCGGGCGGCTTCACGCGCGCGTGCCGCTGTGAGCACTTTATCAAAGATGCGCCGCGCGATGGGCGGATTTTGGTCGAAATACGTCATCAGCCCCTCGTAAACGACTGAGTTCACAATCCCATCGATCTCCGTGTTCACAAGCTTCACTTTGGTCTGCGATTCGAAGCGCGGGTTAGGCAATTTGACACTCAGCACGCAAATCAAACCTTCGCGAACATCGTCGCCGGAAACCGAGGGATCTTTCTCTTTGAGAAGATTACTTGATCTCGCGTATTGATTGACCGCTTTGGTGAGCGCGGTGCGGAAGCCAGTCAAATGGGTCCCGCCGTCCGGATTCGGGATTGAATTTGCGAACGGTAAAATCTGATCGTTGTAGCTGTCATTATATTGGAGCACAACATCGACAAAGACTTCATCGCGCTGCCGCGAGATCACAATCGGCTTTGGATGAAGAACCTGCTTGTTTTCGCCGAGCTGCTTTACGAACTCTTCGATTCCGTGCTTGTAGAGAAACGTCTCCTTTTTCGGCGCATCGCTGCGTTCGTCCGTCAGCGTGATCTCGAGTCCCGGATTAAGAAACGCCAGCTCGCGTAACCGCGTCGCAAGTCGCTCAAATTTAAATTCCGTCGTTAGCGTGAAGATGGTCGGATCGGGTAAAAACGTGATCAGCGTTCCGGTCATCTTTTTGTTTTTGACTTCGCCGATGACCGTAAGTTTGTCCGTCGTTTTGCCCTTGGCGAAGGCCATGTGATAGACCTTTCCATCGCGAGACACTTCCGCCTTGAACCATTCCGAAAGCGCGTTTGTGCATTTCGCGCCTACACCGTGCAAGCCGCCGGAATATTTGTAGGCGCCCTGGCCGAATTTGCCCCCCGCATGCAAATTTGTTAGGACCAGTTCGATCGCCGGCATCTTCCATTTTGGATGAATGTCCACCGGAATACCGCGGCCATTGTCCCGCACCGACACTGATCCATCGACATGAACAGCAACTTCAATTTTCGTGCAAAACCCCGCGAGATGTTCGTCGATCGAATTATCGAGCACCTCAAACACCAGGTGGTGCAGACCTCGCTCATCAGGGTCGCCAATGAACATGCCGGGGCGTTTACGGACCGCCTCAAGGCCTTCTAATTTGTCGATCTGAGCGGCGTCGTATTTTTGCGCTGCGGCGATTCCAGTCGAGCTACTGCGAGGTAAATCTTTGACCGGAACTTCGTCTTGAGCTTTTAGCATAGAGTGGGGTCGAACGACCTGCGAGAAAACATAACGAAAACGGCATGATAAACAACTAAAAATCTCGTGACCGACTCTGGCATGATTCCGCTAGATATGGGGCGTGCCACATCCTCGGAACGCAAAATCTGGTAGTTTACGGATCGTTCGCTTCTCGGCCTCCAAAAGCTGCCTTTGCCAGCACTTGACCCTGGGTTTTTGAGATCGGAAACTGCTATCAATCATGCGCGCTCAAACCCTCTCGGAATCACGCTGGATTATTGCAATTTTCGCACTCTTCACCGTTGCCAGTTGGTTCCTCTCGGTTTGGCTATCCGTGTTTTTTTTGCTACTGCTTTTTTGCACCGTCGCTTTTTTTCGAGATCCGGATCGCCTGGCGCCGGCAGATCCAAATCTAATCGTGGCTGCGGCTGATGGGACGGTGAGCGAAATCGTGGAGGTGGATGAGAACGAAATTCTGAAAGCGAAAACGCGCCGTGTAGGAATCTTTTTGTCGATTTTCGATGTCCACACCAATCGAGCGCCGATCGATGGCCGCGTCGTTTACCGCCAACATCGAGAGGGACTTTGCCTCGATGCGCGCCGTCCCGATTGCTCCGAGAAGAACGAATCAATGACGTGGGCTTTTCAAAACCCACGCGCCACGATTGTGGTTCGCCAACTCACCGGCGCGATTGCGCGGCGCATTGTGGCATGGGCGAAAATCGGCGACGAACTAAAAAAAGGCGAGCGCTTCGGAATGATTCGCTTCGGTTCACGAACGGAATTATATTTGCCATTGAACGCCGACGTTTTTGTGAAAGTAGGTGACCACGTCCGCGGTG
>VBQC01000098.1 GCA_005887825.1 Verrucomicrobiota bacterium | reverse complement strand
AAGGGCCGGACCCAATCTCCGGCAATGAGACGTCGCCGGCGTTTTCTTCGGAGCCTTGCAGGCGGCTGCGCTGTTGGCTGAATTCCGTGCGCGCGTCTTCGACTGTGCTCAGAGCCCGGCTCAGTTCCTTGTGCAAATCGGCCGAGTTCCAGCTTCTTGGATCGATCGCCTCAATTAATTCCAGGTGCTGGCCGAAACTTTCCCGAGTCGATCGAATCTGCTCGAGGCGTTTTTGCGCATTGTACGCCTCGCGTTCCAACACAACGAGCGAGCGTGTCAGCTTGTCGGTCATTTCCGCGCGGCCGCGTTCCAATTCTTCCTGACGGCGGCTCAGTTCTTCGAGCTCGCGTTTTTGTTTTTCGATTTGTTCCTGCTGGCGCTTGAGCTGGACCAGTTGCTCCTGCGCTTTTTGAACTTGTGAGTCCAGCTGTTCGCCAGAGAGCGTTTCGTCCCCGCTCAATTCCAGCATCTGTTCACTCGGTCGAATTTTCTCTGCCATGACAAATCGTGGCGCGCCATCCAAGCTCGCTGTAGCTCCATATTAATTGGCCGACTTGAGAATTCCAGAGATTTTCTCCACTGTCATTCCGAGCAGCGCAGACGGCGAGGGATCTCACAACTTGCCGCGGGTTACGCAAGAATTCATCACGCCCTCGCCGCCGCAGGATGATATTTCAATTCATCGTCCCGGCATCATTTCCAGCAGTGCGCCTTTGAAATATTCCGATTCCGGCAAGGTGGGAAGGACCGGATGATCGGGCGCCTGTTCGAAACGGCGAAGCCGGCGAGCCGAGCGCCGTGCGTCCACGAGCGCATCGGCGATCATCTGCGCGAAGGCATCTTCACTGACGTGATGTGAGCACGAAAAAGTCGCCAGAACACCATCGCGCGACAGCAATTTAAAGGCGCGAACGTGGAGCTCGCGGTAACCGCGCATCGCGTCGCGCAGGCCACCCTTCGTCTTCGTGAACGACGGCGGATCAAGAACGATCAAATCGTATTGCGCCTGCGCTTTCTCGGCGGCACGCAGGAATTGAAAAACATCCTGCTCGATCCATTCCACTTTCAGATCATTTCGGGCCGCATTTCCTTTCGCCGCGGCGATGTTCGCTGAATTTTCTTCCACACCCGTTACCTCGGCTGCTCCGGCGCGTGCACAAGCCAATGCGAATGCTCCCTGGTTTGCGAAGCAATCCAGCATGCGTGCTCCTCCCGCATATCGCGCGACGATTTCATAGTTCTGTCTTTGATCGAGATAAAAACCGGTCTTTTGCCCATGTAAAAGATCGACTTCGAACTTTAGACGGCCGATTTCGATTTCGATTGGCGAAGGAGTATCTTCGCGCAAAACGCCGCTGCACAATTCAAGCCCTTCTGCACGACGAACCGACGCATCATTACGCTCGATGATAGTAAGCGGGACATGCGTCCCGATTGCCTTTTGTCGGTTCGCAAGCTCACGGGACGAGTCCGTCCGATTGGCGGACTGGCAGCTCGCGCGACTTTCAAACAAATCGACAATTGCGTTCGCGATTATTTCTTTTCGCATGTCCATGGCGAGCGTGAGCGTTTGCAAAACAAAATAATCGCCGTACCGATCAATGATCACCCCTGGAAGCCCGTCGCTCTCGCTCCAGACGACGCGACAAAGCTTTGCATCCACATCTCGCCGCAGGCGGTATTCCGCCGCTTGCGCAATCCGGCGTTTGAAGAAATCCAGGTCGAGGTCCTGTTTTCGCCGCGAGAAACGGCGCGCCACGATTTGCGATTTCGAATTATAAATCGCGCTGCCGATCAAATGATCCTTGCCGTCTTTGAGTGAGATGACATCGCCGTCCGCCGGTTTCCCGAAAACTTTCAGCACTTCACTGGAAAACACCCAGTCATGGCCGTGCAAAATTCGCGCACGTGGTTTAACGACAATTCCAGCCATGGATTGCGCAACGTCGAACGGCCAACGCTCAACGTCCAACGCTCAACGAATGCAATTATTGGACGTTGAAAGTTGAGCGTTGAGCGTTATGCGTTTTCGCATGGAAATCGCACCTCAATCCTCAATTGATCTCCCCGGGATAAAAAAGCTGCGCAGCGGAAAAGTGCGCGAAGTGTTTGATCTCGGCGAGACGCTGCTCTTCGTCGCGACCGATCGTTTGTCGGCGTTCGACGTGATTTTGCCCGACCCGATTCCGCACAAGGGCGCAGTCTTGAATCAACTCTCGGCGTTCTGGTTCAAACGCTTCAATAAGATTGATAATCACTTCGTCACGGCGAACTTCGACGCGTTCCCGCAAGAACTACGCTCATTTCGCGACCAACTCGCCGGGCGCTCGATGATAGTGCGCAAAACAAAGCCGCTGCCAGTGGAATGCGTCGTGCGCGGTTATCTGGCTGGATCGGGTTGGAAGGAATATCAGGAATCGCAGAGTGTTTGCGGCGAGAAGCTGCCGCCGGAGTTGCAACTCGCCTCGCAATTGCCGGAGCCAATTTTTACTCCGGCGACAAAGAGCGATACCGGACACGATCTCAACATCGATATGAGCGCGTGTCGGCAAATTTTGGGCAACGAAATGGCGGAGCGCGTTCGCGACTTGAGTTTGCAAATTTACGCTGGCGGGCGTGATCACGCCGCGCAACGCGGAATCATCGTCGCGGACACGAAATTCGAGTTTGGCGTTGTCGATGGAAAATTGCTCCTGATCGACGAATGCCTCACGCCCGACTCATCTCGTTTCTGGCCGAAAGATCAATACGTCCTCGGACAAAGTCCGCCTAGCTTCGACAAACAATTCGTACGCGATTATCTGGAGACTCTTGATTGGGACAAAACGCCGCCTGCGCCGTCACTGCCGCAAGATGTGATTGCGAAAACATCGGCCAAATACGTGGAAGCATTCGAGCGATTGACCGGCGAGAAACTGAAATAAAACACTCGCCGGGATCATCCCGAGCAGAGCGAGGGACCTCCCACAGAAGTGACTGAGCACGCTTAGGAGATAGCGTGACGTAAGCTTCGGGGTGAGATCCATCGTCGTCTGCGCGACTCGGGATGACACTGGCTGTTTATTATTTACCGGAGCAAATCGCTCACTAGGGAGCGTTCTTCTTTCAGTTCGACCACCGATTTGTCGATTTTGTCCCGGCTGAATTCGTTAATCGGAAGCTTTTGCACGATTTCCCAGTTCCCCCCGCGAACGCGAACCGGGAATGACGAGATCAGATCTTTCTCGACATCGTAACTCCCGTCGGAGCAAATGGCGACGCTGTGCCAATCCTCGCGCGGCGTGTCGTTCGTTAGAAAACGCACGGTATC
This sequence comes from Verrucomicrobiota bacterium, assembly GCA_005887825.1. Classification (GTDB taxonomy): domain Bacteria; phylum Verrucomicrobiota; class Verrucomicrobiia; order Chthoniobacterales; family UBA10450; genus Udaeobacter. Next base: position 7,910 of record VBQC01000098.1, on the reverse strand, counting down.
CACAATCGCATTGGCAGCTGAGCCCGCTGAGGATAAACCACGGGCCTTGATCACCGCCGCGCCGCGCTGCTGCACGCTCGAAATAAATTCTTCCTTCAACCATTTCTCATCGCCGATGACTTCATTTGCCGGTCGATTGTCGATCTTTGCGTTATAAAAGTCCGGATACTGCGTCGCCGAATGATTGCCCCAGATCGTCATGTTGGTGACGCGGGTAATTTCGACGCCGGCCTTGTGCGCGAGCTGAGCGCGCGCCCGGTTTTCATCCAGCCGCGTCATGGCGAACCATCGATCGCTCGGAATTTCTTTTGCGTTATTCATCGCAATCAGACAATTCGTGTTGCACGGGTTTCCGATCACGAGCACGCGCACGTCAGCGGCGGCATTTTTTTCGATGGCCTGACCTTGCCCTATGAAAATTTTGCCGTTGATCCCGAGTAGATCTTTGCGTTCCATGCCGGCTTTGCGCGGGACGCTGCCAACGAGTAATGCCCAGTTGATGTCGCGAAATCCTTCATCGAGATCGGCCGTCGGCACAACCGATTCGAGCAGTGGAAAAGCGCAATCGTGCAATTCCATCACCACGCCGTCGAGCGCATCGAGCGCATTCGGAATCTCAATCAGATGCAGCGTGAGCGGCTGGTCCGGTCCGAACATTTCCCCGGAGGCGATGCGAAATACAAGCGAGTAACCAATCTGCCCGGCTGCGCCGGTGACAGCGACTTTAAGCGGCGACTTCATATTTATTCTTTAGCCACAGATTGACACAGATGAAACACAGATTTTGCCGTACGAAAAAGTGACCAATCGGAAACCATTCCGAATCTGTGAAAATCTGTGTTCATCTGTGGCTAAGTTCTGCCGGTTTTTTCCAGCAGTTCGTGAATCAACCACATTCGTGCTTGCACTTTTTGACTCGATCGAAGCTGTCTCACGCTCCGTTGCATTCGCCGCGTCCAATTCGAACTTGCTGTCGTGCCGGGGACGTTGAACCGGTATTTCCGCGCCAGGAGATCCGTGATCATGACGATGGCAATCCAGGCGTTGCTTTTGAAAAGCGCTTCCATGATTGCCGGATAAAAATCTTTTTCAAAATCGAGCTTATCGAGGTTCGGATCGAGGCAGGCGAAAATAGCGATCTTCGCCAAATCGAATCTCGATTGTTCAGACGTAGCCGTCGGCCGCTCAAAAGCCTCTTCCCATAAAGCCCGAATCGGTTTGTGATCGTGAGTTGTATAAGTTGCAACGGAGAGCCGTTCATATTTGTCTCCCGAAGTGACTTGGTCATCATGCACTTCCCATTGTGGAATCTTGAACCCGGCAACTCCGAGTGACCGCAGATTGGGCCGCACGTAGTCCGGCACCGTGCCAAGATCTTCGCCAATCACGCGCGTGGCGCCGGCTTCTTCCAGAGCAACACGCAGATATTCTTCGCCTTCACGTTTATTCGCCTCGCGGTTCTCGGCGGTGTCGTCGCCACGCGGTACGAAATGCGGAGCGCGACTGCCGGTTTGCTCAAGCATCTGGTCCCAATCGAGCGGGAGAAATTGTTTATTCTTCCGCGGCCGCCACGGGAAAGCGTAAATGCGATAAAATCCGAGCACGTGATCGATGCGAAAGAGATGAAAAATGCATCGAACCGCGCGCACACGTTCGCGCCACCACTCAAAATTGTTCGAGCGCATCCTGTCCCAGTGATAGAGCGGAATGCCCCAGTTTTGTCCCCATTTTTGCGTGAACTCGTCGTCCTTGAAGTACGGCTCTGGAGGCGCGCCGCCGGCCCAATCGAGCACGAATTCATCGGGCCGGGCGAAAACGTCGGCACTGTGATAGCTGACGCCAAAAGGAATATCGCCCATCAGCGCGACGCCGCGTTCTTCACCGTATGATTTGATCTCGCGCCACTGCTGATGCGCGATCCATTGCACATAGCAGAAGAAATTTTGGCGATCCGCCACGGCTGCTTGCCGGTTCTGTGGCAGATCGCGCAGCCACGTCCGCGCTCTTTGGATTGATTGATGTTGCACGGGCCAACGATTCCATGCCGCGCTGTCGTCGTTCTCCTCCATGAGGACCCGGAAAAATGCGTAATCATGCAGCCATGCAGCCTCTTCTTCGCAAAATTTCTGAAAACCCGACTGCCGTTCTTCGCTGGCGCGATCGGAGAAATTCGCGAATGCTTTCTCAAGCAGGCGCCGTTTCAATTTTTTGACGTGGCGATATTTGACACCACCGCGGCGCAGCCGGCCAAGGCTTGTCCTCGGCGCAGTCGAAGGATCGACATCTGCCAGCGCGGAATCAAAGTCTTCGCCCGTTAAATCCTCCGGAGAGTTCGGCCCGAGCTGCAATGTAGTGGGCTCGATCGCCAGCGCGCTGATCCCGTTGTAAGGGCTGTTGTCGGCTCCGATCTCATTGATCGGCAGCAGCTGGACAACCTTCAATCCAATTCCGGCGGCCCAATCGATAAACTCCCGCAGCGCGCCGATATCGCCGATTCCAAGATCGTCTTCGCCGCGCAACGCAAACAGCGGCACGAGAATTCCTGCGATCTTTTTGTCCGGCGACAAATTCATTCCTTAGCCACGGATAAACACGGATGAAACACGTTCAGAAAACGAGGCGTTTGTACTCGAGTTTTGTCCGCCCGAAATTCACCAGCATTCCGACCTTCAGGCCAGTGGCTTTCACCTCGTTCAACAACTGCGCTGCGTCTCGTTTCTCATATTGCGGTGCGACTTTGATTTCAACAGCGACGCAGCCGTCAACAATCAGGTTGGCATCGTAATCGCCAACAACGACACCTTTGTATTGAACCTGAATTCGCTTTTCGATCTCAGCGGTTGCGCCGCGCCGAAGCAACTCCACCTGCATTGCGTGTTGATAGATTCGCTCTAGAAATCCGTACCCTAGTTGATCATGCACCTCGAATGCCGCGCCGATGATCCTGCCGGTGGTTGTCTCATGCAGAAGCTTGCTCTCTCCTGAGTCTGGGAATTCAAGCATCCTTTTATCCGTGTTTCATCCGTGTAAATCCGTGGCTACCTGAGTCAGCCGCGATTCACCTGCCAGTCTTCGACGAGTGCGCTCGGAATTTCTTGCAAAAAGCGCGATGGCCGCTGGAAAACGTCTCCGTAACCTCCGCTTAACCGCATGTGCGGAAAGGTGAGATAGAGTTCGTCGCGCGCGCGCGTGATAGCGACATAAAACAGCCGCCGCTCTTCTTCGAGCGCATCGCGCGTGTCGAGCGAGCGACTGCTTGGAAACATTCCGTCCGCCAACCAGATCGCCTCCTTATCGCTCGTCTGGTTTGGCGCGGCTTCTGCATCGACATTGCTGATGAGCGCCAATTGCGAAAGAAATTCGTGCACGTCCTTAAATTGCCGGGCAAACACCGCGAGCTGATCCAGGTCTTCGCGTCGCAATTCGTAATTCGGGAAATTCACCTTCGCGTAGTCGTCGTAGATTGCTTCGACCACGGATCTGATCATTTCCGATGGCGAGTTTGGTTGCCCGCCTGGCGCGATCTCATCGAGCGTATGCGCGACCTGTTCCCAAGCTTTTCTTGATTTCGCGCTCACGTTCATCGCCATAAATCGCTCACCAAAGTTGTATCCGGGTGCAGCACTGTAGCCGGGGTCGGTGACCCCGGCTGGCGTTGACGTTGCTTCAGAACCGGGATCACCGATGCCGGCTGCAGCCAGGCCGTCTTCCCATGCACGCCAAAGGTTTTCCGCAGTGCGATTGCCAATGCCCGGGAGCAATTTCACCATCCGCTTCAATGCGACCTCGTCCCGCGGATTCGCCACGAAGCGAATAAACGCCGTGACATCTTTGATGTGGGCCTGCTCGAAAAACCGAATGCCGCTCGTGATTTGATACGGAATTCTCCGGCGCGAAAGCGCCAGTTGTAATTCAATGGCGTGATAATGCGCGCGATAAAGCACGGCGATTTGGTGCAGATCGACATTTTCATCGCGCAATTCGAGGATGCGTTGCGCGACGAACTGCGCTTGCTCGGCGCCATCATTGAGCGCGACAAGCGCCGGCTTCACGGCGTTTGATTCGCGCGTTGCGCTCAAGTGCTTGCGAAACTGCTGAACATTGGCCGCGATCGCCGCGTTCGCGACTTCGAGAATTTCCGGGACGCTACGATAATTCATCTCGATCTTAAATACGTGAGCGTCTGGGTAGCGCTTCGGAAATTCGAGAATGTTCTGGAAATTCGCGCCGCGCCACGAGTAGATCGACTGCGCGTCGTCGCCCACCACCATCACGTTTCTGTGATCCAGCGCGAGCAAATCAACGAGGTCAGCCTGGATTTTGTTCGTGTCCTGATATTCATCGACAAGGATGAACTGAAATTGCCGCCGATAAAATGCGGCGATGCCTTCGTGTTGCTGTAACATCGACAGTGTCTTTTCGAGCAGATCGTCAAAATCCAGCGAATTTGTTGCCTTCTTCTTTTTCTCGTAGCGGTCGTGCACGTCTTGGATCTTCTCGAGCAACGACAGGAAATACGGGAATTTTCCGGCGAGCAATTCTTCCATCGACGTCTCTGTATTGACGACAAAGCTAAAGATTTCAGCGAGCACATCGCCTTTCGGGAACCGTATTTCTTTCGGATCAATTCCAGCGCCTGCTACCACGGTATTGATTAAATCCTTTTGATCTTCGCGATCCATGATCGTGAACCCGCTCGAATAACCGAGCGCGCTCCCGTGACGCCGCAGCATCCGATTTCCAACCGAGTGAAACGTGCCGCCCCAAAGCCCGCTCGCATCCACCGGCAGCAAATTCGCGACCCGATCGAGCATTTGTCGGGCGGCTTTGTTCGTGAACGTGAGCAGCAAAATATTTCGCGGATCGATTCCGTTTTCGAGCAAGTACGCAACCCGGTAGGTGAGTGTGCGCGTTTTGCCACTGCCCGCGCCTGCGATGACGAGCAGCGGACCCGGCGGCGCGGTCACCGCCGCGAGCTGCTGCTCATTCAACTCGGCTGCGTAATCGATATGGATCGATGTCGATGTAGGCGCGCGCTGCAGCGTGTATTGACGAGACATAATGCCTGCCCCATCCGCCAATCGGACGGATTCGTCCAGTGGCGAACTCGGACCGGTTACGCTGCTGTCGCGGCGCGCACTGTTCAATCGAAAATTGATTGAAAGCGGCAACCGAAGTCGATCAAGATGGCGCATCCCGGCCCGAATACTCATATTCAGTTTTCTAATCTTGTGCGCGACGAGTTCATTGCGCGCTGCAAGCGGCGATCTTTCGCGGTTGCACACGCAGCTTTCGAAGGCGGAAAAAGCAGAAGATAAAGCCGCGATCATCGAGCTGAGCCGGCGAATCGTCGCGCTCGCTCCGAATGAAGCCGGCACGTGGGAGACGCTGCTCCAGACACAATTTGAAGCCCAGGACTTCGACGACGCTGTGAAGTCGCTGGACGCATGGCAAAAAGCCGTGAAACAGCCACCTGCCGCGATTGAAGATTTTCGCGGGGATATTTTTGCGCAACGCAAGGATTACCCAAATGCCGAGCGGCATTGGCTCGCATTTCTAGCGAAGAAACCCTCGGCGGCAGACGCGGTGAACACGTACGATAAACTCGCCGATTTGTGCGCCGATCAGGCGCGCTGGACCGACAATGTGGCTTATCGAACCAAGGCCATTTCGGCTGGGGACACCGCAGCACGCCGTGTTTTTCGTGCATGCACACTCTTGCGCCTGCACGAATGGGACGCCGCCTACGCCGACATGGCAAAGGCGAACAAGATGGACAGTACCGACGCGCAAGTGAAGCAATGGTTGCCGCAGTTCGAGCGGCTTGAAAGGTTTCTGCCCGAAATCAAAGCGCTGGATGTGCGGATTGCGACATCTCCGAATGACGCCGGACTTCTGCTCGATCGCGCGCGATTATTCACACTGGCTGAGCGTCCACTGCTGGCACTGGATGATTGCGAACATGCTATGAAGCTCGAGCCGGCTTCGATGCGCGCGCGCATCCAAACCGGCGAAGCGCTTCTGGACGTTAAACGCGACGAGGATGCAGCAAAGCTACAAGTCAGCCCGGCGCTCGCTCGCACGGCGGGGACCCGGCACGTAAGCGAAAAAGCGTTGCAGGAACTGGGAGACGAAGACGCATCGATCAGGCAGAGCCCCGGCAAATCGGAACCGCTGGCTGCGCGGGCAAAGACGTTGCGCGAGCTGCGCCAGTTGGCACTGGCCCTAGCCGACGCGCGGGCTGCGCTGGCCATCGATGACAAATCGGCCGCGGCGCATTTCGAAGCCGCGCAGGATCTCGACGCATTGGACCAATCGAAAGAAGCGCTGATCCACGCCGTCAAGGCAACGGAATTGAATCCGAACGATGGAGCGGCCTGGTACTTCCGGGGTGTGCTCGAAGCAAAGCGTGCCGATTTTCCGGCGGCGATCGAATCGCAAACACGCTCGCTAAAGCTCGGTGAAACGCTGGACGCACTACGCGCACGGGAGAATTGCGAACGGCGCATTGGCCAGATCGACAAGGCGGACGCGGACCTGAAACGCATCCGCGAATTGGATCCGACGAAAGAATGAAACAGGCCATCGTCATTCTCTTTTCCGCATGCGTCGGCCTGACGAATGTCCATTCGGCGCCGAGCGAGGAAAGATCGAATGCCAAGTTCGCCACGGCGAATCCGTCCGGTGGCGGACCGGACGCGGGTGGCGTGGTGATCGAGCCGAGCGAAGGCCAAATCGCGCCGGGCGCAGAACTCACAATTACGTTTCCAAACGCGATGGTGGGCAAGGACAAGATCGACGTGAGCGAGCAGTTGTGTCCGTTCGTGAGCAAACCGAAAATCGAAGGCAATTTTTTGTGGAAGAGCCAGACCGAAGGCGTGTTTGTCGTGAAAGGCGTGGTCGCGGGAGCAAAACATCGGCTCACGCTTGCGCGCGATTTGAAAGACGTTAGCGGGAAGCCGGTTGTTGCGCCCGGCTGGAGCGCAGAGTTCACCGCGACGCCGTTTACGATTTCGAGCGATTTTTCCGAGCGCGAAAAGCTAAATGGGCTACCGCAAATCCCGCTCGAATCCAGCTACAGCGTGCGGCTGACCGAAGTTGCCGAGCACGTGTATTTTCAAGACCGCGATTCGCGCCAGCGTTCTCCGGTCGACGTGATTCTGCGTAGCGACGAGAAGCTGACGGAGCAGCCGGAAGCGGAAGATTTTGGCGTCGAGCCGCGCCAGTCACTGCCGGTGGGCCACACCTACGATCTCATCGTTAATGGTTTGCTCGACGCCAAAAGCCGGCAGCCTTTACCATATTTGAAGGTTATTCCGGTCGGCAAGACCGAGCCGCTCAAGGTCGAATGGGTCGCTGCGTTTAATCATGCGCTCGAAGAGCCGGTCATCCGGATAAAGTTCAATGACGACATCGATCCGGGTGAAGCCACACCGGACCGAATCCGCATTGAGCCGGCAGTGAAGGAGATGCGCCTTTTCGCCAGCCGGGATGAAGTCGCGGTGAATGGACAATTCGATCTCATGCAACGCTACCGGGTGACGATCTCGCCCGAGTTGAAAGGCGAACGTGGCTACGGTCTTGCCGCGGAGTCGCGTTGGGGCGCAACGTTTCATCCGAAAGAGCCATGTATTGTTTTCCCGGCTTCGCAGATTTTTCTGCGTGCGCGGCCCGAGCTGCGGTTGTCGTTTTTTCAGGTCAATACACCGCCGGTGACATGGAGGCTCGCGCGCATTCCGCTGGAGAAATTGCCGGCTGTGACTGCGAGGGTGCGCGATTTTGACAAAAATGCGACCGATCCGATCACCGGAGAAGCAATTGTTGATCCTCGGACCGGTTTCAAGAAGCAGTTCCAAACCGAATTGCTGGTCGAGGCGTTCAATTTGCCGGTTATCTCCAGTGGCACGGTC
>VBQC01000097.1 GCA_005887825.1 Verrucomicrobiota bacterium | reverse complement strand
TGCATGACCAAAATCTTGCACGCTGGATTGTCAATCAAGCGGAGTTAACTGCGGACGATTACGTGGTAGAGATCGGACCCGGGTTAGGCGCGCTAACCAAGCTGGCGCTTGAGAAAGGCGCGCGAGTTCTGGCGATCGAGAAAGATACACGACTTGCCGATTTTTTGCGCGAACGCCTCGGTCATGCACGGCTTGAAGTAATGAACACAGACGCTTTGAAGGTCGATGCGCGTGCTCTTTTTGCGCATCGTCGAGTGAAACTTCTTGGTAACCTTCCCTATAACATCTCAAGTGCGTTGCTCTTGAGGTTCCTGGAATATCCAAGTCCCATCTTACTGTCGTTGTTTATGTTACAAAAGGAGATGGCGCTGCGCCTTTCAGCCTCGCCATTCACTCGTGATTACGGATCGCTGACGTTATATGCGCAATTGCACCATCGCGTGCAATATCTGCGCACGGTTTCAGCAACAGTTTTTTTTCCAAAACCCGAGGTCGATTCCGCTCTAGTGCGAATCTTGCCTCGCGATCGGCTTGAGTTGCCTCCACGCGATGATGAGCTGCTTCAGAAACTGATTCGACTCGGTTTTTCCCAGAGGAGAAAGCAGTTAAAGAAATTGCTTCGTGCACAGGTGAGCGATTGGGATGCTGCCGCTCGCAATTTAGGCTTCGATCCCAAAGCTCGAGCAGAAGAGCTCTCGCTGCTTCAATGGATTGGCCTGGCGAATCACGCCGCGCCACTTGCGTACCCAGATCGAACAGCGATGAAAAATGAGCGCTTCCCGGTCGTCGATAAGAACGACCGAATTTTACGATATGCGCAGCGCTCCGATGTGCATGGGAATAACTTGCTTCATCGTGCCGTCCACATCTTGATTTTCAACCAGGCAAACGACGTTTATTTGCAGCAACGCTCCCGATGGAAAGATCGACATCCTCTGAAGTGGGACTCCAGCGCTGCTGGTCATGTAACCGCCGGGGAAAGCTATGACGAAACGGCCCGGCGCGAGTTGCAAGAGGAACTAGGCGTAAATGTTCCTCTCATGAAAATTCTGAAGCTTCCTGCCCCAGCGCGCGCCGACCACGAATTCATCTGGCTTTATCGAGGAGAAATTCGCGGCAATCCCAGGCCTAATCGAAGTGAAATTGAGACCGGCGCTTTTTTTCCTTCCACTGTCATCGACGGCTGGGTCGCGGGGCGACCAGAAGATTTCGCGCCTGGATTTATCGAATGCTGGAAGGCCTATCGCAAAAACGACACTGCGAACTGCGATACGTTTACTTAAAACCAACAAATCTCCGCTTAGGCAAATGGCGCATGATCGAGCGCTTGAATTTTCGTGCGGCACGTCTCGCTGCTTCCTTGCCTCCGTAGACGCTGTCGCTAAACATTTTTGTTACCGCCTCACTTCCGCGAAGAAGATGAACTTGAAAACCATGCGTCTGTTTCTTTGCGCGAGGTTTTGTGTCGATGCGGCGAATGTTCGCTTCCGAATCACGATTAGGACGTCTTCTTCGCATGTGGATGAGAACCTAACTAAACAATCCGAGGAATCAACGCGTCAAAGTTGACGAACCGCTGAAGCGCAATGCTTCTGGAGAAGGAAGGTTCCAGGAGCGCCATTTTTGATCATACTCAGCGGCAGGCAGCAGCGCGTAATAAGGATGGCGCCTCGCTCGCAACCAGGTGATCAACTTTACGAGGTCTTGCTCCGCCATCGTTGTGCAGCCAGTAGTTGGCCGATTCAGACCGCGTCGAATGTGAAAAAAAATCGCGCTGCCCGCGCCGGGCACCGGCGGATCAGAATTGTGGCGGATCTCGATCAGCCAGTGATACGCGAAATCGCCCGAGCGCATTTTTTCGTGCGTATAATTGTCGGGAGGATTTTTCGGATCGATCACGATATGGCGATTATAGTTCGGCGATCGCGGGTCATCGCTCCAGACGTCCGCTTCAGTTACCTGGTGATATGGATAATCGGCGCCTGGAGGCAGATTCGAGTCGTACCCGAAAACCTGGCCGATCTCGAAGACTCCCGCAGGCGCTCGTCCATCGCGTTCTTTTTTTCGAAGGCCCGGCTCGTTCTGTCCAGCGAGGCCCGTTCCCCAGGCAACTCCATTTTTGCCAAACAAAACCGGGAAAGGTCTACCCACAAGCTCCCAATCTCCGCCACGCGATCGCTCAAATAAACGCGACTCTCCGCGCATTGAATTCCACGTCGGCGCGATGCCGAGGATGAGTTGCGTGCAATCCTGTGGAACTCCGTCTCCATATGCAGCTCGCAGCAGCATCAGTGAGCAAATCGGTAGATAACGCAGGATCGACATATGTTCTTCCAACTTAGACTTGCATTTACTGCGCCTGTCCAACTCGTGTTTGGGAACAATTCTACATCCGACGATATCAGAGGCGGCGATTTCTTTTTAACGGCTCTGCATAAAAGGCGAGCCCAACGTTCTTATTTCTTATGAAAACATCACTCTTATACGGAGCAGCGATTGCCATTCTGGGTATGGCCGTTGCTTCCATATCAGGCCAGACCCAAAGCACTACCGCTTCGAGCAGTAGCTCCGGTTACGTTCAGAGCAGCAAGCTTGTTGGCACAAAAGTCAAATCATCACAAGGTGAAGAAATCGGCATAATCAAAGACGTCGTGCTCGACCGCAACACGGGGTGCATGGCTTACACAGTTCTCTCCACTGGCGGTGGGGGAACGCGCGCCACTGGCGGTGGTAAAATTGTTGCAGTTCCCTGGGCAGTATATTCTCCCACATCCGATCTAAGCGTTCTCACGGTGACCGTGGATCGGGAGCGGATCTATAACGCGCCGGTGTTCGATTATGCACGCATCGATGAATATTCGAGGCCCGATTACATTAACAACGTCTATGGCTATTACGGCGTAAGCCCGGGAGCGGGAGTCGGTGTTGGAGTTTCCACCGGAACCACAACGACCACGGGTGCAGCCGGAACAACCGGAACAGCGGGGGCAACGGCCAGTCCGGGCGCGATAGGGTCGCCGACTGCTCCTGGAACGGCGTCGCCCAGCACCAGAGCTTCGGTAAGCCCAGGCGCCACTGCGGCGGCAAGTCCACATGTTACTGCGTCTGCAAGTCCATCTGGCGCTGCAACTGCGAGCCCATCAACAAGAGGAACCCGGGGCGCGAGGGGCCGGGCGGGGGCGACAGCCTCACCAAGTGGCGGCCGCGAGACAGCATCGCCGAGTGGACCCGAGGAATCCCCACCGGGAGCGGCAGGCAGTCCAGGCGAAAGAAAGAAATCGCCGCGACACCGCGAAACGGGACGAAGCCCCAGAGGCGAGCCTAGCACGACATCACCGAGCCCTGAAGAGCAAGAATAGCGAACCATTTCATTCACACTGGGATGAGTTACGTGCAGGTCCTCTGGACCTCCGTCTCCATATGTAGCCCGGTTCCCACCACCAGCAGCAAGCAGATGGGCAGGTAGCGAAAGGCATTCCCCAGAGCGGATGCGCGTTCAGTTGATTCCGGCAGTTTCTGCTGCAGCCGTGTCTGCGGGAAGATATTTCGCACCAATGAGCCAAGCCAAGCCTGAGATGAAAATTATTCCAGATACAAAGAGAAACGCTACATGCATGTTCGTGTGGCCGCCGATGTAACCAAGCAGCCAGAACGCCTGCACGTCGCCGAACGCGTGGATGACGAGAATGTTTACGGCAAATGCCGTCGCGCGCACGCCGGGTAGCGAGACGTTGGCTAGCGCCGTGTTTGAGGGACCTGTGTTCAAGAACAAGAAAAAGATTGCGAAGAACATTGGTAACCACGCCGCGGGAAACGGACTGTAAAGGGTCACAATGAAAAAGGGACAGGCGATCAGCATCCCGATTCCCGAGACCCAGAAATAGGAACCAGCGAAACGCGAGCGCAATCTATCGGCGATGACGCCGCCCAGAAGCGTCGAGACCAAACCCGCGACCACGGTGATCAATCCGAAGATCGTCATGCCTACGCCTGGACTTTGATTCCGATAACGCAAATAAGCTGGTACCCAAAACCCCAGGCCACCGGTTACAAAAGTCATCAATGTTTGCGCAATGCAATTGATGAGATACGAGCGCGTGCGAAAGAGCCTCAGGTAATCCGCCAGCCTGCGGCGCGGTGATTTTTGCACCAGATGATGTTCAGCAACGCGCGGATCGCGTTGCCAGAAACACAGCAGGCCCAGCAGCAAACCCGGCGGCGCGACAAAATAAAATGCCCAACGCCAACCGAGGTGAGCACCGATCAAGCCGCCGATGACATAGCCTAGCGCGCTGCCGACTGGAATGGCGGCGCAAAAAATCGCCATGACGCGGCCGCGTGTTTCGATCGGGAAAAGATCGGACAAGATTGTCGGTGCAGCCGGACCGTAGCCGCCTTCGCCAATTCCCACGCAAATGCGCGTCGCAAAGAGAATGGCGAACGTCGCCGCCAAACCGGAGACGCCGCTGGCCAGGCTCCACAAAATCACTGCGGAACCGACGATGATCCATCGCGAGAACCGATCGGCGAGCAAACCGAGAATCGGCGCGCTGATCATGTAAGTTACGAAAAACGCGTCGCCGAGCAGGCCGGTCTTCGTCATGGCGTTAACGTCGTTAGGTGCAAAAAAACTGGCGCGAATATCGGGCTCGAGCGCGGCCAGAACCTGCCGATCGATGTAATTAAACAGATTGATCCCGAGCAGAAGCAGGAGCGCACCGTTCGCGCCGCTAATCGATTTCTTCATGCCACTTTCCTCCGCCAGTTGGCGATTGCAGATGGCCACGCGTTAATTGTAAATGATAAACAATGGCTTCCATGTCCGCCGTTGAACGCGCGCTCTATTTCGTCGGGCGGCTGCTGGTGCGTTGCTTTTACCGAGTCACTGCGCTCGGAACTGACAACTTGCCGAAAGGCGGATTTCTGCTCTTGCCTAACCATATCACCTGGGTGGATGCGATGGTTCTACAGCTCGCCTCTCCCCGGCCAATTCGCTACATCATCGACCAGGAATTTTATCGCAAGCCGATCCTCCACCCGTTTTTGCGACTGCTGCGCTGCATCCCCATCGATACGCGGCATTCTCATTCCGCCATTCGCGCTGCGACGGAAAAAATCGCCGAGGGCGAGATTGTTTGTCTTTTTCCCGAAGGCCAGTTGGAGCGCGCCGGAACGTTATTGCGGCTGCGGCGCGGTTACGAATTAATAGCGCGCCACGCGAATGCACCGGTCGTGCCGGTCTGGCTCGACCAGCTCTGGGGTTCGATCTTTTCATTCCAAGGCGGAAGATTTTTTACGAAATTGCCGAAGCGAATCCCCTACCCTGTGACCATCGCCTTCGGCAAACCGCTCAAAGCCGAAGCCGCCGATATCGCAACTGTGCGCGAAGAATTGCTCAAACTCGGCGAATTTTGTTTCAGCCAGCGACCATCGTTAAACCGACATCTTGCTGAACCATGCGTCCGGGGATTAAAGAAAAGTCCTTTCGCGACGGCCGTTGTCGATGGCCTCGATCACAGCGCGTTAAGCCGGTCGAAATTGCTCGGAGCCGCGGTGGCATTGAGCCGTTATCTTGGAAAAGAATTTCCCGACGAACGAATCGCCATCGTCCTGCCTGCAAGCAAAGGATCGATGGTGGCGAATCTGGCAGTGACTCTGGCGAACAGAGTTCCGGTCGATCTTAATTTCACGATGGGACGTGCGGCGAATGAATCTTGCTGCAAGCGCGCCGGCCTGCGGGTTGCCGTTTCGGCCACGCAATTCATGGAACGACTCAAAGATTTTCCGTGGCCGGAACGCGTTTTAAAGTTGGACGAACTGATGCCGAGACTGAAACCTCAAATCATTCTGTGGTGGATGATGTCGATCCTTCTTCCTGCGCGTCTGCTTTTGCGGCTTTTGAAAATTCCAAAAGAGGGCGGCCACACCGAAGCAGTCCTGCTTTTTACAAGCGGAAGCACCGGCGAACCAAAAGGTGTTGTGGTCAGCCATCGCAACGTCGTCGGAAATGTCTCGCAATTCCGGCAATTGCTCGACGCGACGAAAGACGACGCCATTCTCGCGTCGCTGCCGTTTTTTCACACCTTTGGATCGACCGTCACGCTTTGGTATCCGCTCATCGAAGGCGTGCGTATTGTGACTTATCCAAATCCGCTGGAAGCCGCGAAGAACGCAGGGTTGATCGAACGATATAAACTAACGCTCCTGCTGGCGACACCCACTTTTCTTCGCGGTTATTTGCGCAAAGTCGAACCGGACAAGCTTCGCAGTTTGCGTCTCGTCATCACCGGCGCGGAAAAACTGCCGCTCGATCTCGCGAAAAATTTCGAGGAACGCTTCAAACAAAGAGTTTTTGAAGGCTACGGGCTGACCGAAACTTCGCCGGTGGTAAGCGTAAATCTGCCGGAGCCGCGACCGACCAAATCCGGCGAACAAGTGCAACCATCGAGTCGTTTGGGCTCGGTTGGCAAAATGGCGCCCGGCATCGCTGCGGAAATTCGCGAACCGGAAACGGACCGCAAACTCTCGTTGCACGAAACTGGAATGCTTTGGCTGCGGGGAGTAAATATTTTCGAGGGTTATCTCCACGATCCCGAACGCACAGGCGATGTGCTGCAAGGAGGCTGGCTCAAGACCGGCGATCTTGGCCGATTCGACGAGGACGGATTTCTCTACATCGAAGGGCGACTCTCTCGTTTTTCAAAGATCGGCGGCGAAATGGTGCCGCACGAGGCAATCGAAAGCAAAATTGTCGATCTCCTCGCCTTGTCCGGAAGAGACGAGCGCCCGATTG
>VBQC01000096.1 GCA_005887825.1 Verrucomicrobiota bacterium | reverse complement strand
TCCAACGCAGCGGCACACACTTGCTTTGTAGTATCCTCCAAAGTGCAGGCGCAGGCTCGCCGGATGAGTATTTTTTTTCGAAGTACGGAGAAACGTGGGAAGAGCGCTGGGACAGTCCCTCTCGCGCCGCCTATCTCGAACGCATTTTTCAGCAGCACACCACCGCCGATGGAGTCTTTGGGTTTGTAGTAATGTGGGTTTATTTCGATCGCGTAGTTCAAATGTTGCGAGAAATTCCCGCATATAAGAATTTCAATGAATCACAACTCCTCGCTGCCGTTTTCAACCGGCCGAAATACATTTGGATGCGCCGCCGGAACCGCGTCCAGCAAGCAGTCTCTTGGGCAATAGCATTGCAGACAGGTGTTTGGGCTCAAAAAACAGGCGAGAAGTCCCAGGTGCGTGCCATCCCACGCTTTGATTTCAACGTCATTGATGACTTGTATAACCGTATCGTGGCTGGCGAAGTAGGCTGGACAAATTACTTTCATGAAAACCAAATTGATCCTCTCGTTCTCTTTTATGAGGATGTTGTCGCTTCCAACCGTGATGCTGCCAGACGGGTTCTCGAATTTTTGGGAGTGCCGTTTCCGCCGGCTTTCGAAATCGCGCCGCCGACAGTTCAAAAGCAAGGCACCCAACTGTCGGAGGAATGGGCGGCGTCTTATCTGAAGATCAAAGAGAATAAGATGGGCAAACTTGCCCGCATCATCCGACGCATCCGCAACTGAATGTGCACGACTGCATCTTCATCGCAATGCCTGGATGAAAGTCGCCGGAGATGTTTTCGTCGTTCGGATTTGGCCGGGCACGCCGTAGCTGCGCGAAGGCGGGGCATTCCTTTGTTATTAAACATTCGTCATTCATTCCGCGTGTGATGCGATTGCGTCACCGTGGTGAAACTGCTGTAACCGGTGTACGGTGATTTTTGAACACGACTTGATGCTTGGACATCGGCCTCTGTTCCATTTCCAGAAACGCGAGACTTGGGCGGATCGCGCTGAAGGCGGCGTCAGCCAGAGCCTT
>VBQC01000095.1:7563-8996 GCA_005887825.1 Verrucomicrobiota bacterium | reverse complement strand
GGCAACCACACGGTAGATCTCGTTTGGAGCGGGGCGACTTCGGCCAACATCGACATCTATCGTGATGGAGGAATGATCGCTACGGTGCCGAACACCGGGTCCTATAAGGACTTCATCGGTGTGCGAGGGGGCAACGCGCGTTACACCTACAAGGTGTGCGAAGCGGGTACTACCAACTGCTCCAATGAAGTGATTGTGAGGTTCGGCGCGCCTCCGCTTTAACAAGCAATCGATAGCAAGCTCAATCAACGCGGCGTCTGCTTTTTGCATCTGTAGCCCCCGCCGGAAAGCCTGACAGAATTAACAGAATTAACAGAACCGGAGCGGAGTCGAAAGAGTACGACGGGCAAGTGATCCGAAATCCATTTTGTTTATTCTGTTCATTCTGTCAGCGGTGCGATTCATGAAAAAGGCTTTGACACGTCTTTGCGCGCGTAGGTAAAAACGGCGCTCCAGTAAATCCAGAACTAAGAACTGTACGATCCGGCGAGCGGGACTTGGACTGCCACCGCCAGTCTCAACACTGCACGCTATTTTCACACGGCAACATCGCAGTCAGTGAACTTTCAATCGCCCTGCTCTTGCCGCGACAATCACGGCAAGGCGCGGTTGGCAATAAAGAACGACCCGTCGACTCCACCTGCGGATGCCGGCGCAATACAAGCCGTTACACCTAGCGACATCTACAGTTGGCCAGGGCCAGACGTACATTTGACTCAACAATCACAGCGCACCGGGATTGAAAATAGATGGTTCGCCCTCACAGGCCGCGTCGTTGTTCTCAAAGTTGAAACGGACGGTGACATTCACATTGCCCTTCAAAATGCGACCGGAGACAAACCCGGCACCGTTGTTGTTGAAATACCGGCGAAACCGCAATGGTGCGAGATTCGCAACATGGTTTTTAGTTGGACGCGAACGCGGTTCCCTTTTCACACTAGCTCTGCCAAGAACTGAACATCATTGATCCGCCGATCCATCACCGTAACGGGCAAAGCGCTTTGGGACATCGGCCACGCTCCCAAAGATCAGTCAAACCGGCGTAGCCATCTGCCCGCCTACGCTGCATCGGAAATTCATCCCGTGATGAAATTGGAAACCTCTCTGAAAGCCGGTTTTCGAGTCTTGCCTTTGCCCGACCTAACCGGTATAAAGCCTTCCCATGATTCCCCGTTTTCGGATTTTCGTCTTGGTCGTCTTTTTCGCTTCCATCGCCATAGCCGACGACTTCAAAGCGATTGATGGGAAGGAATACAAAAACGTTAAGGTGAAACGTGTCGAACCCGATGGCATCGTGCTGAGTAGCAAGTCTGGAATCTCCAAGGTGTACTTCACTGAACTCCCTAAAGAGGTGCAGGAACGCTTTCATTACAGCCCCGAGAAGCCAACTGCACAGGCGAAAGAGCAGCGGGCGCAGGCTAATGTCTCCGCCA
>VBQC01000095.1:6924-7537 GCA_005887825.1 Verrucomicrobiota bacterium | reverse complement strand
CAAGGCCCAGCGGATTTGATGTCGCACGCGGAGTCAGCGTTGCGGAGAGGTCAGTTTGCTCAAAGCGCGGAGTTGCTTAACCGGATCGTTTCCGAGCATCCGGCTAGCCGGCAGGCTCAGACCGTCTATGACTTACGCTCGTTTCTTCGCGACAAAGAGCTAACGCAGAGTGGGCCGTTGACTACGAGCGACGCACAAAGATTGCGTTCAACCATGGATGCCCTAGATAACATCAGGAGAGGCTACCGCACAGCCACACCCGAAAAGCGACGGGCATTAGAGGCCATCTTCGGAGCTGAGATGTTTCAAAACACGGACAACGGCTTGGGTTCGCTTTCATCCTCTGCAGCGAAACTTCGCGACGCGACGGACAGAGCGCGATGACAAGCTTGAGTTTATGAAACGCATTGTCGATGTTGCAAAGGTGTCCGGTTCCACCAGCGGTAGCTGAGCTCCGTCTCATTAGCCTCTTCGATATGCGTACTCAAAAACCGAAAACCCGAAATGCGTGGCTAATTACGTGGGAGGCAGTGCCATCATATCGCTTGGAGGATCTGGGCCGGCCTCGCGTCGTTGCTATTCTCAAACCGCAGATTAGCGATAGTACTTTAAA
>VBQC01000095.1:0-6736 GCA_005887825.1 Verrucomicrobiota bacterium | reverse complement strand
CGAGATACGACGTAGACCCGGGAACCCGGCGCATCGTCGAAGCCTCGCTAGAATACCAATGTTCTGAGAACGTTCGCTTTGAGAAACTTTGGGATGAGCCTTCTCGCCTTCCCGATGCCGAGGTGTAACCAATCGCTGCAGCCGGCCCCTGATGAAAGGCTGATCTTGTTCTCGTTAGATAGCTTTGCATGAAGATCACTCGCGAACGGCTAACATTTGAGTTTCTTCAAGAACTCTATCGCGAGCACAACCTCAATCCGCTACCAAACCACTGGATTCCGCTGGATGTCATTTGGCAGCGTGTAACGAGCCAGTATGGAAAGCGCCTATCGTCTGGACTTGCTTCAGCAGCCTTCAACGAACTCTATACCGACCACCTCATCAACCAGGTGAACCATCCGGACGGCAAGAAGGAGATACAGATCAACCAAAGTGGACTAGATGCATACAACGCAACGAAGGCAAATTTCAAATCCGAGAAAAAAGAGAAGAAGGAATATAACCTGAAGTTGTTGACTGCTATCGTCGCAGTAGCCGGACTTATTGTTCTGCTTATCAAGCTCATCTTCTTTCACCAATAACAGAATCGCCGATGAAAGCTGCGCGGCTGCTCTTGAGCCGTCGAACACTCAATTCGCAGTTTTAGACGGCTTTCCGTTCGCGGGCGCTGCCGTCTTCTTACCTTAGCAGTGGCTCTGCCAGTCTTTCCATTTCCGCAACAAATCGACGTGTCCAAGCGTTTCCGTTGTCGCGACCATCCGGGACGCTCTCAGTCGCCAGAATTGCGACAACTTTCACTAGCTCCGATCTCTCGCGACAGTAAACATTTTTCGTGCTAGAATGAATAACACGGAAAAGAATGGTTCTTCATAGGTAAAATAGCCTTTCAGAGTGAAATCGCCGGCGTGGCGGAATTGGCAGACACGCTGGACTCAAAATCTGTCGCTATGCTAGGGAGCGACCGGTCATTGACGCCTCATTGACACTTTTCCGATCGCGCTAGAATCGCATTTGATTGCCAGACGGCAAATGATCCGGCAGCATGACATCGGCGATTTCTGCACACGTTTACGTCTATGGAACTGAAGTTTGAATGTCCTACGTGTGGTCAACACATCTCCGCGACTCCCGCCCAGATCGGCGTCACGGCATCGTGCCCAAATTGCAAAGCTGCGGTCACCGTCCCGAAGACCTCTACGTTACCTCACCCACCACGACAGACAAAATTCCGGGAAAAAAAACGTCGCGAGACCACCGTGATTTTATTCGGAACCGGTGTGGCCGGGCAGGCCGAGACCAAGGAGGTAAAAAAATCGACGGACGATCCCGTCGAAGCGCGGAATTGGCTTATTGATCGGTTAAGCGAGATCCATGCCGGCAAGTATGTGGGGGGCATTTTCGATCAGGAGACGGTCGAGGTCATGATGCCTTCAAGAACTGAAAGACTCGCTTTCTGGCGAGACGAATATGCGCTCGATTCCTTTACCGTTCTGCAACGGTTGCTGGCCTTCATGCTTTCGCAGAGCCAACAGGGACCGCAGATGCGGACTTGGCTGACTGTGTCAGCGACCGTGCTGTATGCGAGACCGTTCAAGCAACGGCCGGAAGTGAGATTGGCGGAGGACGACGTCCCCATCAAATACAGAGAGGTTCACAACGAAGTCTTAAATTATCATGACAAGGTAATCGCTCACCGCGATCCGAACTCACATAAAAGGGATGTGTGGGGAAATGAGCTGCCGATCGTGTCGGATGGAAGCAATATTCGCATTCCAACGACGAATCCCGCGATGGAGGATCATATAGCGGGCAGCCTCCTTGAGCTTGTTGAAATACTGATACCCGCGCTCAGAGCGCGCTCGTCTTCTTTTGTCAGCAAATATTTGCCTGGGCCACTAGCCCCAGGTGTGTACGTCCTGAGTTTGGAAGAGAATCCAGCAAAGTGGCTAACGCCGGCCACGCCTACCTAGATAATAACTTTTTACGCGAACTGACATCTGTGCGACGTGTCGCGGCGACCTTTTCTGTGAATAGTCGCAATGACGCGGGCGAGAAGGTTCACGATTGCCGCAGTTACGTTTCTTTGCGTCGGGCGGCCAATTCGCCGTCAGTCACGTTTGCTTCACGTGCGAATGTATTCCCGTAGCTTGAGCGCCGGCATCTTGGACAAGTCGATCTATCGTCCTTGCGGCGCGTATGGATCACAACGTTACTCATCAGCCGGTATAGGCCGATTTGATTTTACGGACTGACGCTCGAATGGCCGATTCGAGTTCCACAAACACAGTCAACTTTTCATCCGCGCGTACAACGAAACGCTTTCCGTCGTCGCGATGTGCATCTGCAATCCAGAGTGTTCCCCCGTCACGATCCACGGTCGCAACACAGCCCCAACTCCAACCGGCTTTACTCAGATTGTCGGCGATCAACTCCCAATACTTCACGCCTATCACGGATTGGTTTCCGTCGCCTTTCGCCATGCATAGTACAAATTTTTCCTTCGGGTGTCATATTGCCCTGAAGGACCTTCGTGAGCATACCTTTGCGAACTCCCGCTGCTCCAATTGTCGCATCTGGACGTTGACCCCTGCCCTGTTCGTAAGCTTTCATCGCGACAGCTAACTGTTGATAGGCCTCGAAGGTATTCGCAAATAGATCACGGCGCGGGTCACCTTTGGGAAGTTTCTTGTGCAAGTTCATAAATACGCTTTCACGCCCTTGCATTTTGCGGGATGAATTTTAAAGAGAATGAGGGAACCCGATGACTACGGGAATAATGCTTCGCACAATCAGGACCGCAATTTGGTTTTTGATTCTCGCGGCGATTTCGCCGGCCGGCCTGCGGGCGCAGATCGTGCCGGGACTCGATGCAATCCGGGTTGCTTCCGGCCTGACCCAGCCGCTCTTCGTCACAGCGCCACCGGGAGATTCCGGGCGATTATTTATCGTGCAGCAGAACGGGCGAATTCGAATTCTCAACCTCGCCACCGGCGCGCTCAACGTGACTCCCTTTCTCACTCTCACTGGCTTGGCCGCCGGAGGCGAGCAGGGTCTGCTCGGCATGGCGTTCGATCCAAACTACGCCGCAAATGGAAAGTTCTATCTCAACTTCACCGTTCCCGGCGGCGCTTTTGGCAATGGCGTGACGCACGTCTCACAATTCACCGTCTCGGCCAATCCTAACATCGCAAATGCGACCAGTGAAAGAATCCTGCTCAGGTTCGATCACCCGCAAGCCAATCACAACGGAGGATGGATCGGCTTTAGCCCGCGCGCCGGCGATGCGAACAATCTGTACATCGCCACCGGAGACGGCGGCGGCGCGAACGACCAGGGAACGGGCCACATCGAACCGGGCGGCAATGCGCAAAGTCTGACGACTTTGCTCGGCAAAATGCTCCGCATTCACATTAATTCCGCGGCCGGGACCCACACGATTCCGCCGAATAATCCTTTCGTCGGCGTCACCGGAGCGCGAGGAGAAATCTGGGCATTCGGATTGCGTAATCCATTCCGGAACAGCTTCGACCGCCAGAACGGCAGGATGTTTATCGGGGATGTCGGGCAAAGCACGCGCGAGGAGATCGACGTGCAACAACCAACACATCCCGGTGGCGGCGAAAATTACGGCTGGCGTGTTCGCGAGGGAAGCGTTCAGAACCCCGCCTTTCCTGGAGTACCCACGCCTCCGGGCGCGATCAATCCGATATTCGATTATCCACGGTCGGTCGGTCGGACAGTGATCGGCGGTTATGTCTATCGCGGCCAGCAGATCCCGAATTTGCGTGGCGTTTATGTCTTTGGCGATTTCCTCGGACCGGACTCGGGTCCGGGCACCGGTCAAATATTCACTCTGAATTACAACGGCACCATTGCTTCAAACTTCCAGAACGTTACCGGGCAGCTTTTTCCGACTCGAGCCGGCGGCTTTACGCTCAGTAATCCCTCCTCGTTAGGCGAAGATGCGAATGGCGAGCTTTACATTACCGACCTCAGTAACGGGAGCGTTTTCAAAATCGTGGCGTCGCCCGTGAAGAGCGATTTCAACGGCGACGGTAAGGCAGACATCCTCTGGCAAAATACCTCAGGCGCGCGCGCAATCTGGCTCATGAACGGCACAACCTACGGCAGCAGTGTAAGCTTGGGAACCGTGGCGATTTCCATCGTCGGTTCGAGCGATTTCAATGGTGACAGGAAATCGGACATTCTTTGGCAAGACAGCTCTACTGGCCAGCGCCTTATCTGGCTCATGAACGGCACCACGCATACGTCCACTGTCAATTTGGGAACCGTGGCGACATCGTGGAACATCGTTGGTTCGAGCGACTTTAACGGGGACGGCAAGGCGGACATTCTTTGGCAAAACAGTTCTACTGGCCAGCGCGTTATCTGGCTCATGAATAACACCACGCATACATCCACTGTCAATTTGGGATTCGTGGCGACATCGTGGAGCATCAGGAATTATTGACCGCCAGCCCCGCAGTTTTCAGACCATTACGCGCAGGCGCGCACGCGCGGGAGGGATTTCGGACAGATTCGGACACTCGGCGTGCCTAATTCTGCGTGATTCATGCAAAACGTACAGTCTGTGAGACTGCACTTAACGTGCTGATCGCCCAAGTTTCCGCCGAAATCGCGACGATTCGCGAAATGTTGAAAGCGGTTTCGACTCCCGGTGCTTCAAACACTTTCCAGCCCCCAACGGTGCGGTCTGATTTGAATCACTGTCATCGGCAATTTGGCTTGTTTTCGTCAAAAACAGAGTAGCTGTTCATTTGAACATGAGCGAGCAGAAAGAGCGACGCGAACAGTGCGCAGCAGAATTTCCTCGGACATTTGGGAGCAAATCAAGACGGTCCACGCCAGCGGCATCGGAACGCGCGATGACATCGAAGGCACACGCTTATGAAGTGCGCCCGCGCAAAGATCATCGCGACGTCGATCTAATCTCCGATGCGCTGCCCTTCGGTCGCTTGTGGTACGGCAAGCCAAACGCAATCAATAATGCAATCGGCTACGCTAAGTTTTTCAGTCGCTCACATCACGCGCTGATTCGCGTTTTCGATGAAACCGGCAACCGTGATCGGAACGCAGGAGCAAGTGGGCGATTTCAAAGAGCCGTAGCCGCGCTGGATTCCCGCTTCCTAAATGCCGAATAATTCGGCACAATTCTCGTTAGGGTCTTTTCCTTTGTGACGCTATCACGGATATTTCCAGCATTCCTGTTACTGCTGCTTTTTTTTTCGAGCGCCTTCGCCCATCATGAAGACTACATCGACGAGACGCTGGTCTTCGCCACCCTTGATCGTGGAGAGGTCGAGTCTCAATATTGGTTCGACGCGGGAAGCGAGGATTCAGATGGTTTCACACGACATCATATCGCTTTGGAGTATGGCATTACGGATCACTGGATGATCGATGGGCGCGTAGGTGGGCTGATGAGCACGGTTTTCACCTCGATTCATCGCGCTTGGAGACGCGTTACCGCTTTTTCAATGAGGGCACTCTGCCAATCGATATTGCCGGTTCTGGCGAGGTCAATACCAACCGCGATACGCAAGGGCATCAGAGCTTCGGGATCGAGCCGCGGCTGATCCTCTCCAGGAACTTTAGCAAGCTTAACCTCACGGTTAATCTCGCTGAGGAGATTCCATTTTCGCGTGGCCATCCATCTTTGGAGATCCGTACCGGCTGGCAATATGATGCAACTGACCTTTTTCGCTTCGGCAGCGAGCTGCGCTACGATACCGGGGAGCGTTCAGTTGCCGTGATCCCGCAAATCTGGTTTGTCTTTCCACACGAGGTGACCTTCAAGATTGGCTATTTCTATGACTTCGGCGGAGCACATGAGAGGTTTGTTCGTGTGGCACTGGTAAAGGGTTTTTAGAGCGATGCACGCCACGGAGCCTCACCAAGCGACACAGCTTTTTGTTGCTAGGACTTGAAGCACGATGAACGCCACATTGCAGATAGCCCTGCTCGCGTTGGTGCCGGTGTGCATGCTGTTTGCTGGGTCGGCAGCCCTTTTCTTCCGTGCAAAGACTGTGGCCTCATTCCTACAGCTATTCGGCGCCGGATGTCTTGTGATAGTCGTGCTCACTCATCTCTCCGAAGCACTTCGCCTGTTCCCTTGGATGAATTGGGGTCGCCCACACAGCATTGGTCATTACCTCGATTTCTGGAGTGCTGTTCTTGGTCTCACGTTGTTTCCCGTAGGATATTTGTTTCATACGCTTACAAAGTCATAGGATCAGCCAATCAACTACGCAAGTTTTTCAGCCGTTCACATCATGCCGTGATTCGCGTTTACGATTCGACGGGCAATGTGATTGACACGCACGAACACGATGGCGATTTCCGCGAGTAGCCCGGCGTGTCACCGGCAAGAAAAGCGGCGGGAGTTGCCTTTCCCCCCGCCGCTCGTTAATCCAAGGCACAACCAACCCAGCGCCTTGGCTCTCTATGCAGACGCAGGAATCTGGTTGATTGATGAAAACACACAATCGGGCTGGCGGATGATTGCCTCATCAGACAAAATCCTATGGTACATGCGACATTTTTCTCAAAGCCCGGAGTCATGATGTTATCGACGATTTCCTGCACACGTTTAATGATATTGAGCGATCTGCAGGTCCAAAAATTTTGGGAGATACGAATTACAGGGTATGAAGATGATGATTATGACAGTGATAACGGCGTTACCGCTCATGGCGTTAGGCCAGACAGCGGAGCC
>VBQC01000094.1 GCA_005887825.1 Verrucomicrobiota bacterium | reverse complement strand
CGAAATCAGAACGAACTAAATGTTCGCGGCCGATACCGGCTTCCGCGGGAGGTTGGCAAAGTTTCTTTACAGCCCGCGGAGCTGGATGTTGCCTTGAATGCGCCCGAAGCCGGAGACTTCTGGGTTTCAGATTCCCCCAATAGATTGAGCGGGCCATTGCAAATGGCGGCGCAGATCACGTGGAAACAAGAGGCTGCCAACGGACAGGTGTCGATTTCTGGCTCAAACCTCAAAATGCGGGACTTGGTTTTCCGGCAACTTAACACTCAGGGTTCGATTTCCAACAGCGTGGTCTATCTGAACGATTGCAGCGCGATCTTGAATGATACCGACTTCTTTAACGCCACCGGGACGCTGAATTTGCGACGGCCGTACCGTTACGATGGCAAAATTTCCGCGCGTGTGGCCAATTTATCGACGCTCCAGCCGTTGCTTAGCGCTTCCGGCAACCAGAATCAGTTGGCAGGCTCGTTTTCGTTTGATTGGGAAGGCAACGGCAATGCGCAGACCGTCAAGAATTCAGGCAATCTGAAGCTGGTGCTCGAGAAAGGGCGCTATGGCAATTTGCAATCGCTTCGCGCGAACATCGATGCGGCGTACTCGCCCGAGGGTTTCGATATTCCGATCATCTTTTTCGCCACCGGTAACATGGATTTTCAGGCAGTCGCCCGAGCAAAAGGCGAGACGCTGGAGATAAACAAGATTCAACTCGATCAGGGTCAAGCGAGGTTCGCGTCCGGTTATGTCTCGTTTCCGCTGGTGTGGAAAAATCTTGGGACGAACGCTGCGGCCGTTCCGTCGTCTGGCAAAGTGTTCGCCACAATTCAGTCGGAGAACCTTGATCTTAAAAAATTATTTAGCGACCTCGGGATCAAACCAATGACATCCGGGACTCTGAACGCAAGGCTCGACGCGCAGGGAACAATCGGAGATTTGAATGCGCGTCTCAATCTGCAAATGCGTGATTTACGCAGTGAGCAATTGCCGAAAATGGAGCCGGCAACATTTGATCTTAGCGCGGAGGCTGTGCACGATCGCCTGACAATTTTGGGGAAACTACAGCAGGCGCGAATTCAGCCTTTGGAGTTGAACGCGAATATACCTTTTGATATTCCGAAGATTGCGCGTGCGGGGAGATTGCCAGACGAGACACCGATCACTGCAAAAGCGCGTCTCCCACGTAGTTCCGTGAATTTTGTTCGACAATTTGTTCCGGAACTCGAGCAACTGGATGGCGAACTGGGGCTCGATGTCGATGTAAGCGGGACGATCGGTAAACCGGTCTTTAGCGGGGCAGGGGACGTGACGGTGAACGTTGCTCGGTTTACAAATGTGACTCTTCCGACCCTAAGGAATTTTAGTGCGCGCTTAAGCTTCGCACAGAACGCACTTAGCCTGGAACGATTTGGAGGCGATCTGGCCGGCGGACCTTTCACAATGAATGGCCGCGTCACTTTTCCAAAGCTGACTGAACCGACTCTGGATTTACAATTGAAAGCCAACAGCGTGTTGCTTGCGCGAAACGACACGCTCACCGCACGCGCGGATATCGATCTCAAGGTGACCGGCCCATTCGCAGCCGCAACGGTTAGCGGCACTGTTGCAATGACAAACAGTCATATTTTAAAGAACATCGACCTTATTCCTATCGGCCTGCCGGGCAGACCCGCGCCCGAACCACCATCGGAGCGCCCCGAATTCTCCATCCTGACCCCGCCGTTGCGCGACTGGAAATTCGACGTAGCAATCAAAACAAAAGATCCTGTGCTCATTCGCGGAAATCTGGCCACAGGCGAAGCGACCACCGACCTAAAGCTAACCGGAACAGGACTGCATCCGGGACTGCAGGGGTTAGTGCGGATGGAAAACGTGGAGGCGACTCTGCCCTTCAGCCGGTTGGAGGTTTCGCGCGGCTCACTCACTTTTGATCCGAGCGATTCGATGAATCCGCGAATCGATCTCCAGGGCACGTCGGTTCTCCGCGATTATACGGTGCGCGTTTATGTTTACGGGACGGTGCTGTCGCCGGAAGCGATTTTCACCAGCGAACCGCCATTGCCACAGGAAGAAATCATTTCCTTGATCGCTACCGGCGTTACAAGACAAGAACTCTCAGGCAGCAACAACGTGCTGGCGGGACGCGCCGCCATGTTATTAGTGCAGCAACTTTATCGAAAAATCTTTAAGAAAGGCGAGCCAACCCAAAGCAACGCATTTTTTAATAGGATGGATCTAGACTTGGGCACTGTCGATCCGCGCACGGGCCAGCAACAGGCAACAGCGAGATTCAAGATTAACGATCGGCTCGTGCTGACCGGCGACGTCGGCGTGAGAGGCGATTTTCGAGGGAGATTAAAATATCTGATTCGTTTTCGTTAGGATCCTGTTGAAATACTCTGCCATGCCGAGTTGCTGCCGATCTTTGGTCTTGCCAAGGCGCGAGGACTGCGCATACCCGTCCCGCAGTGGCGGGATAATCGACGAGCAACGCCGGAAAGGCGAAAAAGCAGCGGCGCAGCCCGGAGGGCGGGAGCGCCTTGGGCTGTCTGGCTGCGTTGCTCGCTCCTCACAGATCGCTGCGGACACGCTCGTCGCTCGGGTCTTGCCATCCACCCCAAGCCGCCCTCGCGCGGAGTGGCTAGGTATTTCAACAGGCTCCTGAGATGCGGCACGGGGTCCTTTTCTGTCTCGGAAGTGTGGCCCTCGCATTTAAAGTCGCCGCGCAGAGCGCGGTAGACGTTGCACGACCCGAAGAGCGGCAGAAAGCGCGGTCGGCAGTTATAAAAGAGCAGGAAAAACGCGCGAAGCAGACCAGCATTATCGAATTTCGCGGCCAGCAGGCTTTCGATGAGAAAGAATTACGTTCGGCCCTAAAAGAGGAGATCACCACGATTCAGGACTTTGGATTGAGCCCAGCACGAGCGGACGATCTCGCCTTCTTCCTGGAAGTCTTCTATCGAAAACACGGCTACGCGAAGGTGAACGTGCATTACGTGATCGAATCAGGTAACCGATTGCGTCTCGATATTACGGAAGGTCCCCGGTTCATGCTGCGAACTGTAGCGTTCGACGGAAACGTAAAAGAACCAGCGGACAAGCTCTTTGATTACATTGTGGGCCCGACCCGGGAGCGATATTCGAGTCTGGAGAAAAGTTTGCCCTTTGTTGCCGCGGACATGGAGGAGGGAGCGGGTTTAGTGCATCGCTTTTATGTCGCAGAAGGTTTTTTAGATGCCGTAGTCGATCCGCCGCGTTACAAGTTCCAAGAGGAAAGTAATCAGGTCGACGTCGTCGTTCCGATTCACGAAGGCCGGCAATATTTCTTTGGCCGCATCTCGTTTACCGGGCGGACTGTTTACGATTCAGAGACCCTGCGTGGACAAATTGTCGATCTTCTGCAGCGACCTTACACCGACGCGCGCGTAGCTGATATTCCGCGGCGTTTGCAGGCATACTTCAAGGCGCGCGGTTACTACGACGTCAAGGCCGTGGCTACTGGCGCGCCGGAGGAGGCGGTCAATGGTCGAGTACCGCTGCAAATCGCGATCTCGGCTGGACCTGTTTATCACTTTGACGGCGTTACCGTCAGCGGGCTTGAGCGATTGCATCCCAGCTTTGTGACCAAACGATTCACGCGGTTGAATGGAAAGACGTACAGCCCGGATCTTCTCGATGAGCGATTTCGGACGCTCATGAAGACCGGGCTCTTTAATGTACTGCAAATCAAGCCGGTTCCTGTGGATGGACATCTGTTGCGGCTCGACATCTCAGCCGAGGAAGCAAAGAGCAAGGAATTTGGTTTTTGGGTCGGCTTCGATACTTACGAAGGAGCACTCGCCGGTGTGCAGGTTGGTGATCGCGACCTGTTCGGCTACGGCCGTCCCCTCACGGCATCAATTGAAGTTTCGCAGCGCAGCTATAAAGGTGAAATTCTCTACGAGGATCCGTTCTTTCTCGACACGGATTTCTTTTTCCGGGCGCGGGTGACTGCTTTTACTTTTGATTTTGATGGCTATTCAAAGTTCGAACTGGGCGGGCGACTCGAACTCAATCGCAAGATCACGAAATACGATGAGGCCGGGCTGGTTCTCTCTGTCCGTCACGTGAAAATCACCGACTCCGAAATCAAGCCGGAATTTCTCATCGGATCGACGACGAATTATCTCGTAAACACGATCGGACTTACTAACACTCTGGATTTTCGTGAGAGTCCGCTGGTGTCGCCAAGAGGGTTCCTCATTGGTAATACAGTGGATCTGGCTTCTAACGCGTTTGGCAGCGATATCGAATTTATCCGAGGCACGATGCGCGTTGGGTACTATCTTCCTTTCGGACCCAAGGCGCTCACTCCAGGTGTAGTGGAAGACCAATCCGCCGGAACTCCTTTGCAGCGGTGGTTTCATCAATCCTCAATCGCGTTCGGCGCGCGTGCCGGCATCATCCACTCGCTCACAACGAGCGGTTCCGAGGAAGCGACTTCGCTTCCCATCGACGAACGTTTTTTTAATGGCGGCGCCACAAGTGTGCGCAGCTTCGGCGAACGCGATCTTGGCCCGCACGATAATCACGGTCATCCTGTCGGTGGAGAATTCTTCACCGTGTTTAATGTCGAATACACCTTTCCAATTCTCGGGGAATTGCAGGGCGCCGTCTTCACGGATGCTGGCAATCTTCTGCCAACATCGGAGGACATCGGTCTTAGCGATATGCGCTACGCCGTAGGGGCGGGCTTGCGCTACAAGCTGCCGGTTGGTCCGATTCGCCTCGACTACGGCGTCAATCCCGATCCGCACCAATTTGAAGATTTCGGCGCATTTCATTTCAGCTTTGGCTTTGCTTTTTAGCTGTAGCCGCTTCGCTGTTTGCCACGCCGTAGCACCGCGAAGGCGGGTGGGAAGCGTGGCGCTGATATGTTAATCGTGTCCAGGTCGAGCCGTCCACAGGGCGGCGGCTACAAAGACGATGAACGATCCACAAACGCTTGGTGACACTTCACCGGAGGAATTCCGCAGACAGTTGCACGAGTTGGCGGATTGGATTGCAGATTTTCGACACGATATAGGATCGCTGCGCGTTGCGCCTAACGACAAACCGGGCGCAATTCTGGCTGCGCTTCCCGCCGAACCGCCCGAAGAAGGCGAGGCGTTCGAGAAGATTCTCCGCGATATCGATCGGATCATCGTTCCGGGAATGGTGCACTGGAGTCATCCGATGTTTCTCGGCTACTTCGGGTGGACGACGACTGCTCCTGGAATTCTTGGCGAAATCATCACCGCGCCGCTCAACGTGAACGCGATGACGTGGCGCACATGTCCAGCCGCGACCGAACTGGAGACGCTGGTGATCGATTGGATCCGGCAATGGATGCAGTTGCCGCAGGAGTTTGGCGGCGTCGTGTACGACACTGCATCCGTAGGCGTGATGCACGCGCTGGCTGTGGCGCGCGAAGAGGCTGCGCCGTCAACGCGCAAGCGCGGGCTGGTCGGCGCAAGGGCGCCAGTGTTCCGCATTTACGCTTCTGAGCAAGCGCACAGCTCGGCGGAAAAGGCCGCGATTGCACTCGGCTTGGGTGAAGAAAACGTGCAACGCGTTCCGGTTGACGCACTCCTCTGCATGGACGTGCGCGCATTGCGTGAAATGATCGCGCACGATGTTCGCGAAAAATTCACACCGCTGGCCGTGGTTGCGACCGTCGGTACAACATCAACGGCGAGCGTCGATCCCGTTCCCGAGATCGCGAAAGTCGGCCGCGAAAACAAGATGTGGCTACACATCGACGGCGCGTATGGCTCTGGCTTCGCCATTCTGCCGGAATACAAATCGCTAACTGCTGGTTGGAGCGAAGCCGATTCGATTGTTGTAAATCCGCACAAAACCCTTTTCGTTCCGCTGGATTTCAGTGTCCTTTACGTGCGCGATCTCGAGCGCTTGCGGCGCGTCTTCACACTCGTGCCGGAATATTTGCGCGGCGACACGGTCGAAGCGCAGAAGAATTACATGGATTACGGCATCCAACTTGGCCGCAGATTTCGCGCCCTGAAAGCGTGGATAATTTTCCGCAGCTTCGGCCGCGAAGGAATGGCCGCGCGCCTTCGCGAATGTGTGCGCCTGGCGAAACTTTTTGCCGATTGGATCAAGATACACAAGCGCTTCGAGCTCGCCGCGCCGGTAAGCATGGGCGTAGTTTGTTTCCGGTTTGTCGGGCCTGTCGCCGGCATCGGTGATGCCGGGCCGGGGTCAACGACCCCGGCTACAGTGGCGGACAAGATCGACATGTTGAACAGCGAGATCGTGGAGCGAATCAATGCATCGGGGCGCGCTTATCTTACGCAAACGAAATTGCGCGGCCGCACCGTCATGCGGATCGGTTTGGGCAACGTGCTCACGACGGAGCAGCACTTGCGTGCGGCGTGGGAGATGATCCGGGAAGTTGCAAGCCGGCTGTAGCTCTTGTCGCAGGGATCCCACCGTGACTGCCGCAATGATAAGTCGAACTCGTTGGCTTAAACGACCGTGGTTGTTGGTTCTTGGAGTTGTTCTTTTGGTGGAGCTGTTGCCTTCGCCACCTCCGATTCTGTCCGACTTTTCGTCGGCTTCTCCCTCTATGGCGTCACCTCGGCCGAGGGCGTCGATGAAGCAAAGGTTTTGGAGGCGGCTCTGACACCTGCGATAACAGCTATTCATCACTACGCTC
>VBQC01000093.1 GCA_005887825.1 Verrucomicrobiota bacterium | reverse complement strand
AAACTAGGTGGCAACTGGGGCACGGCTGACGGCACGGATCCTTGGGACATGAACGCCACGGAAGGGAACGGTACTTACGTCGAGGGACACGCGCCGCATCTGTACGAGTCAGGCACGGTATCAACCACGGCTGCGGGTGGCGTGATGATCGACAAGTCAAAGAGTTGGGCTAGAAACCAATGGGTAGGATACAGTGTTAGAAACAGTAATCCTTCTGCGGCGCCGTATAAAGAAGGCTCATACATCATCGCAAACACTGCCACCACTCTGACTTACTGGTTTTATACCTCTGGCGATCGCGGACCAGCCTTAGTTTTTGATGCTGGCGATAGTTATGAGATTCACAAAGTTCTCTCGGTTTTAGATCAACCGGGCCGAGGCAAAGGAGATTTGGCATCTGGGCAGAGTCCTCCGGTGAACAGGGCAGCGAACAGGCAATTTTGGACACACGAACTTGTTGAACCGTCAATGTCGTGGAACAATGTGTTCACCTCTACGAATGCAGCGTATGGGTTTGGTTCCGATATGCCGACGGCGCTTCAAGGAAGGGACTACTATAATCTTGGCGCAGGTTTTCCTGCAAATACTACTCCCCCGGCAGTCGCTTCAACTTACACGGCAGCGCTCAATGGTGTCGATTATGTCGGTCCGTTTGTTTACCCACATCCTTTGGTGAGCAGCGCTTCTGTGCCAACTGACGTTAACGGCGACGGCAAACCGGATTACCTGCTTTATAATCCCACCACGCGGCAGACGGTGATATGGTATCTTAACAACGATGTTCTCATCGGCCACGCTTTCGGCCCCACGCTGTGGTTCGGCTGGAGCTTGGTGGCGCCTTGAGTGGCCGCTAGGTGACACCCGCTCGCCTCAGCGCTTAAATAAACCTTGTGAGCGCAGTCGCGCGAAGCATAGCTCGCGGCTGAACGGCGATTTGCACCTTGTCAAAAGTGAACGGTTAAAAAGTAAATCGGTAACTCCAACCGAACGGCGCACCTTCCTTCCCTCCGGACTCTGATCGCCGACCTCGTCACATTTATCTTGCCTATCAACAATTTTGTAGAGTAAACAAGATTGCATGACGCAGAACAGGAGACAGATGTGGGACGATCGACAATTGCCGGGCACTGATACAGCTTGCCGCAAACGCGCGTTGAGCTCGTCTTCTTGCCTTTTCGCTTTGCTGGTTTTTGCCGCGCTCGCGTGCGGCGGCTGCCAGACCTCGCTACCGCCTTTGCCGAATCCGCCAGGTCCTAAGACAGCTGTAAGGCTCTCACCCGGAGATACAATCAAGGTTTCTTATGCCGACGAGTCTGTCTCGGATCAAACGCAGAAAATTCGCAGAGACGGCAAGGTGAGCCTGCCGTCCATCGGCGAAGTAACGGCTGCCGGCAAGAGGATTATCGATTTTCAAAATCAGCTCGTCAGCCTCTACGAAGACAAACTTGAAAACAGCGACTTGGTGGTCACATTGGAGAGCGGCGCGGTAGGCGTGACCGTCTCCGGATTTGCCAATAAACCGGGCAAACTCTCGTTTGATCGCCCGACGACTGTGTTCCAGGCGATTATGGAAGCGGGTGGAGTGAGTGACTATGGAAGCCTGAGCAATATTCATTTGACTCGCATAATCAACGGAGAACAGCGCACCGAGACCCTTAACCTTCGGCCAGCCATTCGCGGCGAGCTTACGAAACCAAAATATGTCCAAGACGGGGACGTGATCTACATTTCGCGCAGCTTGTTTTGATTTGACGTGCCGACAGGGCGCGACTTGCAAACATGATTTTGCCATGTCGAATTCACCAGCCCCGCAGACTCATTGATTCAGTACCGCTCGCGTGGCTGTTCGCGACTTTTTTGCTGGCTCCAATCACTGAAGCAATGGGTCAATACGCGGCCGGCTCGTCAGAAGGGACCAGCACGAGTGGAGGTCGAACGGTTCCGCTTGAAATCACAGCCGGCGTGGACATGGGCTACGACGACCATGTTATCGGGAGCAACGCTACTACGAGCTCAAGCGGCCAAAGCTCGTTTTTCGCGAGAGAAAACATTGTCCTCTCCTATCACCGCCCCATGGAGCGGACCGAACTTCATCTGCTTGCGGTCGGACGCTTTGACCAGTTTTTCGATGTGGGCACGGACGACAAAGACGGAAACGTCACTCTGTCGCTTACGCATAATTTCTCGACACGGCTTTCCTTCCGCGCCGACGTTTACGCCGCTTACCAAACCGAGCCCAATTTCCAATCTAATATTGGCCCGGAAAACGTGCGCGCTCCTCACTTCGACACGAACGACATTTTTTCGGTTACCTATCATTGGCTACCACGAGTTTCCACTGTAACAAGCTACACCTTCGAGCGCATTAAGTATGAGCAGTCGTCGTCGTCGACGACGACGACGGCGGCGGTCGGAGCAGCTCAGGACCGGTTCCAGAATACGCTTGCCGAGTCGCTTCATTTTAGCCTGACACGCCGCACTAGTCTGACTGCAGAATATCGCTTCGAAGTCATAGATTACGACACGGCGCCGCGCGATGCGACGATTCATTTTGCACTCGCCGGTCTCGATCATCATTTGACCGAGCACCTAACGATTAATGTGCTTGGGGGTCCATCATTTCGTTTTTTCAAAGACGACGGCAGCACGATCAACCCCTATGCTCAAGTGAAACTTGGTTATCAGGGGAGTAACCATTCGCTAACCTGGGTAACAAGGTATGGAGTCGAACAGCCCAGCCAGACTCTCGCGGCGGGGGCCACGACGCTCCGAACCGGCCTGAACGCGACGTACCGGCTGACTTCGCGAATCAACTCGAGCGCTGGAGTTTATTATAATCATAGTGACAACCAAGGGACATCTGGAACCGGATCGGCAGGCTCCCAGGATGCTTTGCAATTTACTCTCGGTCTCACATATACGATCAAAAAACGTTTCGCGTTGCACGTTGATTACGAGCACAGCAGCCAGAGCTCGGCAGGAATGCAAGGGGGAACGCAAGGGGGCTACTCGCGGAATCGCTATTCCGCCGGATTAAGCTATACCTACTGAGAATCTACAGCCGAGATAGCGCTCTCTGACCCCAGCCTGAGAAACACCTTGGAAATGCCCCCTTCACCAAACGAAACTGCTGCTCGCGAAACCATCATTCCCACGCAAACAGGGAACATCTCCGGATCTACCCCGCCGAAGCATAGGAAGATGTGGCGGATTTGGGGAGCCGCGGGTTTTGCGATCGTGCTGCTGGCAGCTTTCGCCCAGTCCCTCCTGGCGCTGATAAATCATGCAGCCGGGAGCCAGCTGCATTCATACATTTTATTGGTACCGTTCGTTTCTGCTTACTTGCTTTACCTCCGGCGTGATCAATTACCGAAAAATTACGTTGCCGATTTTCCACTCGCGATCGTGTCCCTGGCCGGCGGCCTCGGCGTTTTGGCATTCACGTACTGGTTGGACTTCGCGGGGCAAGCGCCGGCCACTAATGATCGCCTCGGGCTGCTGACCCTGTCGTTCCTTTGCTGTCTAGTGGCAGGAGGCTTTTTCTTTTTCGGACGTGCTTGGATGCGAGCAGCCGCTTTTCCCCTGGCCTACCTCATTTTCATGGTGCCGATGCCGGATGCGATGGCAGAAGCCCTCGAGATGGCTTCGAAATCTGCCGCGGCCGAAGTAGCTAATGTCCTTTTCCACCTCAGCGGCACGCCTTTTCTCCGGGCGGGCGCTATTTTCCAACTACCGGACATCACGATCGAAGTTGCACAGGAATGCAGCGGCATTCGATCGAGCTGGGTGCTTTTCATGACCAGCATCCTCGCCGCCAATTTATTCTTGAAGACGCGGTGGCGGCGTTTTGCGCTTGTCGCCTTCGTGATTCCCCTCGGCATTTTACGGAACGGATTTCGCATCTTCGTGATCGGGCTCCTCTGCGTGAATGTAGGCCCGCAGATGATTCACAGTCTAATCCACCGCCGCGGCGGTCCCGTCTTTTTCATGCTTTCGCTAATTCCATTTTTTCTGGTATTGTGGTGGCTGCGCAAGGGTGACGTCCGAAGCCGACAACCGCAATAGTGCTGAGTTCCGGGCACTTCCCTTTGCGCAAATTTTTGGGAACTTTGCCTTCCAGTTTCCGTAGAAGTGCTTGGGCACGGTGTAACACTCGACCTCATCTTCGGTGTGATCCTGGGTGAGCTTGACTCAAATTTCGCTACGGTTCGAGCCTGGAGCGCGTGTCTTGCTCACGAATGAGGTCTAGATTTTAACTATCGCTTGGAGACTTTGGCCGCAGCTAGAGCTGCATTGAAAATGCCATTCATTACATCGGCTTGGAGGGAATTGTGAGCCCGAACTCCGTGTTAGCTTTGGCCGCCGCCACATTTAGTGCCGCCCTGGCCGTGGCCGCGGCTTGCCAAAAGCGCCGTTCGCTTGCGACCTGGTGTTTCTCGGCCGGGATGCTGACTTTCGCGCTGGAAAGTTTGTTTGGTGCGATATGGCACGACGCGCTTGTTTCTGAAAGGGCGGCTTTCTGGGAAACTGTCACCCTGGTAACGAAGTCATTTCTGCCGGGGATTTGGCTTTGCTTTAGCCTCACGTATTCGCGTGGAAACTCTCGCGAATTTCCGGCGAGATCCCGATTTCTCGTCCTGGTGGCCTTTTTAGTCCCGGTAGGCGTGTCCCTGGTTTTCCGGGATCAATTGGCGCCGATTTTTCCTCACGACCAGTCAGGCGGAAATTGGTGGGTCAGCTCTCATGCAGCGGCCAAAACATTGAATGGCCTTCTGCTCATAGCCGCGGTGCTGGTTCTTGTGAATCTCGAAAGGACCTTCCGATCGGCTGTCGGAACGATGCAGTGGAGGATAAAGTTTATGGTTCTTGGTCTCGGGATTGTGTTCGGAGCCAGGATTTACACCCTAAGCCAGGCGCTGCTGTTTTCCGGAGACATGATGGCCTTAATCGACGTCGAAACAGGGGCGCTGCTGATTGCATGCATATTGATCACCGTCGCTTTTCTTAGGAGTGGTCTCGGCGAAATCGATGTTTATCTGTCCCATGCTGTTCTGCGCACGTCCCTGACGGTGCTTCTGGTTGGGGCGTACCTTTTCATTGTCGGCGTGCTTGCCCAGGTCGTAGCGCGGACCGGCGAACCGGGAACTTTCCAGTTTCAAGCCTTCGTGGTGCTGTTGGGATTTGCTCTCCTGGCTGTGCTATTGGTCTCAAATCGGATCCGGCAAAATATCGGGTCTTTCGTTAGCCGCCATTTTAAGAGGCCGCAGTATGATTTCCGGCAGATATGGACGCGCTTTACTCAATGCACCTCCAGCGTGCTCGATCAGTCCGGCCTGTGCGCCGCAGCCGCAAAATTGATCTCTGAAACCTTTAACGTCTTGTCGGTCACTATTTGGCTATTTGATGAACAAGACCGGCTCGCGTTCGCAGCATCCACGTCGAGATCAGAACACGAGGCCAACGACGCGATCCCAAACCTACCCGGCTTGGAGCCAAATTTAACGAGTATTCGCGGGCTTTCCAAACCTTTTGATTTGGAAAAGGCGAAAGGCGATTATGCGGAGAGCTTGAGGCAAATCAGTTTGAGCCAATTTCGCACTGGAGGAAATCGGGTTTGTACGCCTTTCTGGACGGGAGATCGCTGCATAGGCATGGCCATCCTGGCAGATCGCGTCGGTGGCGTTCCCTACACGGTTGAAGAACTGGATCTGCTGAAATGCATGGGCGATCAGATTGCTGTGGGTTTGCTGAATCTTCGGCTTACCGAAGAGATTATGCGGGGCAAAGAACTAGAGGCCTTTCAAGCCATGTCCGCATTCTTCGTGCATGACTTGAAAAACGCGGCCTCAACCTTGAGTCTGACGCTTCAGAATCTGCCAGTACATTTTGATGATCCCATTTTTCGGCAAGACGCCTTGCGCGGAATCGGTGAGACAGCCAACCGCATCAACCAACTTATTAGCCGGCTCGGCGCTTTGCGACACCTCGAACTCAAACCGGTGGAAGTGGATCTTAATGCGCTTGTTGCTGACGCGCTTGAAGTCTTACAAAGCGCGCCGGAAATAAATGTCGTGAAGGAGCTTCGCCTGGAGCCAAAACTCAAGGTGGACCGGGATCAATTCGGCAGTGTGATTACTAATTTGCTTCTCAATGCTCGCGATGCACTGGAACGAGGAGGCGAGGTGAGAGTTGAGACGAGGCAAAGCGACGATTGGGCAATCGTTTCGGTCGCTGACAATGGGTGCGGGATGAGCCCGGCCTTCCTAAGGGCCTCTCTTTTCCGCCCCTTTCAGACAACAAAGAAGAAGGGACTGGGCATCGGCATGTTTCAATCCAAGATGATTGTCGAGGCGCATCGGGGGAAGATTCGGGTCGAAAGCGAGCCCGGCGCTGGCACAACTTTCCGGGTAATGCTGCCTCTGAATCGCCAAACAACATGAAACCCAAAGTGCTCATTGTCGACGACGACGAGGCGATCCGGACGCAGATGAAATGGGCGCTGAGCCAGGATTACGAAGTTCATTTCGCCGAAGACCGAAGAGGAGCACTGGAAGCCTTTAAGGCCAACTCCCCGCCGGTGACATTGCTTGATCTGGGCCTCCCACCTCGCCCCAATGAATGCGATGAAGGATTGGCGGTGTTGGCCGATCTGCTCGCGGTCGATAGTACGGCAAAAGTCATCATTATTTCCGGACAGAGCGAAAAACAGAACGCCATCGAGGCCGTTGGCGCGGGCGCTTACGACTTCTTG
>VBQC01000080.1 GCA_005887825.1 Verrucomicrobiota bacterium | reverse complement strand
CGCCAGGCAGCGGGCCTCGCACGCGAAAGCATCGAGAGCGGACGCGCGGCGTCGAAACTCGAGGCGCTCATCGGCGAAACAAATCGAACGGGATGAACAGAAACTTTCTTTCAGAAATTCTTGCGGAAAAGCGGCAAGTGGTTGCACGGCTTCAACACAATACTTTTGCGCGCGGATTTCGCGAACGCGCGCTGAAGATTCGAAGAAATGCCACTCCGCATCGCCTGCTGCGAGCACTTGAGGCTGACCTACCGCGGCTGAAGATTATTGCGGAATTCAAGCGCAAATCGCCGTCACTTGGAATCATTCGCGACGATCTTTCCGCCGCGGATGTTGCTCGTCGTTATGAGAGAGGTGGCGCCTGCGCCATTTCCGTTCTCACCGACGAAGAATATTTCGGCGGTTCACTTGAGGATCTCAGCGCAGCTCGCTCCAGTGCCAAGCTGCCGGTTTTGCGCAAAGATTTCATCATTGATCCAATCCAAATTTACGAAGCGGCTGTTGCAGGCGCCGACGCTGTATTGTTAGTCGTGGCAGAACTGGATGATGCTTTGCTAGGCAGACTGCGCGAAGTCGCCGAAGACGAACTTGGACTCGATGCGCTTGTCGAAGTGCATACATCCGGCGAACTGCGCCGCGCGTTGGATGCAGGCGCGAAAATCATCGGAGCGAACAATCGCGATCTGAAGACATTCCAGATTTCATTGAACACAAGCGAGCGTCTAATCGCTGAAGTTCCACCGGATAGCATTATGATTAGCGAAAGTGGACTACAAAACGCGGAATCATTGTGTCGCCTTCGCAAGCTTGGGTTTCGCGGCTTTCTTATCGGTGAAGCGCTCATGCGCGCTGGCGATCCTGAAACAGCTCTTCGCGAGTTAATCGCTGCTGCCGAAGATCGATCCGCCACAGGACGGATTCGCCGTGGCGAACAAGTTACGTCAACTGGATCTCGCCAATCATGATTCCGGTGCAAATCAAAATCTGCGGCGTCACCAATATAAAAGACGCAAGGGCCTGTATCGAACTGGGTGCAAGCATGATTGGACTCAACTTTTACCAGCAAAGTCCACGCTACATCGAACCCAAGGCCGCCCTGCAAATCGTCGAGGCAATTCCGCGTAGCGCTCAAGCAGTCGGTGTCTTCGTCGACGCGATTGCTGACGAAGTTCGGAGCGTTGCCAACGCAGCCGGGATCCGATGTGTTCAGGTGCACGGAGACTTCTCGCCTGCAACGTGCCGCGAATTAGCTCGTGAATTTCGCGTCATTCGCACTTTTTGCACCGACGCTCGCTTTCAGCCGAAGGAGACCGCCTTATTTTCCGAATGTGATATTCTCGTTGATGCGTATCACCCGAATCTTCGCGGCGGTACTGGCCTGACATGTGACTGGCCGGCCGCGCGAGCAACGCTACCCTTCGCCCGATTCCTACTTCTATCAGGTGGTCTGAACGCGCAAAACGTCGCCCAAGCCATCGCAACGGTCACTCCGCACGCAGTTGACGTTTGCAGCAGTGTCGAAAGTGCACCAGGCGCAAAGGATTATCGCGCCATTAAAAATTTCGTCGCTGCCGTCCGAATGGCCGGGCGTCCAGTAACCGCCTCCTCGCCTTAGAAATCCGCAATGCAAAAACCGCCGATCACAAGAAGCGAGCCGGACGAGACTGGACATTGGGGCAAGTTTGGCGGCCGCTACGTTCCAGAAACACTGGTGGCGCCGCTGGAGGAACTAACAAAAGAGTTCACACGCGCGCGCAACGATCCGCACTTCTGGCGCGACCTTAACCAACTGCTTCGCGATTACTGTGGCCGGCCAACGCCG
Source organism: Verrucomicrobiota bacterium (assembly GCA_005887825.1). Taxonomy (GTDB): domain Bacteria; phylum Verrucomicrobiota; class Verrucomicrobiia; order Chthoniobacterales; family UBA10450; genus Udaeobacter. The sequence continues at coordinate 5,298 of VBQC01000080.1, read as the reverse complement.
TTGTTTCACGCTGAGCGGCTGACGGCGCAGGCGGGCGGAGCGCAAATTTATCTCAAACGCGAAGATCTTTTGCACACCGGCGCGCACAAGATCAATAATGCGATGGGGCAGGCCCTGCTCGCGCGGCGGATGGGCAAGCATCGCATCATTGCCGAAACTGGTGCAGGTCAGCATGGCGTCGCGACGGCAACAGTCTGCGCGCTGTTCGGATTGCGCTGCATCATCTACATGGGCGCAGAAGATGCGCGTCGGCAGGCACTCAATGTTTTTCGAATGCGATTACTTGGGGCCGAAGTTGTAACCGTAAACGCTGGCACGCGCACGCTGAAAGATGCAATCAACGAAGCGCTGCGCGATTGGGTGACAAATGTGCACGACACCTACTACTTGCTCGGCAGTGCGCTCGGCCCGCATCCGTATCCGCTGATGGTGCGCGAGTTTCAGACTGTGATTGGACGCGAAGCGCGCGAACAGATTTTATCCACGACTGGAAAATTGCCGCGCGCCTTGATTGCGTGTGTCGGCGGCGGCTCGAATTCGATCGGTTTGTTTCATCCTTTCATTGCGGACGAACAAGTCCGATTGATCGGCGTGGAGGCGGGAGGACATGGCGATTCGTTAGGCGAACATGCCGCGAGATTTCACAGCGGCGCCATAAGTGGTGGCGGACGCGTCGGTGTTTTGCAAGGCACCATGTCGTACGTGCTTCAGGATGCGAACGGTCAGGTTGCAACAACTCATTCCATCTCAGCCGGGCTCGATTATTCAGCAATCGGCCCCGAGCACGCATTTCTCCATGATGGTGGGCGAGCCGAATACATTTGGGCGACTGACGATGAGGCGCTCGAAGGATTTAGACTTTGTGCCAAACTGGAGGGAATCATTCCCGCGCTCGAAACATCGCACGCTATTCTGTCTGCCATTCGTGTCGCAAGCGAATTGCCCCAAGACGACGCAATTATCGTGAATTTGTCCGGCCGCGGCGACAAAGACGTTCAGCTTATTGCGGAATTGCAAACCTAATGAGTCGAATCGGGGAGACGTTCGCTGAGCTGAAGCGCTCTGGACGCGGCGGATTCATTCCATTCATCACGGCGGGTCATCCCGATCTTGCGACAACGGAACTCTTGCTGATTGAGCTTGCAGCGGCCGGCGCGGATATCATCGAGCTAGGCGTACCTTTCAGCGACCCAGTTGCAGATGGTGAGGTGATTCAACGCGCCTCTGAACGCGCATTGCGCAGCGGCGTTACTCTCCGTGACGCGCTCACTTGCGTGGCTTATGCAAAGCAGCACATCGATGTACCCATCGTCCTCTTCAGCTATTTCAATCCACTGCTGAAATTTGGTGAAGATCGGCTGGCAAAGCACGCAAAACAGGCAGGCGTCGACGCAGTGCTGGTCACGGACTTGATTCCCGAAGAAGCGGAATCATGGACTGAGACACTGATTCAGCACGACTTGGACTCGATTTTCCTCGTCGCGCCCACAACGTCGGACGAGCGGCTTGCGAGGATTGCGCAGCGAGCGCGTGGGTTCATCTACGCAGTCTCGCGTGCAGGCGTGACCGGCGCGCGCAATGAAATGACGCGCGACGCCGAAGCTCTTGTGCAACGCGTGCGATCGGTCAGCGATTTGCCGGTTGCGGTCGGGTTCGGTATCTCGACCGCAGAGCAAGTACGCGAAGTCTGGCGTTTTGCAGATGCTGCAGTCGTCGGTAGCGCTATCGTCAGCCAAATTGAAAAAATGACCGGCTCCTCGGACTTGGTCGGTCGCGTCGGCGAATTTGCGCGATCCCTGCTGGCACTGGCACCCGTACGCTGAGAGAGCTGGTCGATTAGCTCGGCCAAACCAGCGAATGCCTAACGGTTCGCTCCCGCCGGGAACATAACTTTATCTGGCTCGGCATTAAGAGCAGCGAGCAATTTTGGAATTAAGCGTGTTTTGACCGAGCCGGCCTCGCGGGGCGACACGAGGTACCGTACGATCGCATTGATCCAGGTTACTTCATCGACACGAAAAATGACTCGCGGATGCGCACGAACTTCCAGCTCATCAACTGGCGTGCGAGCCAGCAGGTCGCGAAAAACTTCGACTCGCTTCATCATTTCTTGGCCGAGCTCCTTCTCAACAATCTGCTGCATCGTATCGGCCACAAATTTCAAATCGCTCTGATAAGCGATCTGGAACTTGATTTCGTTCCAGATGTAAGGAAAAAGCGGCCATGAATAGTTGTAAACGAGTTCATCAAGCACTTTTTCGTTCGGGAACTTGATCAGGCGACCGCTCGGGTGATCACCGGAAATGTATTGACCGCCGAATTCCCACAACGTCGTGTCCAGGTAACCTACATCGATGACGTCACCGGTAGCGTCACCTATCTTGATGCGATCGCCTACGCGATAGGGCTGGCGGACGAGAATATATATCCAGGCGATGAAACTTTTCATCGGCGTTTGTACTGCCAGGCCGATGATAATTGATCCAACGCCCAGCGCGGCAACCGTGGCATACCAATTGACAAAAATTATCGATATAGCAATGAGCGCGATAAGAAGGGCAACCACCAGATGCACGATGCGCTGGAGGGTAAAACGGGTGGAAGCATCCTCAATACGACCGAGTCCATATACGGAAGCAGCTTTTGCAATCGCGAGCACGATCACGATCAGCGTTGCACCGCGTAAAACTCGTCCCGCAATATCGATAGTTGGGTGCGGCAGCGGGATTAGTTTCGAACCGAGCAGAAGATAGAGAACGGCGCAACCAGCAAGAATCAATGCGTGTGTAACGAACCAGAGTTTGTCTCTTCCGTGTGCTTTGACCTTTTCATGCCGTTTTTCGCCAGTAGCCCGTTGAAGCTCTTTGCGGACTTCAGGTTGCTGTGAAATTTCTTCTGCGGTCTCAGGCATCACTATTAAAATCGCATTGGAAGAAAAAATGCGCGCAACCGGGCCGGCCAACCGACCACCCATTTTGAAGGCCCCTGAACCTCCAGCTGGATCGATTCTTAAGTGTGCTATCCAACACCGATATGGCAGAGCTGCTCGCCCAGCAGGCAGAACGCGAGGCAGGAATCCTGTCGCGCGCTTTTCGGCGGGCTGCCCGCAGTGCCTTTTTGTGGCCGGAAAACGCTGTCGATCTTGTAGCTCAGAATCGACCGCTGATTGAATTGCGTGGCATTGGTCCATACGAAGTACCAGTGCCCAAAAGTAACCAATCGCAGTCTGGCGAGCGAAATTTATGTGTTATGACGAACCTACAATTCAAGGGCAGTCGGAACGAAGTGAAAGGCAAGCTCAAACAAAAGTACGGTCAATTGACCGATGACGACCTTAGATTTGCCGAAGGAAAGGAGGAGGAGCTTCTCGGTCGCCTCCATCAGAAACTCGGCAAATCCAAAGAAGATCTTCGAACCGAAATTGATAGGCTCTAAAAGTTACAAGAGGGCGAGTTTGAGATGCGCCTGGAACCACACACGTCGATGCGAGAAGACTCAATCGCCGCCGAACAACGCGCGGCATCGAATGTCGAATTTTACTTTGGCTTCTCCGAAGCATTCCGATTTTGCTCTTGATCTTCGTTACGTCCAAAAGTGTCGCTAGCGGCGAAACAATTTTGGTATGCCAGAAGAAGCGCCAATCGAACGGGCGCGCGAAGACGAACGCGAAGGCAAATCGCCTTCCACGCAGGCCGGCGAATTCGTGCGCGAAGAAATGGAACATATTCGGGAAGGCGAACATGGTGCTCGTTCGCCCGAGCAGGCGATCGCCATCGGCCTTTCGAAGGCGCGACGGGCTGGAGTAGAGCTGCCTCCGCCGAAGAGCGGCAAAGCGCGAACGAAACGTCGAGCCAAGCGCGATCTCGCGAAAGCACGCAAAGGCGGTCGCAAGAAACCTTCACGCACGCGTTCCCGTGCCACGAAAGGTGCGCTCAAACGCGAGAGCCGCAGGTCAGCATCGAAAAAAGCGCTGTCACAACAAGCAAAGCGGGCGGCGGGTCGACGCTCAGCGCGTTCACGTTCGGCTGCCGCAAAGAAAGCCGCACGCACGCGAAAACGCCGCCGGTAACATGCCGTCGCGGCTTTGATAGAAGCTTCGGATGGCGCTCTTCTGAAAAAATCTACCAAAATCCATCACACGGAAAATTTCGGCATGCCCAAGCAAAAGAAACTTCAGCCACCCCAACATCAAAAGCGATAACCCGGCCGGGAACACGAAATGAAGCCCAGCCAGACTGATGGAGCGTCAGCCAAGGTTTTGGTTGTCGCACGTTGATGTCGGAATTACAGCTGCGATTAGGTTCATCGCCGCTGGCGCAATGTTTCTTCTGTAAGGCGATCGCGCATTATTTCCGGCCGCCCTTTCTTCCGCTTTTGCACGGACTCGATTTACTTCGTTTTTTCCCGCGACCTCCTCCGCCTTTTTTCCGACCACCCTTGTCCGATTTGTTCACGGTCGCCCATGCGCGGCGCTCCGCTTCCTTGCTGCTGACGCGGCGTTTTTTGTAGCCTCTTTCAATCTCAATGCCTTCCGTTTTTGCTTCGATGTATATTTCTTCTTGCTTCCTCGTGCCATGGCTACCTCCATCTCAATCTTCTCGATATAAGAACGAATTTCGCGTATCGACTAGTCTTAATTTTGTCTTCGCAAGATCAACACGCACGCGTGGAAGTTTTTCTCGGAGATGGAAGCTTTATAGATGAATACACTCTCACAATTTCTCGAAGCGTTGCTTGGTTTGGGCGTGGAAACAAAAGATTTAACATTCATGCAATGTTCCGCACGCGGCGTAATTGTCTTCGCCGCAACCTTGGTGATGGTGCGACTTAGCAGCAAACGCTCCCTCTCCGAAAAGACGGCGTTCGATGCCGTTCTAATCGTCATCATCGCTTCCGTGTTGGCGCGTGCCATTAACGGGTCAGCCCCTTTTTTTCCAACCCTGGGCACCGGATTCGTTCTCGTCGTGCTTCATCGGCTTCTCGGCGCAGTAGCGTACTATTCACATGGTTTTGGAATCTTAATTAAGGGAAAACCGGTGGTTCTCGTGCAGAATGGCAAGCTGCAACACAAAAACATGCGTCTAAATCACATTTCCGAACACGATCTCCAGGAAGACATGCGTCTTGACGCAAAAACAGAAGATCTGTCAAAAATAAAAGTCGCGCGCGCCGAACGCAGTGGTGACATCAGCTTTATCAAAGTCGGGGGCGAATAGCCTCTAGCGCCGCGGCTGCTGTATTATCAACAATCAGCGGCCGCTGGAGTATTCGTCCCGCAAACGATTCACAAACGAGCCA
>VBQC01000079.1 GCA_005887825.1 Verrucomicrobiota bacterium | reverse complement strand
ACCTCGCCTGGAAGATGCGGCGTCTGAACGATCTCTACAGTGCGACGGCAGTTTATCCCGGCGAACTTCTCAGCGTCGTTGCATTCCAGCAGCTGAACCTGCTTCGCGAAACAGGCCGCCGCATCGTGGAAGCAGATCGCAAATTGTTGCGCGATTTTTTAGCGCAGCAGCCCGCTCTTTCCACGGTGCAAACCGATTGGGGCACAACCTCATTTGTGCGATTGGCCCACAGTCGCGGGAGCAAGGCTGATGTTTTCCTTGAGCGGTTACGATCCCAGTTCGAAACGTCCGCAGTTCCGGGGCGTTTTTTCGAAATGCCGGACCACTTTCGCATCGGCATGGGCGTAAATACGGAAATGTTCTCCGAAGGACTGAGCCGCGTTGGCCGCGCACTTGCAGGCGCGAAGGACAACTAAGCCCGTAATTGTGCGGCTAGTTGCTTACGTATATGTGTGATCGACAATCAGCAGGAATATGAACATTCAAAGTAATTTCGAGATTCGTCCGGCGCGCGTAGAAGACGTGCCGGTCATTCTCGGATTGATTCGCGAGTTGGCTACTTACGAACGCGCGCCAGACGAAGTCACCGCGACAGAAGAACGGCTTGTCGATGTTCTATTTGGCGAAAAGCCTGTTGCAGAAGTGTTGCTCGCCTTTGAAGGAAAGTCGCCGGTTGGCTTCGCCGTTTTCTTTCACAATTTTTCGACATGGCTCGGGCGTCCGGGGCTGTATCTCGAAGATTTATTCGTAAAGCCAGACAAGCGCGGAAAGGGCTATGGCCGCGCGTTACTTGTCGATCTTGCCAAGGTTGCCCGCGATCGCGGTTGCGGACGGATGGAATGGGCGGTGCTCGATTGGAACGAACCTGCGATTAAATTTTATCGCAGTCTTGGTGCGAAACCAATGGAGGAATGGACCGTGTTTCGATTGACGCACGATGGGATCGCGAAGCTTGCGCAGTCCGAATCAACTTCGGCGAAGGAACCATGACGACGAACGGAACAAAGATCGAAGATTATGCGTTTTTGAGTGATACGCAGACCGGCGCGCTCGTGAGTCGCGATGGCTGCGTTGATTGGCTTTGCCTTCCCCGGTTCGATTCGCCGGCGTGCTTTGCCTCGCTCCTCGGTGAGAAAAAAAATGGGCACTGGCGGTTTTTCCCCGAGGAAAAGGTCGAGAAGACAACTCGACGGTATCGGGACGACACGCTCATCCTGGAAACAGAGATTGAAACCAAGAACGGCGCGGTTCGACTGATCGACTTCATGCCTCCACGCGGAGAGAATCCCGACATCATTCGAATCGTCGAGGGGCTGCGCGGCAAAATGTCCATGGAAATGGAGCTGATTATCCGCTTTGATTACGGGCAGATCGTTCCATGGGTGCGACGGCGCCACGGCGGACTCGAAGCGATCGCAGGACCTGACGGTCTGATCTTGCGAAGCCCGATTGAAACGTGCGGCAAAGATCTAACCACGGTCGCCGAGTTTACCGTGGCAAAAGGGGATCGCGTCCCGTTTGTGCTCACGTGGTTCGCCTCTCATGCAGAACCGCCGAGGAAAGTAAATGCCGAGCACGCATTGCGGGACACCGAGAAATATTGGGGAGACTGGTCTAGCCAGTTTCAAAGCAAAGGCGAGTGGCGCGATGCGGTTATGCGCTCACTTATCACGCTTAAAGGATTAACCTATGCGCCGACCGGCGGCCTGGTGGCGGCGCTTACGACTTCACTACCGGAGGAAATAGGAGGCGTCCGCAACTGGGATTATCGCTTCTGCTGGCTACGGGATGCAGCTCTAATTTTGCTCGCGTTACTGCGATCAGGTTATCGCGAAGAAGCCAAGTCCTGGCGCCAATGGCTTCTGCGTGCCATCGCCGGTAGCCCGGCGCAAATGCAGGCAATCTATGGCGTGCGGGGCGAACGCCGCCTCGAAGAGTTTGAAATTCCCTGGTTGTCAGGCTACGAAAATTCCAAGCCGGTCCGCATCGGCAACGCGGCTTCTAATCAATTTCAGCTCGACGTTTATGGGGAGATCCTCGCCGCTATTTGGCAGGCCGATCGTGCCGGACTCAAACTGGACGAACCGGATTGGGCTCTGATGGTTCAGTTGATAAAATTTCTGGAATCAAATTGGCAGAAACCGGACGAAGGAATGTGGGAGGTGCGTGGCGGCCGCAAACAATTTACGCATTCGAAAATGATGGCCTGGGTTGCGTTCGATCGCGCGATCAAACTTGTTGAGGAATGTAGCTGCGCGGCATACGAACATTTTCAGCGCTGGCAAAAAATTCGCGGTCAAATCCACGCAGAAGTCTGCGAGCGCGGTTACAACCCTCGCAGGAAAGCGTTCACGCAGTTTTATGGGTCGGACGCGCTCGACGCGAGTTTGCTCCTGATGCCGGTGGCTGGCTTTTTGCCGGCCACTGATGAGCGTGTGCGCGGCACTATCGAAGCGATCGAACGCGAGCTTATGCAGGATGGCTTGGTGCTGCGTTATCGGCCGCAGGAAGAAAAGGTCGATGGATTACCCGGTCGCGAAGGCGTTTTTCTTCCGTGCTCCTTTTGGTTCGCCGATTGTTTGCATCTTCTCGGGCGCAAGAAAGAAGCGCGTGAATTGTTCGAGCGCCTGCTCAATCTGCGCAACGATCTCGGACTTCTTTCAGAAGAATACGATCCTCGCGAAAAGCGTCAGCTCGGAAATTTCCCACAGGCCTTTTCGCACGTCGCGCTCGTTAGCGCGGCAGCAATCTTAGGCAATGAAAGGTTCCGCCCTTGGATTGATTAAACTCGCGCTTCAGTGGAAGAAACGAGACGACGGATCAAGTCCTCAATAGTGACGATTCCACGAAGATTTTTCTTTTGATCCAGAACGGCAGCCAAGCCAAACCGGGCCGCACGTAACTGCTGCACAATCCGATAAGCCGACTCTTCCTCATTTGTCGTTACGATGCGCCGGACATAGCTGCTTAGTGGCTTCTCACCATTTTGCTCGAGCAGAATATCGAGGACGTTGACCAGTCCGGCTGGCTGCCCTTCCTGCGTAATGACAGGGAGACGATCCAGACCCGAGGAAGCGCTGAGCTCGAGTGCTTCCTGAGTTGACGCGCTCGGTTGCAATGCGACGACTTTCGCCAAGGGCAGCATTACATCGCGAACTTTGACGGCGCGAAAATCGACGACGTTGTGAATCATCGCGCGCTCGGTAGCGGTGAGAGAGCCTTCCCGCTCACTTTGCGTTGTGATCTGCTTTAGTTCTTCGCGGGCGGCAAAGAGCCGAGCGTGTTTTGCCGCGCGATCTGGCAGCAGCAACCAGCCTAACCGCGCGCCAATTGCGAGCAGTGGCGAAAAAAGGACCGAGACAAATTCCAGTATCCCGGCAAGATGCGCCAGAGCACGGAACGGAAATCGCCGAAAAAGCGACTTTGGGAAGACCGAAAGCAGAAGGAGATATATGGGAAACGCGATTGCTAACGCGATAAAAAATCCGGCATATCCGAATGAGTGGACCAATTGGCGCGTCAGCAGGAGCAGTCCGAGTATGTCGGCCGCATTTGTGAAGAGCAAAACGGTCACGAGCAGCCTTTCCGGATGTTTTAGCAACCGATTGAGCCGCACGGCCGCTGGTGCGCGACGTTTCACATTTTGCCGCAACCGCACCGGATCGATCGATAGCAGCCCGCTTTCGATTCCGTTGAAGAAGAACGAAACAATCCAGCAGCAGAAAATGATGAAGCCGATCATCATGCCGCAGCACTGCTTTGATCCGATGTTTCTTGAATGCCGCTGCCGGTTGTTTTCTCCAGCAGAACTTCCTCGATCCTTTTACGCCCGGCGCGCCGCACGGTAATAGCTAGTCGCGGAATCTCGAATCTTGTGCCGGAGGGCGGCAAATAGCCCAACCGCGTGAATACAAGTCCCCCGATCGTGTCTATTCCTTCTGCATCAACTCGAAAGCCGAGGTATTCGCTTAAATCGTCCAGGCGCGCGTTGCCGCTCACGAGAAATTTCCCGTTCTCGAGCGGCTCGATGTACAGATCGACATCGCCGCGGGGAAGCGCGTCGCCAAGAATCTCTTCCACGATATCCTCCATCGTGATAATGCCTTCGGTCCCGCCAAATTCGTCAACCACCACCGCCATTCCCTGGGGATGAGTCAGAAACAGCTTGAGTAGCTCCACTGCGCGCATCGTCTCGGAAACAAAAGAGGGAGCGATTAATTTTTCCGTGTAATGTTCGGAGGGATCGAGCAGGAACAGTTTTACATCGATGATGCCGACGATTTGGTCGGGCGTGTCGGCGTAAACCGGGACGCGTCGATGGCGTTTCTCCTTCAAACGCGCAATCGCTTCTTCATTGGTCAAATCATCCGGCAGGGTGAAGCTATCGACGCGCGGCGTCATGCAATCTTTCGCCGTTTTATCGCCAAGTTTGATGATTTCTTCGATCATCTCGGCTTCTTCTTCCTGCAACGCGCCCTCCTCTTCGCCGACTTCAAGCAGCGTGTGCAGTTCTTCATCGGTTAAGCCTGGCCGGGTGCGCAGATGCAATGGTGTCAGATGATCAATAATAAAGGCGCTGACGCGCTCGAGTCCGTGACCGACACGATCGAGCAGCGGCATCGAAATCTGCAAGGCCAACGCTCCGATTGCGGAAAGCCGATACGGCGCCGAAACAGCCAGGAGCTTGGGAATTAAATCGCAGAACAGCACGACAATTGCGAAGATCACAATTCCGGCCAGCCATTGTGGAATGCGCGAGGCAAATGGACCTTCCCATAAGAGGACGAGACACAAAATGACCAGTGGCACTTTCACCAGGCCATCGCCTAGGAGCAGGACATTCAAAACATGACGCGGATTGTCCCGGAAAAGCTGTATGAAGTTGGTGAGACCGGGCCGATGCTCTTCCAGGCGGCGGAGTTGATGCGGCTTGAGTGAGAAAAGCGCTGTCTCCAATCCCGAAAATAGAGCGGAACAGAAGATCAGAATTGAGATAACGACCAGGAGAATGGCCAGAGCCGCGTCTGTCATCATCTATCGTAGCACAGCCGGACTGGTCATGTGAGTTCCCGCGCCTGCGGCGGGTGGCACATTCGCTTGAGAAAAGACAATGCCTGCTTGTTTGCTCATCATCAGAGCCACGAGCAGATTAAGCCCTTCATGAACAAAGGCGAGAGGATTTCGCGATTTGTGGCGGAATTGAGCGGCAAAGATCTCGATCCCGGGAAAATCGAGGTCGCGAGCCATCCGTATTACCGCGCCTATTTTCAATGTTGGAACGAGCAACGTTATTATGAGGCGCACGACGTTTTGGAGCAGCTTTGGCTCAACGAAGATTCGGACGACGACAATTTCTTCAAAGGTCTGATTCAGGCAGCCGGCGCATTTGTCCATCTTCAGAAGAATTTCGTGCATCCGACGCATGCGAAGCACAGCCGGCGTTTGCCGCCAGCTGTGCGCCTGTTTCGGCTGGCGGAAAAGAACTTATCGGCCTTCGCTCCGCGACATCATGGATTGGATGTCGCGGCGCTTTGCGGGCTTTTGCGCGCATACACCGATCAAATCGTCGCGTCCGACTACATAACCAACCCATGGTCGCCGGAAACGGCGCCGAAGCTAAAGCTTCTGTAACAACTGGCCTGCGGCCGGTTTTCCTTACGCGCGCACAGTGCCGTTGCTGCAATATATTTACCTCGTAAAAATTAGTTTCGTGCCGGCAATAAGGAGGACCGTCGCTAAGAAAAGCGAAATTACTCGGACAGCGAAACGTCTGCTGCCCAAATGCGAACCTGCGATGCCGCCAATGATCGCAGCTGCTGCAAGAATAAAACCCAGCGAAGGAATAGAACGAACTTTTGTAAAGTAACCAACTAATCCAGCGATCGAATTCACCAGAATGAATAACGCCGACACTGCGGCTGCCTGCCGAATGTGCGCCCATCGGCAGAATAGCAAGAGTGGCGTCAGGAATATTCCGCCGCCGGTTCCTGTCAGCCCGGAAAGAAAGCCGAGGCCGGCCCCTACGCTGATGGCCGTCGGTTGCGACGGGGTAAGAAGGTTTGGCGGATCATTGCGGTGAAAGATCAAACGTACAGCGGAGAAAAGCAGCACCAGTCCAATCAAAATTCTCAAGACGGAAGCGGATGGTTGCAAGTATCCGCCGAAATAAGCAGCCGGAATTGAAAGTAGCGCAAATGGCCAGAACAATTTCCACACAAAATGGCCGGCGCGCCAAAATTGGAACGCACCGATGGACGCAACGAGAATGTTGAGCACCAGCGCAGTTGGTCTGATCACGGTCGGCGCGAGCCCCCACAACGTCATCACTGCGATGTAACCCGACGCTCCCGCATGACCTACCGATGAGTAGAGAAATGCGATCAGACCGACGGCGATGAAAAGCAAAACGAGATGTGCAGCATCCATTTCTTGTCATGTCGAGCGGAAATGCCAGTCCGGCTCGGACCGAGACATGTCTCAGTCTAACGAGAACGTCGTCGCTACATTCCGCAAGAAACAGTAAGAGATTCCTCGACTTCGCTCGGAATGACAAGAATGGTAATGTGAACGTGCGGGTGCGAATTGAAGGCGCAGCTCCAGGCGCGGTGGCGGCCATCACAAGCCGCTTCCGCTTTGGAATTCTCGCGGTAACGTGGTTAGTGACATCAACTCATAGCATTGCCGATCCGACGCCTGGGCGTCCCGAGCACACCAACAGGCTCGCGCATCAGAAGTCGCCCTACCTTCTTCAGCACGCGCATAATCCGGTCGATTGGTATCCGTGGGGCG
>VBQC01000360.1 GCA_005887825.1 Verrucomicrobiota bacterium | reverse complement strand
TGACAATGGGCATCACGTACGTTGTTGATGCCCCGGTGTCGAGGCCGAGGCCGCGAAGTTGCGCGTGAAAGTAATCGGCGTTTTCCCAAAGTTGCGCGCGCAGTTCCGGCTGACTCGTGCCGAGCTCAAGCGCTTTGAGAATAGCCGCGATCACAACCGGCGGCAGCGCACAGGAGTAAACATACGGATGCGCATAGAAACGCAGATATTTCAGCGTCTCTTTGGAACCGGCAACGAAGCCGCCCAGCGCGCCGAAGGCTTTGGAGAATGTCCCATAAACGAGCGGAACACGATCTTCCACGCCGAACTTCTCAGCGGCGCCGCGACCATGTTCGCCACAGGCCAACATGGAGTGGGCCTCGTCAATAAAAACGCTCGCGCCATGCGATTGTGCGACGTCAGTTAATTCCTTCAGATTGCCAAAATCGCCATCCATGGAATAAATGCCTTCCACGATGACGAGTTGCCGCCGGCCTTTTTGACGGCTCAACGCTGTATCGAGCGAGACTGGATCGTTGTGCTCGAATTTCTCCGTGCGGCATCGGGAAAGCACCGCTCCATCGCGAAGGCTGAGATGCGAGCGGTTGTCGAGAAGCGCCACGTCGGTTTTGCGAAGCAGCCCGGAGATCGTGCCCAGCGCGCCGCCAAATCCGCTGTTAAAAAGCATCGCATCCTCGCGGCCGAGAAATTTCGCCACACGTCGTTCGAGTTCCCGATGCAGATCGGTCATTCCGGAGAGCATGGGCGAACCGCATGCGCCCAGCCCATGGGTCCTGAGCGCTTCGTGCGCGGCGACGAGCACTTCAGGATGATTAGCAAGGCCGAGATAATTATAGGAGCAAAGGTTAATTACGGGGCGCGGTTTGCCGCCGTAGGTGATCATCGTGCGCGCATCTGCCGTGGAGAGAAGCTCGGGTTCATACAATTCGGCGGCCCACGCCCCGACGCGCATCCAATTTGTAAAGCTCGCTGGAGCTTGCAGCGGGTCGTTGCTCTCGCCCGCAAGAAAATTACTGAGACTAAGTTTTGCCGGGTCCTCGTTCATCACGCCGTATACTCCCTGCCAGCAGATCCCATTATCGCGCTAACAATCATCGGGAGCAAAGACGCCACAGGAATCAATTGAACAATCGGCGCGAGCGCGCCGGGCCGCCCTTTCAAGCGAAATTGAAATTCTTTGTCCTTCACTAGACTCCTTACGAAGTTCGGGCTGGCTCTGCGCGCCACGAAGTTCCGTGTCGGGGCAACCATTTTACCGGTTTTCGGGTTCCGGACAAGACTTTTAGTGAGACCGACTGCCGCCACCTCCGAGCGGACCAAATTTCCTGAGAGGCGCGTTATCTTCGTGTCGTCCGAAAAACGTAGTCCCAAAGCGGCGAGCTGATGCCGTATCCGACATGATCATCCTTGTAATGATGGCGGAGATGGTACTGCTTCAGCCAGAGCAACAGACCTCGCTTCATGGCGAAGTGGTGCGTTGCGTAATGGAGCATGTCATAGCAGACGTAGCCAAAAACCAATCCGGCAAACACGCCCGGCGCCAGGCGCCAGAAAATCAGAAGGAAAAGACCATAAAAAAGAAACGCGAGCGGGATGCTGATGCTTGGCGGCATCACGAGCCGCCGTGCGTCGTTTGGATAATCGTGATGAACACCGTGAATAATGTAATGCAGCCGTTTCCCCAGATGGGTCTTGGGTTCGTAATGAAATACGTACCGGTGGATGAGATACTCGATGAGCGTCCAGAGTAAAATTCCCAGCGCGAATAGCCCGGCCACAGCGAGGATCGACAATTTTTGCTGCCAGATCGACACATAAAGCATGTAGCCGACCACTGGCAGGTACAACGCCAGCGGGATAGCCGGATGCACGCGCGAAAAAAACTCCATGAAATCGCTCTCGAACATTCGGACCGTTTCATTTTTATTCGAGACGTAAGGTCGCTCTGCCATAATTAAAAAGTAATCGGCCTCGCGCTTAGATCAACGCCGCTCATTCGACCGGTCGTTACGTGTGGAATCGCTGGAGAACTGACCCTCTGTTTCATTCGTTCAATCCGCGAATACAAACTGTAACGCTCGTCAAAAATGAACTGAAAAAGCAATCGGGTCCACGACGTGTGATACTTCAGATTATTGTAAAATTCCGGGGCCATCACGCGCAACTTCGGCAGATTGTTCCACGGGATCGAAGGCAAATCGTGGTGCTCGTTGTGGTAGCCCATGTTCAGCGCGACGACGTTGATCGGGCCGTAATAACTGAATGTCTCCTGGTCGAAATCGTAGGTGTAATGCTCCTGAATCCAACGCGCGCCTACAGGGTGCAGCCCAATCGAGAAGAAAAACGCGAACGCAAGATACAGAAATCCGGGCCACCCGCAGAAGTAAACAACTGCCGCATCGTACGCCGCCGCGCACGCAAAATTCACAAAGAACCACCGGTCCCACATCTTGATGGCCTTCAACCGGGGCGGCCGGGTCAGTTGGAAAAACGGAAAGAGCATGAGCCAGATCGCCTTGCGATACCATTTGTTGCCCACCAGCCGCGCCTCCCAATGATTCGCGAGATCGGCATCGTATTGGTAATCGCCCTGATGCGAATGATGCTTCAAATGATAAACGCGAAAACCCATCGCGCCGGGTGTGAGATTCGGGAGATCGGCGATGATGGCCACCATTTTGTTCCACCCTTTGCTCCGAAGAATCAGGTTGTGGGTCGCATCTCAGCCACCAGTAACCGAATCCGAGCGTGCCCATCCAATACGCGATCGCTGTTTGTATCGTGACGATCGAGACCGCGATCAGCGCCGTCCATGGATTGCGCACCATCAACTGGCGAACTTCCGGGTGCGCCTTGATGATCGCCCGCGCCCGGCTCGGGTGCGGTTGATCAAACTCCGACTGATAAAAAGCGGCCTGCATGTGCGGTTTCATTCTACTATCATAGCCCGATGTCTCAAACGACGTTTTTCCAATCAATTCTTTCGGCGGAGCAAACGTTTGCTGAATCTCTCGCAGTGCTCCTGGGATCCCGGTAGGTTTTAGCTAGAGCCACACGCCTAGCGTAACCGCATTGAGGAGTAGTTCCACGAGCCAGTCACTAGCCATCCTTGTCGTATTCAATTTCAGCGAACTTGAATTCATGCATGAACGCAGATGCGCCGGTCGACTTGCGCCGCCTCGGCCGCTCCACCTGCTTCGAGGATTTCCTTGACCGGCGTGCCTAGCTCCATGGTGC
>VBQC01000078.1 GCA_005887825.1 Verrucomicrobiota bacterium | reverse complement strand
AACGTGGTTTTTTTCTGAACAAGCTAATTCGTAGGCCGAAACCAAGCCTCTGTCCCGCCGAACCGAGCAGCGATCTAGTCGAGCCGAGCGTCAATCCAGCCGAACAGAGAGCCGGTTCACTCGCGCAACTTTATCGCGTCCTAGAGTGACCGACTAGCCGCGCTGTGATCGCATAGCAAGGTGTTACAGGCGTTGGAGCGCTTTTTGGACCAGTGTTTGCGACTTCTTAATCTTGGTCTCTTCGTTATCGGTTCCGCCGAGACTGATGGAGATGAAAGCGTCGCCGTTTAGAACATAAAGGATGCCACCGAAACGATTGCTGACCCAATAGGCATCGTCTCCGAGGCCACTGATCTTTTTTGGCGGAGCTCCTTCCTCTTTTTCCTCGCGAGGCTTTGTCTGCGCTTTTCGATCGCGCTCCTTCTCGTTTGCGTTATACGGGCCAAACTTCTCTTTCCAAAAGTCTTTTGGACTGCGCTTGTCCCGCTGATTTGGATCTTTCTGTATGAGCGCAAGGCTCACTGATTTGCTGAATTCTGCTGCTGAGTAGAAACATTGGGAAACCCGGAAAACTCCGTCCGAATGTTCGCTGCTTTTCGTCTCGTTCACCGGCGCTTCCTGAACCGACTCGACTTCCTCTTTGGAGACGAGACTGCACGGATCGCGCGTCACTAGCGTGCTTCCGCGTTCCCTGCACGCGCCGAGAATCAATAAAAGGGATATGGAGAGACCGACAAACAGCAGGCTGCGCATGGAAGAACCTTCACCTAACGAACGCTCTCGGACAACATTCTGGCGACAATCTCCTGGGGTTTGTCGATCTTACGTAATGGTCGCTACGTTGCTTTGCCAGTTGACGAATGTTAGCGTCGCCTCCCCCGCCATGAGCCAGAACTACAAGGAAACGCTTAATCTGCCGCGCACGGATTTTCCGATGAAGGCGAACCTCGCCGCGCGCGAACCGGAGATGCTCAAAATGTGGGAGGAAACGCGCCTTTATCAGCAAATCCAGAAATCGCGCCAAGATCGAGAGTTATTTGTCCTGCATGACGGGCCACCATTCGCGAATGGCGACGTCCACATGGGCACGGCACTGAACGCGCGCCTTATATCCCGGGCTGGGACTGTCACGGATTGCCTATCGAATACAAAGTTGTCAAAGAATCCCGCGGGCTTTCACCGCTCGAAGTCCGCAAAAAATCGGAAGCGTTCGCGCGAAAGTTTATCGATATCCAACGGGAACAATTCAAGCGCCTCGGCGTCTTCGGCGATTGGGAAAATCCTTATCTAACGATGGACCCCAAATACGAAGCGGAAATCCTGCGCGCGTTCGCCGTGTTCGTTGAGGAAGGTCTGGTCTATCAGTCGAAGAAGCCGGTCTTTTGGAGCACAGGCGCGCAGACAGCGCTCGCAGAAGCCGAAGTGGAATATCAGGAGCGCGACGACACCGCCGTCTACGTAAAGTTTCCGATCACCAGTGGCGAGTTCAAAGACAAGGCGAGCATCGCGATCTGGACAACCACGCCATGGACTCTGCCGGCCAATCTGGCCGTCGCAGTCGATCCCAAGGAAATTTACGTTGTGCAGCAATTTCAGCGCGACAGTACGTCCGAGACTCTGTTGCTCGCGGACAAACTCGTTCCGCAATTTCGTGCAGCGACAGGGCTGGATCCTGTCGGCAAACCGCTTGAATCATTTCCGGGCGCAAAGATCGAGAAGATCAAAGCGCGACATCCTTTCCTGGATCGCGAAGCAATCGTCCTGACAGCCGATTTCGTCACCATGGATTCGGGGACTGGAGCCGTGCATATCGCACCCGGCCACGGCGCTGACGATTACGCTTTGGGCAGCGCGAACAGATTGCCGATCTTATCGCCAGTCGATGATCATGGCCGTTTCACTGAGGAGGCCGGTCTGCCGAATCTAACCGGCAAATACGTTTTCGACGCCAACGCCGACATCGTCAATTTGCTACGCGAGCGCGGAATGCTCCTCGGCGAACAAAAATTCCATCACTCCTATCCGTACTGCTGGCGTTCGAAAACGCCGATCATCTTCCGCAATGTCGAGCAATTCTTCATTCGGATTGATGAGCTGCGCGGCAAAGCCCTCCATGCCATCAAGACAGTGAAGTGGATTCCATCGTGGGGAGAAAAGCGAATCAGCGGAACGGTCGAATCGCGTCCCGACTGGGTGATCTCGCGTCAACGCAGTTGGGGCGTGCCGCTGCCGGTTTTTTATTCGAGAGAAGGGCAAGCGATTCTGGATGCTAAAATTATCCTCAAACTCGCGGATCTCGTTGCGGAGCGCGGTTCGAACATCTGGTTTGAGTTGAACGATGTCGATCTTGCCAATGCACTCGGTTTGCCAGAAGGCACAACACATCGCAACGATACGATCGATGTTTGGATCGACAGCGGCGTTTCGCACAAAGCCGTTTGCGCGCTGCGCCCTGAACTGCGCGATCCCGCCGACATGTATCTCGAAGCGACCGATCAGCATCGCGGCTGGTTCCAATCGTCGCTCATGACCAGCGTCGCGCTCGACAATCGCGCCCCCTACAAAATCTGCGTGACGCACGGATTTGTTGTCGATCTTGATGGGAAAAAGATTTCTAAATCCGGGACCTACGACAAACCAATGGCCGCGGACCATTTCGTCGGCCGTCATGGCGCCGATCTCGTTCGGCTCTGGGCCAGCAGCATCGATTACACGGATGACGTGCCCTTTTCTGAAGAAATGTTCACGCGCCTCGGCGACACATACCGGCGAATCAGAAATACGCTACGCATCTTGCTAGGGAATCTTTACGATTTCTCAGGAAAGCAGGAAAACAGGAACGAAGATCTTACTTTAATCGATCGCTGGATTTTGGAGCGACTCGATCACGTGATCGCAGCTTCTCGAGCTGCTTATGAAGCCTACGAGTTCCACAAGGTTTATCACACGCTCAATCATTTTTGCGCGGTCGATTTGAGCAGTCTCTACGTCGACATCACCAAAGACCGGATGTATTGCGACGCGCCGGATTCGCCGCGCCGTCGCGCGACACAGATGGCCATGCACAAAATTTTTGATGCGCTCTGTCGATTACTTGCGCCGATTCTCGTATTCACGACCGGGGAAGCATGGCGGCATTTGGAAGCGGGTGGTTCGATTCATCTGCAGGAGTTTCCGGAACCGCAAGAGCGACACGATAAAGCGAGCGCTCAGGTTACAGAGCTTCTGAAATTGCGTGGCCTGGTTGGTCAGGCGATCGAGCGAGCGCGTCAGGAGAAACTGATCGGAAATGCTCTTGAAGCCGCCGTGGTTTTGCATTCGGATTCCGATATCACAGAGAAAATCGACAAGGAGGAACTGGAAGAATTTTTTATTGTGAGTGATCTGACCATCCACCAGGCAAAAGAAGCGAGCGCGTCCATCGCGAAAACGCAGTATAAAAAGTGCGCGCGTTGCTGGCGTCATCGACCGACTGTGGGTGCGAGCAAGACGCATCCCGATTTGTGCGACCGATGCGAGAGTGTGGTAGAAGCGAATAAGCGCCGCGTCACACACGAGATTACGGAGTGACGCCGGGTCAATTGGTTCCTGTCATGCCGAGTGGAGTCGAGACATCTCTAATTATTATAAGCCACGCCATTAAGGTTAGCAGTGAGAGATTCCTCGACTCCGCTCCGCTGCGCTCGAAATGACAACAGGTCGATATGAGATTTATTTTCTTTCTCTCGCTGCCGCTCTACGCGCTCGATCAATGGACGAAACTGATGGTCCTGCGATCCATCAGTCCCGACGAGCCGCGCGCTGTGGTGCCGGATTTTTTTAATCTGGTTAACGTTACGAATGACGGTGCGGCATTTGGTTCGTTCAGAGGCAATAATACTTTCTTCATCGTAATTTCAGCTATCGCGTTTCTCGTTGTTCTGGCCCTTCTCGTGCGACGGCGGCCACCCGATGTTTGGCGCGACGCGTCGCTTGCGCTTTTGCTTGCCGGCATCTTGGGAAATCTTACCGATCGTCTTCTTTATGGGCACGTGATCGATTTTCTCCTTTTCGATTTGCACATGCCCTACGCGCATCCCTGGCCGGCGTTTAACGTCGCCGATTCGTGCATCTCCATTGCAGTAGTCTCGTTTGTTCTCCATTCTTTCTGGCAGGGTAAAAGACCTGCCGCGCGACCCGGGAAATTGTAGGGCAGGCGCTTCACTGCCGTGTCTGCGTTATTGAATATGCGATGGTCACAGACCGCCGCTACAATAAATGCAATGAAAGACAGATCTCTTTCGCCAATGGAGAAGACGGCGCGCGAAATAGCCACGCGTTTGCGGGAGAGCGGTCATATCGCGTACTTCGCTGGCGGTTGCGTCCGCGACATTATGCGCAGGCAAGCTCCGAAAGATTTCGACATCGCCACCGACGCCAAACCGGAAGTTGTGCAGAAACTTTTCTCCCGAACGTATGCGGTAGGCGCGCATTTTGGCGTGATCCTCGTGGTAGAAAATGGTTTCCAATTTGAAGTGGCAACGTTTCGTTCCGACGAAGCATACATCGATGGAAGGCACCCCAGCGCGGTGCACTTTTCATCTCCTGAAGAAGACGCGAAACGCCGCGATTTCACAATCAACGGGATGTTTTACGATCCGGTCGCGGAAGAAGTAATCGATTTTGTCGGTGGCCATGCCGATATCGCGGCGAAATTGGTGCGCGCAATCGGCGATCCGGCGCAGCGTTTTGCTGAAGATCGATTGCGAATGCTGCGCGCCGTGCGCTTCGCCACGGTGCTCGATTACCAGATCGACAAGCATACGTGGGATGCGCTACTCGCGAATGCAGCCTCCATCAATGAGATCAGCGCGGAACGAATTCGCGAAGAGCTGGTGCGCATTTTTCTCTCGCCAAACAGAACCCGCGGCTGGGATTTGCTCGATTTGAGCGGATTAATGCGCATCATTCTGCCCGAGCTCGAGGCGATGAAGGGCTGCGAGCAGCCGGAGCAATTTCATCCTGAAGGCGACGTTTTCGAGCACACCCGATTGATGTTGCAATTGCTTCCGGCAAAAGTTTCTGTCCCCCTCGTTTTTGCGGTGTTGCTTCATGACGTCGCGAAACCGAGCACTGCAACCGTGGATGAAACGGGACGAATTCGTTTTAGCGGGCATGATCGATTGGGAGCGGAAATGACGGAAGAAATCATGAGGCGCTTGCGATTTTCCGGTGCTGAAATCGACGCCACGGTCGAGATGGTCCGGCAACACATGGTTTTCAAGGACGTGCCTAAAATGCGCGAGGCGAAATTAAAACGTTTTATGGCACGACCAACTTTCGATGAGGAGATTGAGTTGCATCGGGTCGATTGCGAAGGCAGCCATCGCATGCTCGACAATTACGAATTCCTCCTTCGTAAACGCGAGGAATTCGCGAACGAACCGATCATTCCACCGCCTTTGGTGCGCGGGGACGATTTGATCGCGCTTGGTTTAAAGCCGGGCCCAAAGTTTGGCGAAATTCTTGAAGCCGTGGAGACTCAACAGCTTGAAGGACACCTGCGCACACGTGAGGAAGCGATCGAGTGGGTGAAACAGGAATATGCGCTTGAGGAGGGACGTTGAAGCGTTTCGAACATCGAACATCCAACATTCAATGAGAATCCTGATGATCGGCGCGGAAGGGCCGCCGTTGCAGCGGACGGGGGCGCTAATTGACGTGATGGATGCTTTGCCAAGTGCACTGCGCGCGCGTGGGCACGAAGTCAGCGTGGCACTACCTTATTACCGCGAAATTCGAGAGAATCGCGCGTTTAAGGAAAAGGGCACAGGAGTGACTGTCGATGTGCAGGTAGGCGACAAAACGTACGTCGCCAAATACCTGGAAGGACGCAGCGCCAGCGGCGTTCAGTTGTTTCTAGTTCGTTGCGACGAGTTTTTCGATCGGCCGGGAATTTACGGCGAGCGCGGCCGAGCCTACGAAGATAACGCGGCGCGGTTCATTTTTTTCTGCAAGGCGGCGTTGGAACTCGCGCGGCGATTGACGCCGCCACTGCAAATTCTGCACGTCCATGATTGGGCGGCTGCGCTGGTGCCGGTGTTTGTGCGTGCGCATAATCTGCCGTTCAAAACGGTGCTTACGATCCATCACGTCGCTGAGCAGGGCAGTTTCTGGGGGCTGGATTTCAACCTCACGAATCTGCCGACGCGATTTTTCACCCTCCATGGCGTCGAGTTTTTTGGACGATTGAATTTTCTCAAAGGCGGAATTCTTTATGCCGACAAGATCACAACGGTGAGCGAACATTACCGGCGCGAATTGCAGACGCCATCCGGCGGCTGCGGCCTTGATGTGGTGCTGCGAGAAAACGCGCATCGCCTCACGGCGATTTTGCATGGGGCGGATTACACACGATGGAACCCAGCATCGGATCGTCTGCTCCCGGCGCATTATGACGCGAGACGGCTTCGCGGAAAAGAGACTTGTCGCGAGGCGCTCCTGAAACAATTGAAACTCGCGTCGGCGCCGCGTGGTCCGGTCTTCGGGATGGTGACCCGCGTGGTCGAGGAAAAGGGCTTCGAGATTCTTATGCCTCTTCTCGATCGACTTCTTTCGGATGACGTCCGCCTGATCATTCTCGGCGAAGGCGATCCGACGTACGAAACTGCTCTGGCCATCGCCGCGAGAAAATTCCCAGGCAAGTTCGTCTATCGAAAGGATTACGACGAAAAACTCGCGCACCTGATTGAAGCAGGCATGGATATCAGCCTGATTCCGTCCCGCTTCGAACCGGCTGGTCTAAGCGCGATGTATAATCTGAAATATGGTGCGCTTCCGGTTGCGCGAGCCACCGGAGGTATTCAGGAGATCATCGAAGATTACGATCCGACGGTGGATCGCGGCTATGGTTTTCTCTGTTATGAATATTCAAGCGAGTCTTTCTGGGATGCGATCAAACGTGAGCGGGAAATTTACCGCGACCGCACCACTTGGGCGAAGTTGATGAAACGGGCAATGTCGCGGAATTTTTCCTGGGGTGCATCCGCGCAGCGCTACGAAGACCTTTATAAAGGACTCGCGGGGGCTGCGGATCAAGTGGCCGCGTAGCTGTAGCCGTCGGCTGTTTGCCTGCGGGACGCATAGGTCGCATGGCACCTATGGCGCCACTCGAATAAAAGGCGAATCGTGTCGTCAAACTCTTGCCGCCCACGGCCCATCCGACCAATGCCATCCGAGACTGCTGTCGCCGAACCTCACGCAAATTCTTGCAATCTCGGGGGCTTTCCTATCTCCTCGACGTTCCCAACTCGCGCGACGCGCCCAGACGTCGCAACCTACCAACATGACGTCATGACTCGCGCGTGGCCACTGCTTAAGCCTTTGCTGGCGGGATTAGTGCTGACCCTCCTGCAACTAGCGATGGTTGTGGGCCTGCTTGCGCCGGAAGGACCTGCTTATTATCGCTATGCCACCCTTATCCAGCACGACAGCTACTGGTTTGCGAACATCGTTGACCGAGGGTACCAGACGATTGTTCCGCCCATCGATCACAAGGTGATGGAGGTGTCGAACGTCGCATTTTTTCCCGCCTATCCTGCGATCGCTGCTTTGTTTCGCTACGAACTCAACATCGACACCGGAACTGCATTGCTGATCGTCGCCCAGCTCGCTGCCTGGGGGTTCTGGAGTTATTTTTTTCTCTTTTGCAAGCGCTGGAATATTTCGCCTGCGCTCCAAGTTTGCGGTTCATTGTTGATTCTCACCCATCCCGCCGCCTTCTTTCTCATTGCCGGCTACTCAGAGTCGCTTTTTCTGATGGCGTTGCTGGGATTTATCTATTGGAGCAGCGCGCAGGGTCGGGCCGCCAAATTCTGGGCCGCTTTACATGGCATCGTGATGGCGGCGACGCGTATTGTCGGAATCGTGTGTGCGGCGTTTCCGGTAGTGCGCTCGGTTTTCGCAAAGGTCTTGGGCCGATCCTTCCCATCCGATGAGCTGGGAGCGCCACCAGCCGCACAGACCTGGAGGTCTACGCTACGATCATGGGCCAGCTTGCGTGAGCCGCGAAGGTTGTTCCGCCAACACGCGATGGCGATTGGTTTGATGGTTGTGGCAACATTGGGCGCGCTTTCGTTCTTCCTCTACTGTCAACTGCGCTGGGGCCACTGGGATATTTATATGCTTACCCAAGCGGCCGGGTGGGGCATCGTCCCCGATTATTTGGCAGTGTTCAGGCCCTCTAGTTATCGCTGGCTCGCTCCGGCTCTGAATAATCCGACCGAGGCCAGCCAAATGTCGATGACTTTGGGGGCCGTGCTCCTTATCGGTATCGCGTTTTGCGAAATTTCGTTTGCACTCCGGCGCGCCCGGTCCGCCGCAATTCGATGGCGGAGCGAATTATCAATACGCGTCGGAATCTATTTCTGCGCCGCCGCGATCTATTACGTCTCAGTCAGCGGAGTGGCCTGCGTGGATATGGAAAGCATGCTTCGCTACGAATTTTGCGTGCACGCGTTGATCGTGCTGGCGCTTTTGAATTATCTGCGTCAGTTTTACATGCCGCCGATGTTCATACGGGCGTTCGGCATCGCGGCAGTCGCGTTGATCAGCGCGGCCGGGTTGAGCGTACAGGGCTGGTACGTCTGGAACTTCACCCGGGGCAATTGGGTTGCGTAGAAAAAGATGAAAACAAAAGTCGTCATTATCGGTGCCGGACCAGCGGGTTTGACGGCTGGTTGCCTCCTGTCCAAGGAGGAAGTCGACGTGATTGTCCTGGAAGCCGATCCGGTTTACGTCGGCGGTATTTCGCGTACCACCACCTACAAAGGTTTTCACTTCGACATCGGCGGACACCGTTTCTTTTCCAAGTCGAAAGCGGTCGAAGATTTGTGGACCGAGATTTTGCCTGATGACATGCTCGTGCGCCCGCGTTCTTCGCGTATTTTTTACGGCGGCAAATTTTTTTCCTATCCGCTGAAGCCGTTCGAAGCGCTGCTGAAACTTGGCATTTTCAAATCGGTTCTTTGCGTTCTTTCGTGGATGAAGGCGCGCCTATTCCCGGTGCGGAATCCGTGCAATTTCGAAGAGTGGGTAAGCAATCAATTCGGCAAACGTCTCTTCAACACATTCTTTAAAAGTTATACTGAAAAAGTCTGGGGCATGACCTGCAAAGAAATCTCCGCCGACTGGGCGGCGCAACGCATCAAGGGACTTTCGCTCGGGAGCGCGATTAAGAACGCGCTCTTTCCGCAGCGCTACAATGGCGATCGAACGAAAGTAATTAAGACGCTCATCAATTCCTTTCGTTATCCGCGGCGAGGCCCAGGCATGATGTGGGAAGCCTGTGCCGAAAAGATGAAGGCGAAGGGTGGCAAGATCGAGATGGGTTGTAAAGTGACTCGCTGCTCCTGCGACGAGGTATCTGGGAGTTGGACGGTCGAATATAAGGATCGACAGGGTGATTTGCGCACAATCGAAGCCGAACACGTCATTTCATCCGCGCCAATGCGGGAACTGGTCTGCGGATTAACCCCGCCAGTGGAAGAGCGAACGAAACGCGCGGCCGAAAGCCTCAGGTATCGCGATTTTCTCACGGTCATGCTGATCTTGAAAGATCGACGGATGTTTGATGACAATTGGATCTACATTCACGATCCAAGCGTCAAAGTTGGTCGCGTCCAAAACTTCCGCTCCTGGTCGCCGGAGATGGTTCCGGATCCCGATAAGGTTTGTTACGGTCTCGAATATTTCTGCTTCGAGCACGACGGGCTGTGGGATTCGAGCGATACCGATTTGATCGAACTCGCCAGGCGTGAACTGATTCAGATTGGACTGGCCAGGGAAGGGGACTTTGTCGATGGCTGCGTCGTTCGTCAGAAGAAAGCGTATCCGGTTTACGACGACGATTACGCGCGGCACGTCGCCACCATTCGCCAGGAACTCGACGACCGTTATCCGAATCTGCATCTGGTCGGACGCAACGGCATGCATAAGTACAACAATCAAGATCACGCCATGATGACCGCGATGTTGTGCGTCGAAAATATTCTGGCTGATGCGAAGCTTTACGATCTCTGGCAGGTCAACGGCGACGCCGAATATCACGAGGCCGGTCCTGTGCCGAGCGAGGAAACAATTGGTACAGGACTGCGGCTTGTACCGACACGCGTTGTTGCTGCTCCCGAGCTCGCGCCCGAAGGGTAATTATCCTTCGCTGAATTCCTCGACTGGCGGACAGGAACAGAACAGATTTCTGTCGCCATAGACATTGTCGATCCGCCCTACGGCCGGCCAGAATTTATGTTCGCGCGCCCACGGGGCTGGGAACGCTGCTTGTTCACGCGAGTAAGGCCGGTCCCACTTTTCGGAAGCAATTTGCCACGCGGTGTGCGGCGCGTTTTTCAAGAGATTGTTTTCCCGATCGATCTTTCCACGCGCGACCGCTTCGATCTCAGCGTGGATCGAGATCATCGCGTCGCAAAAACGGTCGAGCTCGTGCTTTGGCTCACTCTCCGTTGGTTCGACCATCATCGTGCCGGCAA
This sequence comes from Verrucomicrobiota bacterium, assembly GCA_005887825.1. Lineage (GTDB taxonomy): Bacteria > Verrucomicrobiota > Verrucomicrobiia > Chthoniobacterales > UBA10450 > Udaeobacter. The sequence continues at coordinate 3,611 of VBQC01000078.1, read as the reverse complement.
CGGGCCAGGAAATCGTCGGCGCATGAAACCCGTAATCGATCAAACGCTTCGCAACATCCTCGACCTCGATTCCCGCGCTCTTCCACTGCCGAAGATCGAGAATGCATTCGTGTGCCACGAGTCCGCGTTTGCCTTTGAAAAGCACCGGGAAATAGCGATCGAGCCGCTTTGCGATGTAATTTGCGTTTAGAATCGCGACTTCGCTCGCCCGCTTCAATCCCTCCGCGCCCATCATCCGGATGTACATCCAGGTGATGGTAAGAATACTCGCGCTGCCGAACGGCGCGGCGGCGACGTTGCCGACTTTTCCGCCGCCGTGACGATAGTCTGGTCCATTGCCAGCTGGCGGCCGCTTGCCGTGTTCACCTTCGCCAAAAATGATTTCGCCCGTTTCAGGATCGAGAATGAATTCTCTTGGCAAAAACGCGGCAAGATGTTTGGCAACACCGATTGGTCCCACGCCAGGCCCGCCGCCGCCGTGCGGAATACAAAAGGTCTTGTGCAAATTCAGATGGCAAACGTCCGCGCCATAATCACCAGGGCGGCAAAGACCGACCTGGGCGTTCATGTTTGCGCCGTCCATGTAAACCTGACCGCCGTGCGCGTGCACGATGTCGCAAATTTCGCGAATCGTGGGTTCGAAAACGCCATGCGTTGAAGGATAGGTGACCATCAGCGCGGCAAGATCACGTGCATGCTCGTCCGCTTTGGCGCGCAGATCGGCAAGATCGATATCTCCATCCTTCAAACAGGCGACCGGCACAACCTTGAAACCGGCCATGACCGCGCTCGCCGGGTTCGTTCCGTGAGCAGATGTTGGAATCAAACAAACATTGCGATGCGCTTCATCCCGGGACGCGTGATATTCGCGGATCGCGAGCAGCCCCGCGTATTCTCCCTGCGATCCGGCATTGGGCTGCAATGAGACCGCGGCGAACCCGGTGATTTCAGCAAGCCATTCCTCGAGCTGCTTGCAAATCTCCATGTAGCCCGCCGTTTGTTCCCCGGGCGCGAAGGGATGCATCTTGGAAATTTCTGGCCATGAAATCGGAAGCATTTCCGCCGTCGCATTCAGTTTCATAGTGCACGACCCGAGCGGAATCATCGAAGTGGTCAGCGAAAGATCGCGCGATTCGAGTCTTTTTAGATAACGCAGCATTTCCGTCTCTGTATCGTGCGTGTTGAAGATGGGATGGGTGAGGAATTCCGAAGTGCGGAGCAAAGATCGTGGCACAGACATCTTGTCCGCCGAATCGCCCCGCGGCCCCACAGGCTGGAAGCCTATGCCACGGCGATCGGCAAGATCGCGCACAGGCGTGCCGCGAAAGATCGACATCAACAATTCGATATCGCGGGGCGTTGTCGTTTCATCGAATGAAATGCCGACTGCGCGCTGCCCGAGCGCACGCAGATTGCACCCGGCTCTTTGAGCGTGTTCCAAAATTACCGCGCTCGATTCGACCTCTATGCAAATCGTGTCGAAGAAGTTCTCGTGCGTGATTGTGAAACCGAGAGAGCGCAGACTATCCGCAAGTTGACTCGTTAGGCGATGCACGCGTTCCGCGAGTGCGCGCAGACCACGCGGGCCATGATAGACTGCGTACATCGAGGCGATGACGGCCAGGAGAACCTGCGCCGTGCAGATGTTGCTCGTGGCTTTGTCCCGCCGGATGTGTTGCTCGCGCGTTTGCAGCGCAAGACGATAAGCGGCGCGGCCTTCGGCATCGTGCGAAACGCCCACGAGTCGGCCGGGCATGTGACGTTTGTACTCATCGCGCGTGGCGAAGTATGCCGCGTGCGGCCCGCCAAACCCGAGCGGAACGCCGAAGCGCTGCGTATTACCGACCGCAACATCGGCACCGAATTCGCCAGGCGGTTTCAATAATGTCAGCGCAAGAATGTCAGCCGCGACAACCACGAGCGCCCCGGCGTTATGCGCTCGCTTGACGAAGTCAGCGTAATCACAAATCGCGCCATCCGTCGCGGGATATTGTACGAGCGCGCCGAAAACGGTATCGTCGAATTTGAAACGTGAGTAATCGTCAATCTTGATCTCGATGCTGAGCGGCTTCGCACGCGTTTGGACGACGGCAATTGTTTGCGGGTGACAATTGTTGGCGACAAAAAACGTTTTCTTACGGCCGTGGTCACCGACTCCGGCTACAGCGGCGTGACAAAGCGACATCGCTTCGGCGGCGGCTGTGGCTTCATCGAGCAGCGAGGCGTTAGCGATATCGAGCCCTGTCAAATCCGTTACCATCGTTTGAAAGTTCAGCAGCGCTTCTAAGCGGCCCTGTGCAATTTCAGCCTGGTAAGGCGTGTAAGCAGTGTACCAGCCGGGATTTTCGAGAACGTTTCGCTGAATGACCGGCGGCGTGACGCAGTCGCAGTAACCTGCGCCGATAAATGAGCGTGCGACTTTGTTTTTCTTCGCGAGCGCGTGCAGGTCCGCCAGCGCTTCGCTCTCCGATTTCGCTTCTGGCAAATCTAATCGTCTATCAAGTCGGATATTTTTCGGAATTGCGGCGTCCATCAAGGCGTCGAGATTCTCGGAGCCGACTTCGTGCAACATGGCGCTGACTTCGTCTTCGTTCGGACCGATGTGGCGGCGCGAGAATGAATTGAGATCAGTGTCTTCTTCGCGCATCTGCATTTGAAGAGACTACGGAAGGCGAATCGCGCTTCAAGTCATGTAGCCACGGCGCTCCGTCTCCGCATTAGCGTGAATGCACAAATCACCCAACCTATTTTGAATCGTAGGTTTTGACTCCGTGACTTTTTAACAGGGCGCGGAGCTCCGCGAGGTGTTGATGGTTTCGGGTCTCGACCGTGCAAAGGACGTTGACGGCAGAGACATCCGAACTGGCGAAAGCGCGATCGTGCACCACTTGTTTGATGCTTGCGCCAGCGGAAGCGATTTGCGCTGCCAAATCGGCGAGCCCACCCGGTCGATCACTAATAACGGCGGTAAATCGACCAAGACGACCGTCTGCTACCAGACCACGTTCTATCACGCGACTGAGCACGTTGGGATCGATGTTTCCGCCGCAAATTAAAAGGACCACTCGCTTGCCCGCGAGCTCTTTTAATTTTCCGAACATGCACGCAGCGAGCGGCGTGGCCGCGGCTCCTTCGACGACACTTTTTTCCAATTCGACCAAGCGCAGGATCGCAAGGGCGATCTGTTCTTCGGTGACGATGACGGTAAGATCGACGTTCTCCTTTGCGATCTCGAATGCGTTCGCGCCGACCTGCGGAATAGCGAGTCCATCGGCCAGCGTTGGACGCATCGCGATTTTCGTCGGTTTTCCCGCTTCAAGCGCGGCTGAAAAGCTCGCCACGTTTTCTGCCTCAACCGCGATAACTTTTGCTTTCGGTCGCAAAGTCTTGATGGCCAAAGAAACGCCGGCAAGCAGCCCGGCGCCGCCGACCGGAACAATCACAGCCTCGAGATCGGGAATTTGCTCGACGATTTCTAGTCCCATCGTTCCCTGCCCGGCAATGATTGCGGGATCGTCATAGCCATCGACGTAAGCGAGGCCTTTCTCCTTCGCGATCTCATCCCCTTGCGCTTTTGCTTCGCTGAAATCTTTCCCGTGCAGAACGACTGT